>DISL01000117.1 GCA_002421845.1 Epsilonproteobacteria bacterium UBA6211 | reverse complement strand
TAGGTGCTTGTGTTTTAAATCCAAGCCCGTTTGTGTGTACTCTTTTTAAAATTGACGTTAAATCATAGAAATTTAATTCATCCGCAATTTTGAGAATTGGATTCTCGGACGGCAACTCATATTCATGTAAATCAATAAACTTATAAGCATCAGTAGCCAAAGTAACAAGCTTTTGACTAATATAAGCCATCTCTTTGTTTTCCAAAAGCAAATTTTTCCATCTTGGCTTTGGAACTTCATCTATATTTGCATATATGTTATCTACGGTTTCAAACTGTAAAATAAGTTCTTTTGCAGTTTTCTCCCCTACCCCTTTTACACCTGGGATATTATCGGTACTATCACCTAATAGTGACTGATATTCTGTAAATAATTTAGGTCTTATGCCGTATTTTTCTATACATTTTTGCTCATTGATAATATCTTTTTTGATAGGGTCAAATAAAAATACCCTATCGTCATCTATAAGTTGATACAAATCCTTATCATGACTCACTATTCTCACTAAAAGCCCTTGTTCACTTGCCCCTTTAGCTATAGATGCTATTATATCATCAGCTTCATACCCTACTTTTGCCGCGGTTTTAAAACCCATTTTTTCTATCCACTCTATGGCTATAGGGAGCTGTCTTAATAAATCTTGAGGAACTTCTTGCCTATGGGCTTTATATTGCTCATATATCTCATTTCTAAACGTATTTCCCTTGCTATCAAGAGCGAATACGAGATAATCAGTCTGAAAGTCTTTTCCTATATTTGAAATAAAATTCATAAAACCGGTAAGAAGACCTGTAGGAAAACCGTTTTTTGCTTTCAAAGGCGGTAAAGCATAATAACTTCTAAATAAAAACCCAAATGTATCTATAATCGTCAAACTTTTCATAATATAAAACCCTTCATTTAATAATCTTTATTGTACTATAATGTTGCATAAAAACTATTAAGTTACGGAAATAATATGAGTGTAGAGATAGAAAAACTTCAACAAAGCAACAACGAACTTCGTGAAATCATAAACAACTCATGGGATGGGATAGGTATTATAGACGAAAATAGTAAGTTTATTTATATTAATAACGCATTCTCACCGATACTAGGATACCCAAAAGAAGAGATATTAAAAAATCATTTTTATATTTTTATGTATGATGAATTTAAAGAGCCTTTTTTAGATTTAATAAAAAGCACATTAAAGGATAAATATTCTAATACATTGGAATTAACGTGCAAAAGGAAAGACGGCAAAAACGTATATTTATATGTTACTCTGTCTGCAATGTTAAATCAAAAATATTTTGTTATCAATGCAATAGACATCACTAAACAAAAATCAGACGATATGATTTTAAATGAATACGTTATATCTGCACATTTTGATTTAAAAGGTAATTATATAAATGTAAGTGATGCTTTTTTATATATTACCGGTTATAAAAAAGATGACATTATAAATAAAACTTACGATTCAATCTTGGCAAAAAACACTAATTTAATTGAATTTGACGAGATTAAAAAAGCAATTTCTATGGAAAACTCTTTTTCACATAAAGTAGGTTTTATTAAAAAAGATCAAACTCTACTTTGGGTAGATGCCAAAATCCAACCTGTACACAATAAATATGGCGATACGGTAGGATATACGGCTTTGATGTTTGATATTACTCAAGAGTTACTTTTGAGAGATAAAAATATCACATTATCAAATGAAGTATCAACTGCAAAATCTGAAATAATACAAAAAGATAAAATTCTAGCAGAACAAACAAAACTAGCAGTTATGGCTGAAACTCTACAACTAATATCTCATGAATGGAGACAGCCCCTTAATATAATATCAATCAAAGCACAAAAAATGGAACTTGATTTGAGTTTCGGTAATGATATTTCTCAAGAAGAGATGATTGAAAATCTTTTACAAATAAAACAAAAAGCAGATGAGCTATCCCAAACTATAGAAGAATTTCAAAGTTTTGTAAAACTAAAAGACTCTAAGGTTCTTACATCTCCAAAAGAGATAATAAACAAAGCCGTAACAATCTTTTCAAATTCACCTGATATTAGCGATATAGATTTTATCAAAGATATTGAAAATGATATACAAATCAATACATATAAAAATGAATTAGCTACAATTTTGGTCAATATACTTACAAATTCAAAAGAGGCTATTTTACGCAATAATATTAAAAACGGTGTAATTAAACTTAAAGAATATGTTTTAAACGGTAATCTTATTTTTGAAATCAGTGATAACGGCGGAGGAATCAAAGAATCTATTATGGAAAAAATTTTTGAACCTTATTTTTCTACTAAAGATGAAAAACATGGCGTGGGGCTTGGTTTATATAGCTGTAAAATAGTTATAGAATCCCATCTAAACGGCACTATTGAAGCAAAAAATCACTCACGCGGTGCCACTATAAAAATTTCTTTGCCGATTTAGTATTTTTTTTACGCAAATCTGAAAAAAATATGCTAATATTCCGATTTAAAATCACTTCATAAAATCATAAGGAAACATAGTTGAGATACATAGTATTTGCTCTCATTTTAGCAGGATTATTCCAAATCTTTTTTTGGATTACGCAAGACCACAAGGTATTACTAGCACAAGAAAATACTGAAGAGACATTTCAATCATTGTCTTACTCACCTTTTAAAGGGTATAACAAGGACCCGTTGTCTGTAGAAGAAGTTGAAGCAGATTTAAAACTGCTTTCACAATACACTAAAAAAATAAGAACATACTCAGCCCAAGATACAATGTATGTAATAGAAGCATTAGATAGGGTAAAAGATTTAAAACTAGACTTAGGTCTTTGGATGAGTGGTGACTATGATGCCAATGCTGAAGAAATTCAAAAAGCCATCCATATTTTACAAACGTATCCTCATCTTATAAATGCCGTAATAGTGGGCAATGAAACCCTTTTAAGGGAAGATTTAAATGTTGAAGAGTTGAAAGCATATATAAAACTTATAGACGATGTAACAAAAAAACCGGTAACAACGGCTGAAGTTTGGAATATATGGATAGATTATCCTGAACTACTCGATAGTATAGATTATATAACAGTTCATATCCTTCCATATTGGGAAAAAGTGCCTGTTGAGCAATATAATACCTTTTTGTTAGAAAAATACAATATGATACAAGAGGCTTATCCGAAAAAAGAGATAACAATCGGTGAGACAGGATGGCCAAGTCATGGATACAATAATCATGACGCTGTTCCTAGCATAAAAAATCAAGCGATAGTAATCAGAACATTTTTGAATATGGCAAAAGAAAACAACTGGACATATAATATAGTCGAAGCGTTTGACCAACCTTGGAAGGGTTATGAAGAGGGCAATGTAGGTCAATACTGGGGTATTTTTAATTCAAAAAGAGAGCTTAAGTTTCATTTGAGTGGTGAAGTTGAACTAAATAGAAACTGGTTATATCAAATGATAGCTGCTATTTTAGTAGGTGCTTTACTTACTTTTTATGGACTTAAAAACCAAAGAGTTAATATAAACCATGCTTTAGCTTATGGAATTGCTGCACAAGGTATGGCATTTGGTATAGTTATGGCTGCTACATATCCTTTCATCAACTACATGAATTTTGGTATGTGGGTAATGTGGTGTATGGGTACATTTTTGATGATACCTCTTGTTATTATCACCTTAGCAAAAGCTAATGAACTATTTAGAAGTTCTATCGGAGTACCGCCAAGAAGGCTAATACCTATAAATCTTAAATCTGATAATGCACCTTTTGTATCTATACATGTTCCTGCATACAAAGAACAACCGCATGTTTTAGAGGAGACTTTACGTTCTTTGGCAGATTTAAAATATCCTAATTTTGAAGTTCTTGTGGTAATAAATAACACACCTGAAGAATATTATTGGAAACCTATAGAAAAACTATGTGCCGAACTAGGTGAAAAATTTGTCTTTTTAAACATAACCTGTACGGGATTCAAAGCAGGTGCATTAAATGAGGCACTAAAATATACAAGTCCAAAAGCCGAAATAATAGCGGTAATAGATGCAGACTACAAAGTACAATCACCTTGGTTAATAGACCTAGTACCGCTATTTGACGACCCTAAAGTTGCTATCGTACAAGCACCTCAAGACCATAGAGACGGTGAAGAATCTGTAGTCAAAGCTGCAATGAACGCCGAATATGCAGGTTTCTTTGATATAGGTATGATTGATAGAAATGAAGAAAATGCTATTGTTGTTCACGGTACAATGGTGCTTGTAAGACTAAAAGCTATGCTTGAAGTCGGTGGATGGGGAACAGATACTATAGTAGAAGATAGTGAACTTGGTCTTAGACTATTTGAAGCAGGGTATATAGCTCATTATACGAATAGGAGATACGGTCACGGGCTTTTACCTGATACCATAGAAGCGTTCAAAACACAAAGACATAGATGGGCTTACGGAGCTATCCAAATACTCAAAAAACACTGGAGAGAGTTCAAGCCGTCTTCAAAATCCCTAACTCCGAGACAAAAACATAAATTTATCACGGGATGGTTTTTCTGGCTAAGCGATGCTATGGGTCCATTGATGGCTATTATGAATATTATTTGGGTTCCGGTTATTATATTTGTCGGTGTTACGATACCTACAATTCCTTTGACTATTCCTATTATTACGGCATTTATAGTAAATATATTACATACGTTTATTCTTTATAGAATGAAAGTAAAAGCAACATTGAAAAACACTCTTTTAAGCTCTATAGCTTCTATGAGTTTACAGTTGATTATTTTCAAAGCAGTTTATGATGGATNNTACCGTTTAAAAGAACTCAAAAAGGCGGTAAGTCTAAAAAGACATCTACGAATCCTATTTTTTATGAGACGATTTTAGCGATACTACTTGTATTGTCTTTCATAGGATTGTTAATAGCAAATATGAAAAGCGGAATTACGGAGATTTATGTATTTGCAGCTACTCTTTTGATACAAAGCGTACCGTATATTTCAGCTATAGTGATGAGAATACTTGAGTTGTATTCTCAATCACAAACTAACCAAAAATCTTAATTGCATTTTCTAAATCTTCTTTGGTATCTATACCAAAGGATTTAGAAACAACTTCTACCATAGATATTTTATAACCTGCCGATATTGCACGTAATTGTTCAAGTTTTTCTATATTCTCAAGAGGTGCAGGTTTTAGTTGACAAAACATATTTAAACTTTTTTTACTAAATCCATAAATCCCTAAATGACCGTTGTACATTGCATCTGCGTAATGGTCTCTATGGTAAGGAACTTTACTTCTTGAAAAATATATTGCATTTGAGTTTGTATCAAGTACGATTTTTACGTGATTTGGGTCATCCGCAAGTTCAGAAGATATTTTTTTATGACAACTAACCATTGTAAAATCTTCTTTATCCGATATTCCTTGTTTTATTCTATCTATCACTTTTGATACCACTTCTTTTTCTATAAAAGGCTCATCTGCTTGAACATTGACTATTATATCATCATCTTTAAGACCTAAAATATTTGCACATTCATTCACTCTATCTGTTCCGCTTTTATGCTCGTTTGATGTCATAATAGCCTTGATACCGTATTTTTGTGCAGTTTCTACTACCTGATATGAATCCGTAGCTATTGCAACATCATCAAGATCTTTTACTTGCAAGGCAGTCCTAATAACCATAGGTAACCCTAACACATCTACTAATACTTTATTTGCAAACCTAGAACTATCCATTCTAGCCGGTATAATTATCATAAATAAACCTTTTTTTCTAAAATTGTGAATTAATACGTTAGTCTATCAAATAATCCCTTTGAAATCAAAGAATTTAAGGATTTAGATGATAGAATAATGAAATTATTTTATTATGTTGGAAAATTATTATTGGAGAATAAATTGAGTTATATAGAAGATGAAAATATATTATTAAGAAGTATGATAGATTCGATAAATTGTTCAATTTTTATTACAANNATATAATATCAAACAATATAGTATTCAGAAATAATTTTGATACCATTAATTTAAATCATGTGGACTTTAGTAAAGAAACAACTATTTTCAAAGATAAACTTAATAAAGAACATACATTTAAAATAATACCTACAGACCAATCAAAAACAGAAATGTACTATGTCCTAAAGGATATATCTAAAGAGATTGAATTAGAACATATCATGAACTCTTTTTTACATATGGACTCTTTAACAGAACTTCCAAATCGTGCAAAACTAATTCTTGATTTAAGAAGCAAAACATCAAATATCACGTCTTTAGCCATATTGGACTTAAAGGACTTTAAAGAGATAAACGATTTTTATGGAAATCAAATAGGTGATTTTATATTAAAAAGCGTAGCAGAATTTATAAGCTCTTTAATTGGGACAGGTCAAAGCTTATATAAATTCCACGCTGATACTTATTGTATTGCAAATGCAACTTTAAATCAAAAAGACTTTACAAAATTGGTTGAAGATATTATAAATAAAATTGATGACAAAGTTTTCAACTACGACCAATACGAAATAGATACAAGAGCTATAGCAGGACTCTCTTTTTCATCAAAAAACAATAAACTTATAACTGCAGATTTAGCCCTTCAAGCTGCTAAAAAGAATCACAAAAACTACATAGTATTTTATGATGAGCTTGACAATCTCCAAGAATACGAAAATAATATGACGTGGACAAAAAAACTCAAAACTGCTATTGCAGAAGATAAAATAGTAGTATATTTTCAACCACTTGTTGATAATAAAACATTGAAGGTAGTCAAATATGAATGTTTAGTAAGAATGATTGATGAAAATAAAATCATTTCACCTTATTTTTTCCTAGAAGTAGCAAAAAAAACAAATCAATACACAAAAATGACGAAAATTATAGTCGAAAAAGCATTTAAAGCTTTTGAATATTTATCATTTGATTTTTCTATAAATATATCTTATGACGATATAGAGCAAGAGTGGTTTTTGGATTTTGTAAAAAGTATGATTAAAAAATACAATGCCCATGATATAGCTAAACGTGTAGTTTTTGAAATACTAGAAGACCAAAGTATAAAAAACTATGATATTTTGGGTCAGTTTATAAATGAAGTGAAAGCTCTTGGTTGTAAGATAGCTATTGATGACTTTGGAAGCGGTTACTCAAACTTTGAACATATTATAAAAATGAATGTAGATTATCTCAAAATAGATGCTTCGTTGATTAAAAATATTGCAATAGACGACAATAGCTATAAAGTAACTCAAACTATAGTTGACTTTGCAAAAAAACTAAATCTAAAAACTATTGCTGAATACGTAGAAAACGAAGAAATATTTAAAATAACTAAATCTATGGGTGTTGATTTTTCTCAAGGGTATTATTTNNCCCCCCTATATCTTCACCTGAACTTGAGAGTTGTTAAAATTATTTGTATAACTCTGTTTATCTCATACAATGATAATAATAAATATACAGATTCATTATATTTTCATAAAAATGCTTTGATAATGCTATAATTTTATTTTATAATTCCTCACAATAATCATATAGGGGGAATATAAAGATGATTAAAAACTTGTCTATTAAAATAAAACTGATGCTTTTTCCAGCTTTATTTATAGGGTTATTTATAATTTTAGGCGTTGTATATAATAATTACAACAACTTGGCTCAATCAAGAAACGATATAGCTACACAAACCGATAAGTTTGTCCAACAACTACTAAAAGGTAGAATATCGGTATATCAATTTCTTAGAAATCCGAATAATGACACTGCTCAAAAAGTAAGAGATGATTTTGCTAAATTATCTAGTGAATCTTTGGCTATGAAAGAAAAATTAAGCTTAGAAGAGAATAAACAACTGATAGATTCGATAGTATCTTTATCAAAAGACTATATAAGTGATTTTGATAAATTTTCTACTTTAAGAATCAAAGATTTTTCAAACGGTATTTTAGAAGAATCATCCGAAATAAAGCCAATTATTGCGAATATGGTCAAAACAGGTTTGGCACTTGAAAAAGAACTTGACAAAATAAATGCAAGTGCTAGTAAATTAAGAGATGATGCATTTGGTACTCTGAGTAATGTTATACTTATAATTAGTATCATTGCTGTAATAATTTTTATAGCCTTATCAATGTATATTAGTTACTTAATCACTTCAACTTTATCATCATTTCAAAAAGGACTATTCAGTTTCTTCTCCTACC
>DISL01000018.1 GCA_002421845.1 Epsilonproteobacteria bacterium UBA6211 | reverse complement strand
GTTTCATTTCTTGAAGTACATAACATGCATAAGCAGAATTATCTGCTGTTGGTTTCATAGAGTTTGAGTATTCAAACCACTCTAAAGCTTTTTCATAATCTTGTAGTTTATTTGCATAAGCATAACCTATTTGGGTTGCTGGGATTGGGTCATGTTTGGCTGCATTACGGCTTCGCCAATATTTATCAATATTTTTATCTGCAATATCGTCCCATTCCGGCATAGGTAACGTAGCTTTATATTGTACTTCTTGCGTTTGGGTTTTTTGTGAGCCTTTATCCTCACAAGCGCTAAAACTAATAATAAATATAAATAATAGTATCTTAGTTAATGTTTGTATCATTTCATTTTTCCTTCTATAAATTGTTTATCTTCAGGGGTAAAGCTAATTTGCTCTATATTGCTTATTTTCATAATATAGTTTTCACTTACTCCTCTATCTAGTTCTATTTCATATTTAGCATTGACTAATGAGCTTAAAACTATCACATACACTTTAAAATTTGCACTATGGGCAGATTGTCCAAATTGTTTATCTTGATAATAAGAGGCTTCATTAGGGAAAAGGTTGAAAACATCATATTCACTACCTTCAATTAGATGATTACGAGAAAATTCCAAATACGATCCTTTCTCATAAGGTGCAAAGTATAATTTAAACTCTTTATCATCAACAAGTGATTTTGGAATCCCTACTGCATGTTCTACATTAAAGCCTCTTTCAATCCCTGCAATAACTGTTCTTCTATTGCTTATTCTATAATCTACTTTTTGTAAGTCTATTCCATAAATAGCAGTTTTAAAGAAACTTATCTCATTTTCTAAAGCGGTATCGAAAAATATCTCATTGGTTTTATAGTTTTGACCTATGAAATTTACAAGAGCTTTTTGAGATTTAAAGCCTTGTGATTCTATAGCTTTTAATTTAGCATTGTAATTGGTTGCTTCTAAAAGATAGTATGCTTTATAATCTTTATGATTACTATACTGATCTCTTACCGAATGTACCAAAAAAGCTGCTGGAGAGGTATATTTATACCAGTCATTTGACATAGTTTTATAAAATAATGATTTATACAAATACTTTTCAATATCACTATCAATAACTATATGCCCAAAGAAATACCAAAGTAATTCTAAGATAATAAGTAATATAAAACCAATAATAGTTGCACTTAATAACAATGAAACACTTAGCATAGTTTTCATGGCAGATATAACACTCGCATCATAATCCTCATCACTGAAGTAAGATAATGTATCATAAGTACCCATAACTATTACCAATGGAATACCTACAGCATTAATCATTTTTGAGCTACTTTTTACTATAGATTGAAACTTTTGATGTTGGAGAATCTTTTGCATAATGGATTCTACTGCATTACCTTGTTTGTTTTTAAATTGAGCTATAAGAGTATCTACTGAAATTTTGACAATATTTACTATATCTCCTACTGCACCCATACTATTACCAAAGTTTTTGTCTTTTCTATAAATAAAATACCCCAATCCTACCATAGACATTAGTACACTAGCACTTTGCATTTGTACTTTGGCTGTAGTGAGGTTTTTGATTGTTTGGTCTAGCTTGTCCAAATCAATATGTGGAATTTTTTTAAGTCTAGTAAAAACTTCTTCATTTCCTTTCTTCATTTCATCCAATATATCAATGATATTGCCACTAATACCATTAGCCAAAGCAATCACTCCCATAAACTCTTCCATCATATCTTTACTTTTAAAAGTTGGGTCAAAGAGCATATCATTGATATTATCTAATTGGATTTTATATTTTGCGGGGACTTCCCTTTTATATCTATCTATAAAGCTTTGAGCTTTACTTTGCAAAGCTCCACCTTGCAAATAGGCATTCATAAGATGTTGTAATTGCATCTCTAGGTATGCAGTTGATATACCATATTGAGTGAAGATAATATCTTTTTTATCATCACTTAATTTTTTTCTTTTATTGGTTATATGGATCATAAAGTCATATATATGAGCTAATTCACTATTAAAAGGGCTTATATTATTTCCTTCTTGTTCAATAAAAATTCTTGGAGCACTTAATAAATGCATGATATTCATATTGCTTACAGTGTATAATAAATCATCAGGATACTCTATGTTTTGATAGATTTTCAAAAGGGAAGCTAGTTTATCATCTTTGAGTTTACTAATAATCGTTGGCAAGATACTTTTTGGTGTAGCTACACCACTATCTTTATACAATGAAGTTGTTGGGGTATAAATAAACTTTGAAGAAAGATTTACTTTGCCACCATTAGATTCATAGGATTTTATTTTATGAATATTATTAAGATTTTCAAATTCTTCTAAAAATTTATCTTCTTTGGTTAAAATTGCGTTATAGCTTTGTTTTTGTTCTTCCACAATATTTTTTATATCTCTTATATTATCGCTTCCTATATTTGGTAAAGGTTGCATCAACTTTAGATGGATATAAAACTCTTCTCGTAAGCTATAAAGCGCATCATAGTTATCTGACGTTTCAAGTTGTTTTTCATATTTGTTACTAAAGAATATTGCAAACATCACATACCCAGCAACCAATCTCGCATCTTCTTGAATAGTAGTAAATTCTGAGTCTGATCCATAAAACTCTAAAGTTTTAAAACCTTGTTGACTCATTTTTGGTTTTTGAAACTTTTGGGCATATTTATTATAATAGGCATATCTATAATTATAATCAGGCATAGTACCATTAAAAGTAACGCCACTATTAGCAATCATAAGTTTATCCATCACAAAGTCTTGCTTTACTGCATTTGCAGATAATGTTTTATTAAAAATTGTTTTATTCAAATATGCAGTTTCTTGCATATATGCTTTGGCTATTTTCATAGTTTCTTTATCTAAAAATTCAGCTAAGTTTGGCTTACTAAACAATATATCCATAAAAGTTTTATCTGTATAAAGTAGTAAAATTAATCTTGCATACATATTGGAAAGTTTGGCTGCATCTGATTGTTGTTTTTCATCTATATGAAATAAATCCACCAAATTAGCCACAGTATAACCATATGTGTTCTTTTTCTTTATATCATCAAAGATTGCTTTATTATGGGTGAAAGCAAGTTTATAGTTTGTATAATATTTTTCATATAAATCTTCTATCTCTCCTATAATATCTTCTAAAAAACCTACTATGATATTTGAATTTTTTTCTCCATTTTGGGGGTTTTGTGCATCTATAAGTTTTTGTTCAATTTCATTTTTATCTATACTATCTATATCTTTTATATAGATTCCACTTTTTTTATCTAATGTTTTTGGATTTATTTTAAGCTCTGGAAGTTTTTGTATATCCGTTAAACTTTTTAATTGGAAGTTACTATAATAAACTTGATAGCTTGTATCCTCTTCTAAAGGAATAAATCTTCTTAAAACTTCATTTTTTGTATCATGATAATATATATCTTTTACTCTTTCAGCATTTATTCCTCCATTACTACAAATTTTGTACTCTAGATATTCATTATTTTTTACTAAATATACAAAAGCTAAAGTATGAGAATAAATATTATTAAATTTTGTTTCTTTTTTATTTATTTCATATGTCTCATTTGTTTTTCTGAAAGCTCTTGAAGGACGTATTGGTTTATATATTTTTTCAGATTTTCTTAAAAGATAAAGTTTATATTTTGTTTCTATTTCTTCTTCAATCCTATTTTTCTCTTCTTTTAAAACTTTTTGCACTTCAGTAACATCTAAATTTTCTTCAGTTGGAATAGATAATATTTTTGAAGTTTCTTGTCCAGGATCTTTCAAAATTACAGCTCTTCCTTTATCTGTTTTAAATCCATCTGTTCTTAGAAGATATGTTAAATCCGATGCCGATACATTTACTTCTGTTCCTGCTGTTGAGATACTCACTACTTTTGTACAAGGATTTTTACTTCTTGGACAAGAAACAGATGCTCCTAGCATATCTTTTAGGTATAAAGGTTTTTTACCTGCTATTTTTAAGTTTGATGCAGTTGAAATTAGAGTTACATTTCCTCCACAAGCACAAGTTATTACGCCTTCTTCTATTACATTATATTCATTTCCCATTCTTCTATCCCTTTTCATAGAAATGGGCTTATGGTACACAAAAATAATTTAAATATAGATTATTTTATATTAAATTTTATTATTTTATATTTAACTAATTATCACTACCAGTGAATAAATATAAAAATGATGTATGAAGATGGTAAGTAACAAAATAACAAAAAGAAGAATTATGAAAAGGAATTACTGAATTTTTTTCAGAAATATTTAATTGAAGAGAAATTTCAACAGATAATTATGAAATAGGGTAAAACAATAACTCAAATTAGGAAAAATAGTTTAAATTAAAAAATAAGACAATTTTTTAACTATTTTCTTTTACAGATTCGTAAGCGATTAGGATTTTTTTTCGTTCAATTCCCCATCTATATCCACTCATAGCTCCACTTTTAGCGATAACTCTATGGCAAGGAATCAAATATCCAATATGATTTCTTCCAATAGCACTTGCAATTGCTCTTACAGCCTTTGGTTTATCTAGATAATTAGCAATATCTTGATATGTTGCAACTATTCCATTTGGTAGATTTAATAAGGCTTTCCAAACGTTTATTTGAAGATTTGTTCCTTTTACAAAAAGGTTATATTTTTTATTTTTTATGAAGATATTTTCTAAGTATTCATTTGCAGCAGTTTCATCGTGAACTAAATTTGCATTTTCCCAAAGTTCATTGAAACGATTAAAAATTTCAGTTTTATTTTCATCAATAAAACCTAAGTAGCAGATTCCTTTATCTGTAAATCCAATCAAAGCTTCACCAAAAGGAGTTTGTCCAAAACCATAAGTGATTTGTACATCTTTCCCTTTTTCTTTCCATTCTTTGGGAGTAACTCCAATCAAGTTTACAAAAAGTTCATGAAGTCTGCTTGTACTAGATAGTCCAATATCCAAACTACTATCTAGTATGGATTTGGACTCTTTTATATGTTCTTTTGCATAATTTAGCGTTACGCAATGTAAAAATTGTTTTGGAGTAACACCCACATACTCTTTGAAAACTCTTATAAAATGAAATTTACTCATACCTATATTTTTGGCAACTTCCTCAACACTTGGATGTTCCTTGAAGTTTTCATCAATATATTTTATTGCCTTTTCAATTTGTTTATAAGTAGTATCTAAAGTAGGCATTAATACTCCAA
>DISL01000045.1 GCA_002421845.1 Epsilonproteobacteria bacterium UBA6211 | reverse complement strand
TGATTTGCCCTTGTCTTCCCTTAAAGCCATAAGCCATTATAAATAGCCCAACTGTAAGTACAAACATTGTAGTCCAATCCCTGAATAATACAAGAGGGTCTAAGCCACTCATAGGAGCTATTGTAGCAGCAATACCGATAACGGCTAGGATATTAAACATATTTGAGCCTACGACATTTCCTATAGCGATGTCATGCTCACCTTTTCTTGCTGCTATTACAGATGCTGCTAGTTCCGGTAGTGAAGTACCAAGAGCCACTATAGTAAGACCGATAATCAAATCACTGATTCCTAATAGTTGAGCAACATTCACAGAACCCCATACAAGAATCCTAGAACTTACTATCAATACCACCAAACCTGCAACAAGCCAAAAAACACCTTGTTTTATAGGCATAATATGACTTTGTAGCTCCTCTTCCATTTCACTTTCAAGTGCATCGCCTTTGCCCTTTAGTGCAGAGTAAATAGACCAACCAATCAAAGAAAAAAACGCTCCAAGTAGTAAAAACCCTTCAGTTCTTGTTAGACTGTCATCTAGCATCAATATACCTGATATTATAACTATCAAGATAAGTATCGGTATCTCTTTCTTGATAATCTTAGAATTAACCGCAATAGGTGCTATAACAGCAGTTACACCGAGTATAAGAGCAGTATTTACTATATTTGAGCCTATTGCATTCCCAAGAGCAAGTCCAGGGTTACCGTCCATCGCTGCCATTGCAGATACTACCATCTCTGGGGCACTTGTACCAAATCCGACTATAACCATACCTATAAGAAGTGACGGCATACCTAGATGTTTTGCGGTAGATGAAGCACCATCCACGAACTTATCGGCACTCCAAACCAAAAGAACAAATCCGGCAACTATTGCCAAAAGAGATAAAACCATTTTCCATCCATTATGTAAATTTAGGTGTAATTATAGTATAAAATAGGTTAATTATAGGGGTATAGCTTTTGTTGGATATAAGTAGTTTTAAACAAAAGGAACGCTATGGCTTCATAGCGTTCAGCAGTTGTTTTTAGTGTCTTGAAGCTTCAGGATTGAATGAATAGTATAAAAATTTAGACATTTCAAGAGGTTTGATAACATATCCCTCTTTAGCAAAAGTTTGAATATTGTGTTCCATTTGATAATGGTCTCCTGAACTATTGCCGTTTATTGAGAGTTCACCTTGTAGGTCTAGTATTGTTATTTGTAAATCACCTATGCTTTTATGGTTTAGTGCAGGACCTTTTTTTACCGGATTGCCTTCAGCCGTTAGTCCGTGACATGAAGAACATTTTTGATTGTAAATCACCTCTTGGTTTGACTCTACTGCTAGTGCAGATGAAGTTAAAGCTCCTGCTACTAAAAATGCCGTTGTTAAATTTAAAATTTTCATAATGATTCCTTTGTGTTAAGATTTATTTTTGTTTTACCGTTATTATCACGGCACCTCTTACTTGACCACTAACGAAATCAAAAGCTTTATCGTTTGGATATTTACTTTTGAATAACTCATACACCTCTTCATTTACTCCTTTCTTTGCCCCATGGCAGGATTTACAACTTTTACTCGACATTGTGGAAGGAAAATATATTTTATAATCTCCTTCTTCATTCATTTGTACTATCTCACTTGGAAGATAAGCATTTGACTTTTCAATCAAGTCAAAGGCTTCCAATATTTTTCTTTCATCATCTTGCGGATATGAATTAGGGTTCCTATTTTTTAGACTTACCCTTTTTAGAGATACATTGTCGGCTAAAGTTTTGTTAAACTCTTTTATATTCTCAAAAGATTCGTTTGCACAAAACTCAGCACCTTTATATAATCCCCCTTGTGAAATTTGACTTTTCACCTTTTGGGATAACATTTCATGAAATTTGTGATACACAGCAGTTGCTTCTTGTATTATTGAGTCTTTTACCGTCACGTTTGCAACAACCGCTTCACAAATAAAAAGAGCCAATAATAAAGCTTTCATTAGTGTGTCTCCCTTACGGTATGCTCATCATCAAGATTGAAAGCTTTTGTACCTATGTAGTACAATAGCAGACAAAGTCCAAGACCACCGAGAGAAATCATAATCTCCGTACTTGAAGGAAAATACTCTACCCAAGTAGGGACAAGCTGATACTCTGACGTTTTCAATGTTTGAAGCGGTTTTAGTTGAGTATCGTGTACAAGATTGTATCTCATAAAAAACACTCCCACCATACCGCTCAACGAAGCCCAAAACATCCCTTTTACGTTTGCACCTCCGCTTTTTAAGATGATATACAAAGGTATTACCATAGCAAGTATCACCTCAGCCCAAAAAGTCCAGCTTTGAAGTATATGAATAGCAACTTCGGAGCGATTTGGCATACCTCCGTAAATATCCGTTAACATTTTCCATGTTACGAAAAATATCAAGATAGATATAAGCAACCCTTGTATTTTTGCTAGATTGGTAAGCAACTTCTCACCGCTAGGGGTAAAGTTCAGTTTGTATCTAAACCCGTACATAATAAATGCTAGAAATATCCCCGTAATAAAAGCGGTCAATATGAAATATGTAGGATAAAATACCCCGTTTGATATTGTTCTTGCATTTAAAAATCCAAACACCCCACCAAGATTTGAGTGAGCCGCAAGACCCACCAAAAGACCCGTAAGACCGAATATCCTTGCCATTTTCATATCATGTTTTAGTAAAAACACAAACTCGATAATCATAAAAGTAAGATATAAGCCGTAAAGTGTCCCCATCCACCAAATAGCACTTGTAAGCCCAGGTGTGAGTACGTTGTATATCAGCATCGTCACTGGATGACCTATCTCAAATGCTATGACGGCAAATCCTGCAAGTATAGTCACTATTGAGCCGAAAATTGCTCTTTTTGAGATTTCCATATAGTCTTTAAACCCAAAAACATCACCGAGTGAGCCTACTATACAAAGTCCCGTGGAACTAACCACGAAAAATATATAAACAGCTATCAAAAGTCCCCACGGGTGTTCTCTTGTCACATTGTATGCGTGATGTCCGTGGATTAGATAAGTAATCACACCTATGGCAAACATAGCCAAAAATGTCACGATAATCCCTGCTAGTAAGAGATTGGTTCCACTTTTTTCAAATGATAAAATACTCTTTAGAGATATTTTATTTACGGGTATTGTCATGATAAATTCTTTTATACTCATTTTAGTTCCTTATACCAGATAAAATAGTTTTGGGTTTGTACCTAGATGAGGTTTCAACGTAAAATATTCACGCTCCCTTAACACTTGACTTATCTCACTGTTTGGATCATCCAAATCACCGAAAATTCTTACTTTCGTAGGACAAGTGTTTTGACACGCCGTAGTAGTCTCTCCACGTGCTATTCTTGTATCCGTACAAAAAGTACATTTATCTACCGTCATTGTTCTATCATCCACGTATCTTGCATCGTAAGGACAAGCATTCATACAATAACTACACAATATACACTTATCGGGATCGACTTTAATCTCTCCGTTTTCTCCGTAATATGTAGCATTTGTAGGGCAAACCTCTTGACACGGTGCATCATCGCAGTGTTGGCATTGACTAGGGTAAAATACTTGTGAAGCTATACTCAAAAGGGGAAATTCACCCTCTATCTCTTTTACTCCTACCCAAATTCTATGTTTATCGGCACCCAATAGTACTCCGTTTTCCTCTTTACAGGCAGTTTCACATGCCTTGCAGTTAATACACTTTTTATAATCTAAAGCCATTGCGTATCTAGCCATTTTTTACACCTTTTTTATTTCTACTTCTGTTTCGTGCATAGCAGCAGCACCGTAAACAGGTTCCATAATATCTTCTATAACGGCATTGTCGTTTCCGCCGTTTTTATAAGCCCAAGTAAGAGCCGAACTCTCTTGCCCAAATCCATGTATAAAAAACACTTGGTCTTTTGCAATCTTTTCAGTAGGGTATGCTTTGATTTTGGTACTACCGGTTTTTGAACTTATCTCTACCAAATCACCGAACTCTATCCCTTTTTCTTTGGCTACTCTTTTATTTATCCATAGGAAATTTTCTCTCAATAGGTCGTTTAACATAGCGTTGTTGGTACTCCCGCTTTGAGTATATTGGGCATGTCTTCCCGTAAATAGTTTGTATTTACCTTCCGTCGCATCACGATAGTATTCATCTTTCCATGTAGGCATAGCATCTACTCCGTTTTTTGCCAAAGTATCTATTTTACACTCTACTTTGTTTGAAGGTGTAGTAGGTCTTCCTTCGTTTATTTTATACGCCCTTTTATTTTTAGGGTAGTATTCATATTCGTTTGCGGATAGTTGTTTGAAGTATCTATCCATTTCAGGGTAATAAACACCGTATTTTTCAAGTTTTTCCATAGCATCAGGGTAGTCGCTTACGGCGTGTTCGTTTATCTCTTCTTGAGAATGACCAAACGGCATAGTCAAATCAAACTCTTCATATAACTCTTCTTCGCTTGATTCTTCAAGCATTGATTGAACTTCCATATCGTATTTTTTTGTAATCTCAAACATAGGTTTTGAGATTTTGTGTGTTAGACCGTTTAAAATCTCCATAATCGGTTTTGTCTCAAACATAGGGTCTATTACCTTATGTCTTACCGCTATAGAAGGCTCGGTTCCACCGAATGTTTTGATAGGGTCTGTTCTCTCTAAGTAAGTACACTCAGGCAATACCACATCGGCGTACATTACCGTATCGCTAGGCATAGTATCTATACATACCAAAAATTCCATTTTTTTGAGCATTTCTATAGTTTTTGCAGTATTTGGCATATTTATGACGGGATTGTGTTTGTAACAAAACATACCTCTTACCGGATAAGGTTGTGTACCCTCTAAGAAATTGTTTCTCCAGCTTATCCAAGAACCGCCGCCGCTTACTATAGCACAGTCTGAATATCCGGCTTCACCGCTTACGTATTTGCTTTTTTTCACTACCGCTCTATCTTCGGCATTATCATACATAGGTGATAGTTCTTCGTGACCTTTGATTTTCAAGCTTTTACCGAAAACCAATCCACCCTCACAGTCTATACCTCCGCCCAAAGCTTGAAATATAGCCATAGCACGTCTAAGTTGGAAGTCGTTTTTAGCAAAAGTACTTCTTCTTCCCGGATAATATATAGCTTTTGGAGCATGAGCCATAAACTCTCTAGCGATAGTGTAGATTGTATTTGCATCTATGCCGGTGATTTGTTCTGCCCATTGCGGAGTGTAGTTGTTTGATATAATATGTTCTTTATATTCTTCAAATCCGTTGAAATTATTTGCCACATAATCTTTGTCGTATAACTCTTCTGATATAACTACATAAGTAAGAGCCAACACAAAAGCCAAATCTGTACCCGGTTTTATTGCCAACCATTTATCCGATTTTGCAGCGGTATTTGTAAATCTAGGATCTACACATATAAGTTTTGCGGCATTGTTTTTTGATTTTACGTTTTTAAACAAATCCATAGTATCAGGTGTCACTATAGCCTCGGCTCTGTTTGCCCCTGCTAGTATGATATAAGTAGCATTTTCTAGATCAGCTTGTGGATAAGCCCCTATGGTCAAACCGTAAGCGGATGCTACCGTTTGAAGACAGATAGAGGAGTGATTTAGCCAGTTTGATGAGCCGAATGCTTGATAAAAAGTTTTGAAAGTGTGTTCTGCCATCCCTTCACCGGCACAGAACAAAAACGATGAGCGATTATCTTCTTCTTCGTCTAGTATTTTTATTGTTTTTTCTTTGATATATTCATAGGCTTCATCCCAAGTAACTCTTTTGAACTTACCTTCACCTTTTTCACCTACACGTATCAAAGGGTATTTTAATCTATCAGGGTCATACAACGCTTGTATCCCTGCATTACCTCTAGCACAAAGCATATTTCTTGATTTTGGGAAATAAGGGTTTGGGTCTAGTTTGGTAACTACTCCGTTTTCTACTCTTGCTATAGCCGCACATTTGTTTACGCACATTTCGCAAAGGGTAGGGACAAGACGGTCTGCTTTGTCTCCCGTCTTTGTAGTCATCTTGATTTCACCCTGTTTGTCTTTTGAAAAAAGACTAGTCGTAGTAGCGGTGCTACCTATTATAGTAAGTGCAACGGTTCCTTGAAGAAATTTTCTTCTCGAAATCTCTATATGCATAAAACCTCCTTTTATAAAGTCTGTATTATATATTTAAACTATAATGTCAATTTATGATTATCATAAGTAAACGTTACATGAGAAAATGATACAAGAGCAAACCTTAACCGTAAATAAATATCTTATATCTTGAAATACAAAGTGGAATTTTAATTTAATATCATAAGTATTTATTTTTTTACTCTATCGGTATCTTAAAAAAATACCAAAAATATCAATTTAGTAAAATATTTTATAAACGTTTAAGTTACATTATAGAAAATTTATTTTAGAATGTATTTTCGGATTATTTAAAAGTATAGATTAATAATATTATAATTATAGATTATAGTAAAGGGGGCTTATGAATCCTTTTGTTTACCAAAAGTCCTGTAGCGGAGAGAGTTTTTGCTATAGAAAAGATGAATTGTCGCAGATAAATAATATGATAGGTCAAAGAAACAATATCTTTATATACTCCAAAAGAAAATTTGGAAAAACATCACTAATAAAAGAGTTTTTTCATAAAAATGTAGATAAAAATAGATATTTTACCTTTTATTTCGATTTATTCGGAATTACAAACTTTGTAGATTTTGTAAAAAACATTTATAAACACATAGCACTCAATCTTCCTGAAGATTATCATCTAAGACTCAAACACCTTAAAGAGTTATTTGCCCGTGCTAGTTTCACCGCAATAATAAAAGACAACGGTGAACTAGAGTTTAATCCTGTACTTAATAGCTATAATCTTGATGAATTACTAGCCGATATTTATAAAGGGTTGGAAAAACTATCTTTACAAAGCGGTAAAAAAATCATAATAGCTTTTGACGAGTTCCAACAAATATCGACTCTAAAAGAGTCAAAAGGTGATTTTCTCCTTAGAAAGTATATAGATAAGTATTCAGAAATAAGATATATTTTCACAGGACTAAAAAGACATCTATTATCCGATATATTTTCAAAAAAATATTCATCCTTTTATAACATAGCCCAAAAACTAGAACTAAAACAAATCCCAAAAGACAAACTATACGAATATGTGGATAAAAGATTCAAAAACAAACTCTGTTTTGAGCTTTTTGAAAGGATTTACGATAACACCGAAGTGGAACTCAAACTTATACAAGAAGTTTGTTATCACCTATATTATGTATCGTGTATGAAAAAAAACGAAGTCCTAAACAGTGAAGTGGTGGACTATGTGTGTAGTTCCTTGCTAGAGAGCAAAAACGAGTATTTCAAACTCCTTCTCAATCAACTAACAATGCCCCAAAAGATAGCACTCAAAGCGGTAGTGCTAAGTAACGGTACCGAACTGTACAAAAAAGAGAATCTATTTAATCTACAAGTTACTAAGTCATCTTTAAACACGGCTATTAGGCACTTATACAAAGATGAGATAATAGACAAAGAAAACAATAAATACTATATTTCAAATAAATGTTTTGAGCTATGGTGTAAAAAGGCATTTTTATAAATAGCCTCATAAAGCTATATATAACAGATTATTTGGTATCATATATGATTAATCAGCATAGGAGCTTTAATAATATATGGCACTAATAGACTTACAAAATATCAACAAACAATACGATATAAAAGTCATACTTAAAGATGTGAACTTTACGCTTTTACAAGGTCAAAGAATAGCCGTAATAGGGCAAAACGGACACGGTAAATCTACCCTTTTCAAGATAATTATGGGGCAAGTTCTCCCTGATAGTGGAGATATATCGATAGATAAAAGTATCAAAATAGAGATGCTAGACCAAAGTCCGAAATTTGAGCCAAACATCACCGTAAAAGAGGCTATTTCTTCACAGCTAAAAGAGCTAAAAAGTGCAAAAACAGAGTATGATGAGCTATGCAATCGCTTGATAACCGAATTTGAAAACTCCGAGCTTATACGCCGTCATAGTGAGCTAGGAACTTATCTTGACTATCACAATGCTTGGGATTTGGACAACAAAGTCGATCAAGTCATAGACAAACTACAACTCAAAGAGTACGAAGACAAAAAAGTAAACCTACTAAGCGGTGGAGAGCAAAGAAGGGTATCCCTTGCAGGACTATTGCTTAAAAAACCAGATGTTTTACTCCTTGATGAGCCTACCAACCACCTTGATGTTTATATGGTGGAGTTTTTGGAGCAAATGCTTCTAAAAGAAAATTTTACGTTGTTGTTTGTATCCCACGATAGATATTTCATAGATAATATTGCTACTTCAACCGTAGAGATAGATAGGGGAGTGCTAAGACGCTTCCAAGGTGGATATAGCTCATACCTAGAACAAAAAGCACAGATTTTGGCAAATATGCAAAAAGAACACGAAGATATGCTAGACCTCTACAAACGTGAACAATACTGGATGCAACACGGTATAAGTGCAAGAAGAAAAAGAAACGAGCGAAGAAAATCAGAGTACTTAGCCCTCAAAGAAAAAATCAAAACAAATCCGGCACAAATAAACAAAATGAGACTAGAACTCCAAAGGGAACAAAGGGTTTTCAACGGTGAAAAAGCTCAAAACAAAAGAAAACAACTCTTTGAACTAGACAAAATCACAAAAAGTTTAGGGGATAAACTTCTTATCAAAGATTTTTCTACTAGGATACTCCAAAGGGACAAAATAGCCATAGTAGGACCAAACGGAAGCGGTAAATCAACTCTTCTAAAAATTTTTCTTGAAACATTGCCTATAGATAGTGGTGTGATGAAAAAAGGGGATTTCAAAATAGGCTACTTCGACCAACACAGAACTATGCTCGATGACGACAAAAACATCATGGAGACCTTTTGTCCGTTTGGCGGTGATAGGGTAAAACTAAGTGACGGTAGGGATTTACACGTATATGGATACCTCAAAAACTTCCTTTTTCCTAAAGAATACCTAGACAAAAAAATAGGTGCATTAAGCGGTGGTGAGAAAAACAGAGTAGCCCTAGCACTTCTTTTTACCAAAGATATAGATTGTCTTATCCTAGATGAGCCGACCAACGACCTAGACTTACCTACTATCAATATCCTAGAAGAGTATCTAGCCAACTTCCAAGGGGCTTTGATATTTGTAAGTCACGATAGATATTTCGTGGACAAAATAGCCTCAAAACTCTTTATTTTTAGAGGCAACGGCGAGATAATAGAGTCTATGCAACCATACAGTGAATACCTAGAGATAGAAAAAGAGCTTCAAGACCTAAGCGACTATGAAAAAGAGCTTGAAACCACACCAAAAGTCACACAGCAAACAGAGCCGAAAAAACAAACCAAACTCAGCTACAAAGAACAAAGAGAATACGACTCATTGCCAAGTGTCATAGAAGAACTAGAACTAAAAATCCAAGAACTAAACACCTGCCTAAGCAACCCAAAATGCTACGAACAAAGAGGCATCATAGCAGTATCATCTGAGCTAGAAGAAATCAAGGCTGAATATGAAGCAAAAGTAGAAAGATACCTAGAACTTGAGATGAAAGGAGAAGAGTTAAAAGGCTAAGAAGCCAAAAAAAAGGAACACCAGATTTATCTGGTAATCTTTTGACACATGATATGAACTTTACCAAATTTTAGTTAAAATATTATATAAAATTCAAACAACCGTATCAAAGATAGATAATCTTAGAAGAAAATAGATGAAATCGTAGCGGAGATAGAAGCATGATACTAGAAAATAAGCTTGGCATAACAGACCAAATCGCCCTTTCAAAAGCAGAAGAAAAAATCAGTAAACAAAAAGCAAAACAACTTTTTGACTCAAAAGATATAGCCAAAGTAGAAATTGGGACATTTAAGGGGCTTTGTTTTATCCATAGCTATCTTTTTGAAGACATTTACCCTTTTGCTGGAAAAGTCCGTGATGTAAATATATCAAAAGAAGATTTTAGATTTGCTCCACTTATGTATCTTGAAGCTTCCATAAAACATATCGATGCCATGCCACAATCTAATTTTGATGAGATTATAGAAAAATATGTAGAGATGAATATCGCTCACCCATTTCGTGAAGGAAATGGTAGAAGTATGCGAATCTGGCTTGATTTAATACTCAAAAAAGAGATAAAACAAGTCATAGACTGGAACAAAGTACAAAAGGATGAATATCTATCGGCTATGAAAAGAAGTGTAGTAAAAGATATTGAAATCAAACATTTATTTAAACATTCCCTAACAGACCAAATAGATGACCGTGCTTTATTTATGAAAGGTATAGATGTGAGTTATTACTATGAGGGTTATAGTTTATTTAAGACAGATGAACTATAAGCGTGAGCAAACAAAAACTCATATCAAATCTTTCTAGTACTGAAGTAAATTCAGTTATTCAAAATTTTCGAATAACTGCAAAAGCTGTACAAAAAATAGCAGACAAAGAGAGCCGTAAGAAATAAGTGCTTAGAAAAATATAGTGACAATCTTGTGGTTTTACCGCTTGGGATATTTTTGTAAAAATATCTTCATAAAAAAGTTACACATTTTATACGCTTTTTTTGTTATAATAAATCAATTTGTCTTACAAGGAAAAACAGTTAGTTTTATGATTGACTGTTGAGTTATTTTGTGAAATCAAAAAGTTACTAGTACCTTTACATGTAAAGAGCTAATTGATTATTTTTTACTAAATTTCATAGTTAAGTCTTTGTAGTTTTTTAAAGTGCTTTCAAGTTCTTTTAGAAATATATCAGGTGCATATATGAGTAAATCTTGAATTGTGTGAAATTTATCCCTATTAATCTCTTGGTTTTTATCTGATTCTCTACATAAATTTGATTTAATATATTCTTTTTCCTCGCTAGAGATAGTATTTATGATATGTTTTAAATATATTTTTCTTGTTCTTGCACTATCATCAAAAAACAACTGCTCAGGCACTCCAAGAACTTCTGCAATATATGGTATTAGTTCTATTTTTATACCTATCGTACCATTCAAATAAGCATAAATAGATTTTTCAGAAGGAATTTCTTGTGTACTATTTAACTTAGGTTCTAATGCTCTTATCCTATTGGCAAACTCTTTTTTTGAAAGTTTTTTTTCTTGCAATAATAGATTTATTTTTTCAAATAGTTCCATAATATTCCTTTTTTATAGAATTTTATATATTTATGAACTATAAAAACTAGATTATTCTATGATTAAAGTCTATTAAAGCTAGAATAATCTATAATTTTAGGAAAAAAGGTATTTCTTTATGAATAAAAAAACAAAAATCTATCTTATAGCTTCTTTATTGACATTGCTTATGCTAATAAGTTTTATATATTTTAGTGCTACTAGTATTTTAGCTTAGGTAATTTTATGTTGATTAAAAAAAGTTATAAACTAATAGAATTTGGAAATAAAGAACACAATATTATTTTATTGTATCTGATAGGTTTTTTTGCTTTTGCTATGACATTTATAAGTAGCTTTAGCAAAAACTGTGCAAAGTTGTCGTTTGATCAGATAATGCAAAAAAATGTTAAATCTTCACTTAGAAGAGTAGCATGGTTTGTTAGAAGAAGTTGGCTAAGAGTCAATTTAATAGATGATGGTAATTTTGACTTTACGGAAGATTTAAATACTCAAGAAGTTTATGTTGTAGAAACATTTTTACTTAGTAGAGAAAATAAAATATGTAAACATATATATCTTGCTGAAAATCTTTTTTTATTGTCATATAAGCTTCATGATTATTCTAAAAAAAACAATCTTAAGACATTAAGACTTTTAGTGCATGAGTTTGAACAGTTATCAAATACATTACTAGAATATATTTTGAATAACTACAATAATATTGACAATAAGCTAGATTATACAAAAATCAATCAAATTAAAAATGAAGAAAATCTTGATTTTGTTAAACAAGCAAAAAATATATTAAGCGTTTTTGCAAAATATATATCAAAAGACATTTATCCTTGGTATATTATTTCAGGTACTTTTTTGGGACTTCATAGAGAAAATGGATTTTTGAAACATGATATCGATATAGATATAGGTATTAATTACGAAGACATAAAAGATATAAACCAATTTCTTAAAGATTTAAAAAAATTACCTAACATTAGTGTCAAAAATATCATACATATGCCTAAAATAAACATAAAATCCGATGAAATAACTTATGATGATAGGCTTGGAATTATCAAACTTGTAGATATTACAGGAATACAAATAGATGTATTCATTCATTATAAAGAAGGTGACAAAATAATCCATGGAAGTAAAATACATCAGTGGGAAAATAGTAGCTTTAGTTTGAAAACTGATATGTTAGAAGGTGTGGAAGTATATTGCCCAGATAATCCAGAGATATATTTAAATGAAAATTACGGTGATTGGAAAACTCCTATAAAAGAATTTAGCTGTAGTACAGGTACACCAAATTTAACAGTAGCACAAAACTTTTTTTCAATTGCATTTTTTTTAAGAAGATTAGTAGATATCACAAATGGAAAAGAAACAAAGACAAGTTTTATCCAAGTGTTAAATATGTTAAAAGAACAAAAAGTTATTGTTGATAATAAAATCAATATTCCTTTCATGGAGGTCAAGTGAGATTGTATAAGTTTTGGATGAAAGATATATTTTTACATACAAATAAAATTTTTTATAAAAACAAAATGATGTTTTTAATAAGTTTTATAACTAGTTTAGTATCTATATCATCAGTAGTATCCTTTTTTATACCCATAAAAATAATTTTGATACTTGAAAGCCCATCTATGCTAAATCTTTTTATATCAGAAAATTTATCTATTAATTTATTGTTTTCTGGATTGATTTTGATATTTTGTATATCTGTTTATATAAGTATTTTTGGCAAGTTATATCTTAATAAAATTTCTTTACATCTCAGACAACAACTTTGGGAGACACACAAAATCAAAGAAGATATTTCTTTGAAAAAAGCCACTTTTGATAGAACTTTGAAAAAAACTTTAGCGATTTATGCAGATATTATTACATTAAGTTTGATTTTATTTTTAGTTTCATGGCTTGATTATATGGTAGCAATCTTTATTTTTTCTTGTTTTGTGGCATTTTTATTTTATACACAAAAAACAGCTCAAGATATGGATAAAACATACGAGTATCAAACACTTTTACAGACTCTTAGTAATGCATGCTTTTATATGACATTTATTTTGATTTTGACTTTATATTTTAGTGGCATTAAAATAGTTTTGATAAGTACATTGCTGGCATTTATGTTATCAAGAGTTTATTTTAGAAGCCTACAACAATTTTCTATCAATTCAATATCACTATATAAGGAGTTTAATAAAAAATGAAAACAGTCATTACTTATGGTACTTTTGATATGTTTCATATAGGGCATTTGAGATTGTTGCAAAGACTCAAAAAACTTGGAGATAGGCTCATAGTAGCAGTTTCAACAGATGAATTTAATATGTTAAAAAATAAACAAGTACTAATACCTTATGAACAAAGAGCCGAGATAATAGCAAATATAAGTTATGTGGATATGGTTATACCAGAGCATAACTGGGAGCAAAAAATAGAAGATATACAAAAGTATAATGTTGATATTTTTGCTATAGGGGATGATTGGAAAGGAAAATTCCTGACTTCCGCGTTATCTCAT
>DISL01000046.1 GCA_002421845.1 Epsilonproteobacteria bacterium UBA6211 | reverse complement strand
TTTTGAATATTTATTAAATAATCAACACCCCTTGACTCTATTGAGTCGTTTTCTTTTTGAGAAAGACGGTATATTAACTCTTCTTTCGATAACTCAAGAAGAATGACTTTTTTGGGTATTGTATTTGACGTAGCTATCAAATTCAAAGCCAAAGTCATCTCCATAGGAAAATCTTTTGCATAGGCTATACCTGAAACCAAACTTCTATCGCTAAATATTAGTTTGTCTATATTCGGTTTGATAACCTCTTCTATATGTTCAGCACGGTCTGCCAAAAACAAAAACATCTCTGCAATTTTTGATTTTGCTTCACCGCCTAATGCCATTTCTCTTAATTTCTTACCAAGGGTTGTAGCACCAGGCTCTTTTGTAAAAACCGCGTCTTTATAAGCTTGTTTTAAAAGCTCAAATTGGGTAGTTTTACCTGCCGTATCGATACCTTCTATTGCTATATACATTCTAAAACCTTTTGTGGGACTAAATGCGACACATCTCCCCCGAATCTTAAGACTTCTCTTACTACCGTAGAGCTAACGAAAGCATTTTGTAAAGTAGGCATAAAATATACCGTATCTATTTTACTATCCAAGCTTGAATTTGCATAACCCATTTGTAGTTCATACTCAAAGTCACTAATGGCCCTTAATCCTCTTACTATAGTGTAAATATTTTCTTGCTTTGCAAAATCAACAAGAAGTGTATTAAAGGGTTTTACTTTTACGTTAAGACCTTGTGTAGCGATTTGTGCAAGTTCTATTCTTTTTTGCAAATCAAACATAGTATTTTTTGTTTTTGACTCTGCTACACCGAGTACTATCTCATCAAATACGTTTAAAGCCCTTTGTATAATGTCTAAATGACCGTTTGTTATCGGGTCAAAAGTACCGCAGTAGATTGCTTTTTTCATTGTGTGCCCCATCTTTTGTATAGGTTGTTTTCAATACCTAGTAAATCAAACCATTTTCCTATTAAGAAATTTTCCATGTCGTGTAAGGTCTCTTGATTTGAATAGTATCCAAGAACAGGTGGTGCTATTATGACGCCTAGATTTGATAATTTTAGCATATTTTCCAAAGCTATCGGTGACAACGGCATTTCTCTAGGTGCTAGTATAGTTTTTTTCCTCTCTTTTAGCATAACACTAAAGGTTCTTGTTATAAGAGTATCTGCTATGCCTACGCTACATTTTGCAAGGGTATTCATTGAACAAGGTAGTATTATCATAGCATCACTGCCAAAAGAGCCTGAAGCTATAGGTGCTGATATATCGTCATCTTCATAGACCGTATATTGTGAAAGAGTTGATAATATCTCTCTATTTTCTTCACATTGTATGGCTGTTTTAGCACTATTTGATATTACAATAAAAGGGTGTACTGTGCTAGGTAAAAGACTAACAAATTTAAGCCCAAGTTTAACACCACTAGCTCCTGTAATTCCCACTACTAATCTCAATAAAAATCCTTATATAAATTTAAGAGATTCTAGCCTTTTTTTGCTTTTAAACTGATTAATTAAAGTGATAAAAATAATATATATTTAAGCTATATTTAAACATATATATGTTAACATTTCGTATAATAGTTAATGATAATAAATTATATGAAATGTAATGAAAATTTATTATCAATTATAAGTAATGTAAAATACTTAAAGGAGTAGATTATGTCAAAAAATATTGCTTTCATAAGGGTAAATAAAAATAATCCGGACTACACGGTAGAACAAAGTAGAGGAATATTGAATTTTCTCAAAGACAAAAAGATAAATCTTGATGATAGTGTAAATGTTGAGATAAATGTACCTTCCGAAGAAGAGAAGATGTTAACACTCAAAGATATGTGTGGTCAAGGCAGTGTTATGTATATCTATGATTTGCACGTGCTTGGTAGAACTACGGAATCAATACTTGATATAGTTAAACAGTTACTAAATAAAGAAATTAGGATATTTGTCATAAAACAAAATTTAGATCTCGTAAGCACTAAAGATATGTTAACAAAGATGATTTTAGGTGTTATTGCTATGACTTTGAAGCTTGAAAAAGATTTGATGAGTATCAGAACAAAAGAGGCTCTTACGGCTAAAAAAATTGACGGTATTCACCTTGGTAAACCAAAAGGTACTATTCAAAAATCAAAATTCGACAAACAAAGACAAAGAATAGAAGAGTTGTTAGGACTTGGTCTTTCTACAAGAAAGATTTCAAAACTTCTAGGATATAACAACCATATAGGGTTGAATAATTACATCAAAAAAAGAGGGCTTAGAGATTTAACGGAATCTGATAGTGAAGATAAAGCTAGTTAATCAATCAACTATACCGTTACAAGGTATAGTTTGATTTTTTATCATTTTCTTCTATTTCTTGACCTATCTCTTGATACCTTTGATAGTAGTGTCTTACGAAAGAGTCTATATTAGGCTCTATAGGTAGATAAATATCTTTATCTTTCTTTACAAAATTCTTCAAAAATTCCCAAGCGTCAGTTTTGGTAAGATAACAATTCGCCAAATCTTTGTATGTTTTAAAATACCAGTTTTTTAGATTTTCAAATGTTTCTTCGTTTTGTGTTATAGTAAGTTGTTTTGTGTTTTCATCAAAACTAAGAATTTTACTTGTAAATAGACCTTTTAGGTGTATAAGCCCCTCACAATAATATGGCAGTACTTCACCTACTTGTTGCCATGCTATAAGGGTAACTGCTCTTTTTATGATGTCGTGCATGACGTATTTTAAAAGGTATTGTTCTTCTTCATTCATCAAAAAAGCAACTATACCTCCGGTAGTAGCTTTGAACTCTTCTATATTCTTGAAATGACCGCTTTTATTCATAATAGATTCGCTATCTACGTCACACCATAAAATATGCCCAAATTCATGCCCTATAGTGCTAATATCATAAACTTTATGCCAAATATCGCTTTGTTGAAATAAAACAGTTCTTTCCTCTTTTAGAAAGTCTTGACCGAAAATCTCGGTGTGTAGCTTCAAAAACGGTTTTGCACGTGCAGATTGAAGTATTTCATCGCTAAATGCAAATATTTTTTTACCTAGCTCATTTGATACTACCTCATCGTTAGGTACTACTTGAGCAGAAAACATACCGTTTATTCCTGCTCCGAAAAACATTGCAGGTCGCCCGATAAAAAGCATTGTTTTATCTATGCTTGATAGTGTTAAATCAAGTACGTTTTTGTTTTTTATTTCTGAGTCGGTATAAAGTGCTACAAAGGCATTTTTTATTATTTCTGCTCTTTTATTTTCAAGACAATTTGGATTGGATAACCTTATATCCCATTCAAGTGCTACCGCTTTTCTATAGTGGTCTTCATAATATTCCAAAGGATGACCTATTTGGATAGGGGTTTTGATTTTCATCCATGCTCTATCTACATCAGCCCATTTTGATACAAGTGTATCTGTCTTATACTCAGATAAAGCTACTACAAGTGCTTGAAAGTATAATATATAATCCCATTTTTGATTATACACATTGTCCTCAAGTTCTATAAGAGTATCAACTAAGTTTTCTATCAAATCAACTACTTTCATAACCTCTTTTTTAAAGGCTTTGATATATGCTATTGATTCATAGGTATCGTTTTCGACTTTCAGTATAGAATAACATCTATCAGCTATCTCTCCACCATGTCCTAGGTCTAAAAGATTATTTTCTTCCAAAAATTTATGTGCGGCTTGTTCGTCGTTGTCAAATTTTGCAGATAAATCTTTGTTGATGGTATGTATGATAGTTTTAGTCCATATCGGTTGCCATGAACTAAAAGCAGTTCCTATTTGAAATACACCTTCAAAGATATGTCTATAAAAAGGGGTAAATAATTGATGATGATTTATGAAATCTACGGTTTGTTTATGGTTGTTATGCCAAAAATCTTTTGCAAATTCATAACCTTTTAATTCCAAATCATCTATTTGTTGCTCACTAAATCCATTTTTCTTCAGGATTTGTACGAAAGCATCACTTCTAAGAGCAATAAGCCTAGTAATCAAAGCTAGTCTTAATTCATCATTCATAGGTAGTGAAATATCTAAAAACTCTATAAATTCATTAATAATCTCGAGCTTATCGTATTGTTTATTTTCTAAATATTCATACAACCTACTTTGATTCTCTTTTTGTGTATCAAGAAAGCCGTATAGTGTATTTAAATCTTCAGTAAATTGCTTCATTACATACTCTCATCACGTCTTGATATATTTGCCCCTAAAGCGTTTAATTTACCCTCTAAATCCTCATATCCTCTATCAAGGTGATATATCCTATGTACGTTTGTTTCCCCATTTGCAATAAGTCCTGCTAGTACAAGTGCAGAACTAGCTCTTAAATCTGTAGCCATAACATCCGCACCATATAGCTCTTTGCCTCCGTTTATTGTAGCAATACTACCGTTTAGATGGATATCTGCACCCATTCTAAGAAGTTCACTAACATGCATAAAACGGTTTTCAAAAAGTCTTTCATCTATGATAGTCGTACCATCCGCTATCAAAGCAAGTGCCATAAACTGTGCTTGCATATCTGTAGGAAAACCAGGGTATTCCGTAGTAATGATATTTACCGGTTTGATTTTTTTTGCCGGTAGAATAGTCACGCTTGATTTTGTTTTTTCTATTCCAAATCCCATCTCTTCAAGTTTGTACAAAATAGCCTCTAGGTGTTTTGGCATCACTTTTTTGATGGTTATTTTAGAATTTGTAATAGCTCCAGCACATAGATAAGTACCTGCTTCTATCCTATCAGGTATTATTTCAAAATCTTCTATTTTAATAAGCTCTTTGTTTCTACCTGTGATTTTGAGTTTATCAGTACCTATACCTTTGATTTTTACGCCACTTGCACTTAAAACCTCACAAAGTTGTACCACTTCAGGCTCTTTTGCAGCGTTTATGATGGTTGTTTCACCGTCTGCTAGTGCAGCTGCCATTACGATATTCTCAGTTCCCGTAACCGTCACTTTGTCAAATACTATTTTAGCACCTTTTAGAGGACCTTCTGTTCTTGCATGGATATATCCTGCACGTATCTCTATAATAGCACCCATTTGCTCTAAAGCTTTTAGGTGTAAATCAACAGGTCTTTGTCCTATGGCACAACCACCTGGTAGTGATACTTCACAGTGTCCAAATCTAGCGAGTAGTGGACCAAGAACAAGTATAGATGCTCTCATTGTTTTTACAATATCATAAGTTGCCGTAGTTTTTTCTATGCTTAGGGGATTTATCGCAACACTATTTTTTGACATAGTATATTTTGCACCTAGCATTTCAAGTAGTTTTAGTAAGGTTTTTATATCTGCAACCATCGGAAGGTTTGATATATTGATTTCATTTTTGCCCAAAATAGTAGCTGCCAAAAGAGGTAATGCAGCATTTTTTGCACCGCTTATAGAAATAGTACCTGATAGCGGTTTTGTTAATTGTTTAATATTTAAATATTTCAAGTTTAATCCTGTGATTTTTTTATTTATTGTAGCACAAATTCGATAATAATTAGCTACTAATCTAATATGTGTTATAATAGTCTTAAAGATTTTTACAAATGAGAATATTAAATGAACTTCCCTAAATTAGTAGATATAGCTACAAAACAAGTTGTTACTATACATGAGTCAAAAACAATTCAAGAGGCCGTTGAGGCAATGTACAATTCAAATCATCGAGATGTGATTATTCTTTCTGAAGAGAGAAGAAATTTCGGTGTCTTGAAAGCAAATGATTTAGTGAAGTTAAAACTTCAAAAGATAGATTTTTCTACTCAATTAAAGGATATAAAATATGATTCTGTAATGGCTATACATTATTGTTCTACAATACCTGAAGCAGTAAATGAAATAAATTCAAACTGTAATTGTATTTGTCTAGTGGATGATGAAGACAGGCTTTGTGGATATGTATCGTATTATGATATTATCTCTAGTGTTGATCCTAAAATAATGCTTGAAAAAAGAACATTGAGCGATATTTTGATTAGTTCTTATATTAAAGAAGCTCAAGCAGATACTCCTGCTTTTGAGGTTATAGCACTTATGGATAACAGTATTTATGATAGTGTTGTTGTATTTGATGGTGATAAGGGAGTCGGAATAGTTACCACAAAAGATGTAGTAAAGCTATTTGGTGAAAATAAAGACTTAACGCTTCCTATAAGTAATTATATGTCATCACCTTTGACAACAGTAAAACATACTACCACTATTGCAAAATCCTTAGAATTTATCCAAAAACAACATTTTAAAAGGCTTATTGTAGAAGACCATGACGGTAATATAGTAGGACAAATTACACAAGAAGAGCTTATAGCTAGAGTATATGCTAGGTGGGCTGATTTTATGCGTAATGAAAAATCACAGCTTACACACGTAAATAAAGTTCTTGAAGCAAAAGCTTCTAAACTTGAGCAATTAGCATCTGTTGATAAACTTACATCTTTGTATAACCGAACGAAGTTTGAAGCTACTTTAAAAGATGAAATAAGTAGGGTAGTAAGATATGAAACTCAAACATTTTCTATAATCTTATTTGATGTGGATAATTTCAAATCTATAAACGATACTTTTGGTCACTTGGTAGGTGATGTAATACTTAAAGAGATTGCAGCTATAGCAAAAAGAACTATCAGAGCAACTGATTTGATTTGTAGATGGGGTGGTGAAGAGTTTGTGATTATTATGCCTATGACCTCTTTGGAACACGGTGTAGAAGCTGCAGAGAAAATAAGAAAAGGGATAAATTCATTGGTATTTGATGATGTTGGAGGTGTGAGCTGTAGTTTTGGTGTTGCAGAGTTTCATCCAACGGAAGACAATATCCAGTCTCTTATGACAAGGGCAGATAAAGCGATGTATAAAGCAAAAACAAGCGGTAAAAATAGGGTTGTAAGTATAAAAGGTTAATATTTGTACCTTCGCGGTACAAATATTATTTGAGTATGAGTATTATGCTATATCATGATGAGTATAGCAAAACTTATAGCCTCTTCGTCTAATAGTTTCGATAAAGTTTTTTCCTACTTTTTTGTCGAGCTTGTCTCTTATATTGTTTATAGAAACTTCAACTACGTTAGGAGAAACATATTCAGGCTCTTCCCAGATAGCATTTAGGATAGTATCTTTTGAAATAACTCTATTTTGGTTAAGTGCAAGATACGATAAAATACTAAAAGGCTTACCTTTAATATCAAGTTCTTTATTTCCGTATTTTACTTTTTGTGAAAATTTATCTATAGTAAAGGCACCTATGCTGATGGTATCATCAATAGGTTGTTTTAATCTAGTTTTTAATCTAAGCAAAATTATATCTATATCAAAAGGTTTTTTGATAAAATCATCGGCACCGCATTTTAAGAATCTTATTTCAGTCTCTTTTGATTTGTCTTTTGAAAGTATTACAAAAGGGATACGAAGTTTTTTTGACATTTTTGAAACATATCTTTCGTACTCGTCAAAATCAAGGTGCTCGTCGTATTGGATTAGAAACATATCGTAATCTCTCGATATCATGTAGTTGTAAGAGTCCTCTAAGTCAAGGCACTCATCTATGATATAGTCACTTCTTCTGCTTAGGTCGTTTATCATTTTCTGTGTTAGTCCAATTGACAATATTCTCATAAGTCATCTACCTTAAAATCATTTTTGTATTTATATCCAATTTACTTTAAAATTAGCTTATATTTTACATTAATAATTGTAATTTTATCTATTAATAGGAACTGTATAGTAAATAAGTTAAGGCCTTAAGCCCTAACTTATTTATACGGATTATTTGGCATTAAAGATGCTTTTAGATTATCTCTTCTTCCTGCTTTTTCAGGAGGGTAGTTTGTAGCAAGATATGTTAGTATCTTATCCTCTGTTTCTTTATCAAACTCCCATAGACCTTGAGTTTTTTGCATCCATTTAATCATGGCATCCCAAGTATCACGATCACCTTTTTGATGAACTATAAAAGCAGCACTGTGACATACGGTACAGTTAGTTTTTACCTCTTCAAAACCGGTAGCTAGTTTTAGACCAGTATCTTTATCTATCTCTACTCCTCCATACAGATTGAGACTTAATAAAGTTGTGCAGACTGAAGGTATAATAAGTTTATTAAGGAATCTCATATTTGACTCCTTATATTACTTGTACGGCTATTCTATGACAAGCATTATTTAGATAACCTCTAGGATTCCACCCTGGAAGTATAACAGGTTGAGCTCTTCCTTTTGAATCTGTTGCTTTAGCCCAAACTTCGTAATACCCTTTTTGTGGGAATTTAATCTCTGCACTCCATGTTTGCCATGCAAGTTTATTTAATGGTTTATTTAATTTTGCTTTTTGCCAAGTTGAACCGAAATCTATTGATACTTCCATCTCTTTTACTGCAAAATCACCGGCCCATGCTTTACCTCTAAGTGAAAGTTTGTCTGAAAGGTTATGATCTATTCCTGATATTGGATATGTTACTATAGATTTTACAGGCATAGATTCTATAACACACATATTTTCATTTGGTACTTTTGAACCAGGTGCAACAGGACTACAAGGCATTCTATATGATTGACCTGTCATTTTCTCACCGTCATGCTCTTTGTTTCTAACTACTATTTTTGTAAGCCATTTACCGCTTACGGATGCTGGCCATCCACCGACTACCAATCTCAATGGAAAACCGTTTTGATAAGGTATATCTTCACCTTCATATGCCCAAGCTATTAAACCTTCATCTTCAAGAGCTTTTTCTATAGGGCAACCTCTACTTATAACAACTTTGGTTGGGTCACCGCTTAAATGAACGTCAGCACCATAGTATCCTATATATACTGCATCTTTTTTTATTCCACAAGATTTGAGTACGTCTTTTAGTCTTACTCCGGTCCATCTACCGCAGGCAACTGCACCTTGTCCCCATTGATTACCCTTGGCAGGTGGATTGAACTCACTTCTACCGTTACCGCCACACTCTAGCGTTAGTGCGTAAGTATGATGTTTAAATTTTGATTTTAACTCATCTATTGTAAATTTAGTAGGATTTTCGCAACTTTCCCCAGATATTTCCAAAGTCCAGTTTTTTACGTCTATGCTTTCAAGTGCTGGTGGGTTTCCATTGTTTCTTATGAAAAACTTACTAGCCGGAGTGAACTCATCGTCAAGTAAGTGAAGTGGAGTTTCAGCATTGATTGGCTTGTCGTTAAGATACAAAAGACCATCTTTACCATCTACTTTGAAAGGTTCTGTGCTATTAGCCAACGCAGCAGGTATTAGTCCTGAAGGCATTTTGTCTGCAAAAGGTATGTTTGAGCCAACAACCGCCATCATAGCCAACAAACCGCTTTTGTGTAAAAAACCTCTTCTAGTTTCATCTGTTGTTCTTCCGAATATATCCAAATCAGCTTTGATTGGGTCTTTCTCGTAAGCTTCAAAGAATCCCATTTCTTTGTTTTTCTTTGCCATTTTATCTCTCCTCTTGTGCTAAAATATCAACAAAATCATTATAACAATAATTTATACTAAATGTCAATACTATTATAAGAAATATTTATTTATAATATATATAAAGAAAACTAATAATAATCAAATAAGTTAGTATAAATAGCAATAAAATAGCATATATTAGATACGAATAATCTCTGCTATAGTGTATAATACTCTTTAATAAGGAGAAAATAATGGCATCAATTTTATGGTTTAGAAGAGATTTAAGAATAAGTGACAATCCAATTTTAAGTGAATTTAGAGATTTAGAGGTATTGCCTATATTTATCTTTGATGATGATATATTAAGCTCTTTAGATAAAGATGATAAAAGGGTCAGTTTTATTTTTGATAGTGTTTTGAAACTAAAAAAAGATTTATATGATATGGGTCTTGATTTGGCTATATTTTACGGTAAACCTTTGGAAGTGTTTGAATACATCGCAAAACAAATTCAAATAGATGAAATACTTTGTTGTGCGGATAATGACTCATATGCTTTAAAAAGAGATGAGAAAATAGGTGCAAAATACAATTTTAAATCTTTTAATGATGCTTTTTTATTGCCACCAAGCTATGGTCTGAAAAAAGACGGTACGCCTTATCGAGTCTTTACCCCTTTTTATAAAGCTGTTTTACCGTTTGTGGAGATTTTGGCAAACAATATTTATCATATCAAAAAAGCTAGATTACAAAAGTTTGATTATGACTGGATAGATTTTTGCGGTGAAAAAAAGCCTATCATGATAGAGTCCATAGGGTTTGAAAAAGTAGATATATCTCATATTCCCTATATAGATAATCCAAAGATGCTTTTAAATGACTACAAGCCTTACTTTGATAAGTACAAAGATTTAAGGGATGATATAAGTCGTAATCCATACACAAGCGGTTTAGGCATACACCTAAGATTTGGAACTATCGGTATAAGAGAGTGTTTAAGAGAACTTATCTCATATCAAAAAGAGAGTATTGATACAAGTGAGTTTATCAGAGAACTTATATGGAGGGAGTTTTGGAATATGCTATTGGTGCATTTTCCAAAAAGTGAGTCACAAAACTTCTATGCCGTAGATATAAAATGGGAAAATGATATGGATAAATTCAAAGCTTGGTGTGATGGTAATACAGGAGTACCTATTATAGACGCAAGTATGCGAGAGCTTAATGCCACAGGATATTTACATAACCGCTTACGAATGGTAGTAAGTAGTTTTTTGACAAAAGATTTACTCATAGATTGGCGATGGGGCGAGAGATATTTTGCTATGAAACTCCTTGATTATGAAGCAAGTTCAAACATAGGCTCATGGCAATGGGCAAGTAGTACCGGTGCTGATGGAGTCCCTTATTTTAGAGTATTTAATCCTTACTTGCAAACCAAAAAGTTTGATAAAGATGGAGTGTATATTAAAAAGTGGGTGAGTGAATACAAAGATATGCCGTCAAGTAAACTATATGATGAAAACTATTTGCTGATGTATGGTGATAGTTGCTATAAAAAGCCGATAGTTGTGCATAAAATTGCTAGTGAAAGGTTTATAAGAGTATATAAAAACGGGATGGATAAATAATCCAAATTGATTTTATGTTTCAACTTTCTGAAAATGAAGTAAATCTAATGGTATCGCAAAATGTGATACCTTAAAATTTCCAAGCTTGAGATGGGGAGTTTGGAGATTTTACAAAGGCTAGAATAATCCCAAAAGCAAAATTAAGATATAATTGTAGGATAACAGAAGTTTAAAGGGCAAAGATGTCAAAAATAGCCATTATGTCTTCAGGCGGTGATTGTGCAGGTATGAATCCTGCCATAAAGAAGTTTGTGGATTATTCCATATCGTTAAATCTTGAGCCGTATCTGATATATGAGGGTTTGGAGGGGTTAATAGATGACAAAATCCAAAAAGCCACATATTCTGATGTGTCAGGTATTGTACATCGTGGCGGGACTATTATCCAAACCTCACGGTCAAAAAGATTTTTTGAAAAAGAGTATAGACAAATAGCATATAACAACCTAAAGCAAAAAGGGATAGACAAGATAGTAGTTCTTGGCGGTGACGGAAGTTTTAGGGCATTTAACGTTTTTTGTGCAGAGTTTGGTGATATTAAATTTTGCGGTGTTCCATCGACTATAGATAACGATATATTCGGGACTGATTATTGTTTGGGCGTGGATACCGCTTTGAATATCATATCAAATGCCACAGATAGCCTTAGAGATACGGCAAGTTCTTCAAAAAGGGCTTTTGTAGTGGAAACTATGGGTAGGGATTGTGGATATTTGGCTTTGATTACATCTTTGATAAGCGGTGCTGAGGTGTGTATAATACCTGAAAAACCTATAGATTTGGAAGCAAAAAAACAAAAGCTTATACAAGAGATGCAAAACGGTAGAAAATATATCATAGCCATAGTAAGCGAAGGTGCAAAACAAACGACGCAAATCGTCAACTGGCTAAAAAACGATATAGGGATAGAGACAAGAGTTACGATACTTGGACATATACAAAGGGGAGGAACACCCAGCGTATTTGATAGGTTGATGGCTTTTGAGTTTAGCAAGTATGCTATTGAGCGTCTTTTGAATTCGGAAGAAAACGGAAGTGTGGTGGTTTATAAAGATTCGAAATTCGACTTTGTAAGTGTTGAGTATGTTAATTCTCAAAAGTATAAAATAAAACAAGATTTATTAGATTTAGTGGAGTAGGGTATGATAGAAATTTTTAATGCGGTATCAAATATAGCGGTACATATAGAAAAAGATATTTTCAAAGGTATGAGTGATGAATTTTTTGACGTGAGTATGACGGAAGATAAACTTCACGGCAAAATATATGCAAGATGTACTCAAATTATAGAGGGTGAGTTTGAAAAGGTAAAGAGCGTAAAAGGTGCATTAAGCAAAGACAAAAAGCAAATGTGTACGATAAATCAAAACGGTAAATATATAGTTGCTTACGTTAGTATAGATAATGTGGAGCTTTTAGATGTTGATTACTCTTTAGGTACTATTTTGTGTATATACGAAAATGAAATATCACCGAAAAATATCAAAGCAAGTGCATATATTACCTATGGACCGACATTTCAAATGGTATTTGCAACACAAAACGAAGGTGTAAAGTTCTTCTCTTATGAGGGTGATAAGTTTGTACAGAAAGAGTCTTTTAGACTAAGTACTAGCGGTAAGATAAACTCCACAGGGGGAGATATAGCAGCTTGGACACCTGAACACAAAGCTTTGATGCAAAGTTTCTTTGACGGTGGGTATAGACTAAGATATAGTGACTCATTGGTATTAGATACACATCAAATACTTTTTAAAAGAGGTGGGATATATTCAACCCCTGCAACCAAAAATGAGCCAAATGGTACGATGGAGCTTGTATTTGAGTGTTATCCTATTAGTTTTATAGTAGAACTTGCAGGTGGTGAGGCGATAGACGGTAAATACAGAATACTTGACATAGAGTCTTTAAATGTTCATCATAAATCACCTTTTTATTTTGGCTCTATCAATGAAATTCAAAAAGTAAAATCGGTTTTTGGAGCATAAGTGAATATTCAGAGTGACTGTGTAGGGTGTATAGTAGGGCAGATTGACAAGGCATTGGCTTTGTTGGAGGTTGATGAGAGTTTAGCAAATGAAATAAAAGCAGAAGTAAAAAGGCAATCCCTTAGCTTTAGTTATTCCCATACGCCACCTTTTATAGCAAAAGATGTTTATGCTTACTTGGGTGAGACGCTAGGGCTTAATGACCCTTTGGAAACTATCAAACAACAAAGTATCCAAAAAGCAACGGAGCTTTTACCTTTTATCTATAAAAAACTTGAACTTAGCGATGATAAGCTTTTTACTGCCATAAAAGCAAGTGTTGCAGGAAACGTGATAGATTTCGGTGCAAAAGAGCAGTTTTGCGTGACCCATGAAGTACAAAATATATTTGATACGGACTTTGCCGTAAACGACTATGAAAAGCTTAAACAAAGTATTAAAATAGCAGATAAGATACTTGTACTTGCGGATAATAGCGGAGAAAATGTTTTTGATAAGGTTTTATTAAAAACAATTAAAGAACTATACCCTACAAAAGAGCTTTTTTATGCTACAAGAGGAAAGCCTATCATAAATGATATTACTACAAAAGAGGCATATCAAATAGGTATCGATGAGGTAGCAACGATACTAGATAGCGGTGTTGATACTCCTGGTCTTGATCTTAGTCGTGCCGGTGATGAATTTAAAGCTTTTTTTTATAACGTACCTTTGATTATAGCTAAAGGGATGGGAAATTACGAATGTTTAGAACAATTATGTGACGATAGAATGTTTTTTTTATTCAAAGTAAAATGCAACGTAGTAGCTTCAAGTATCCAAAAAAATGTCGGTGATATTGTATTATTACAAAATTAGTTTCATTTTGGTAATAATTTTTTTCTCTAAGTAAAAAATTAATTCAAATTAGATACAATTATTTCATTAAAATGAGTTTTATATGAAAATAATAAATAGGACGCTAAAATAATGAAGAGAGTAATACAACTTAAAGAGTTCAGTTATATCTTACGTATAAATAAGAGTAAAATAGTAGATCATTGGTTGGATGATGAGGAAGTTAAGAATATTCTAGGTACTCACCAGATGAATCTCTCCGATGAACAAAAGAAGGTATTTTATGAACTATTTGAGTGTGTGATAGGTATTATGCAGTGGGAGCTTACTATTGCAGAGTGTCCGGTGCGTGTTAAATTCTTGCAGATTCTTAGTAAAGTATCTGTAACTACTGCTGAACTTTTTACTTTATTTATATCTCTCAAAAATAGTGTAAGTTACTATTTCTATAAAGAGGGTATGCTCTCTTTTGGCTTATCAAGCGATATAGAAAAAACATTCCTAAAACTCACGAATGAATTATATTTAGCATACGAGCAGATTAACGATAATAAGATAAATTTCAAAGACGAACACTCAAATCTTCTAAACGAATATAAAAAAGCAGTTGATCTTAGTAATATCGTATCAAAAACAAATCCAAAAGGTATTATTACTTATGTAAATGATAGATTTTGTGAGGTATCAGGTTATACTAGAGCTGAACTTATAGGTAAACCACACAGTATTGTAAGACACCCGACAATGCCAAGCTCTGCATTTAAAGAGTTATGGGATACTATCAAAGAGAAAAAAGCTTGGAATGGACTTATTACTAATATGAAAAAAGACGGTAGAAAATATGTGGTTGATTCTACTGTTGTTCCTATTTTGGATATTGACGGTGATATAGTAGAGTACATAGCTATAAGACATGATGTTACTGAGTTTGAGCAGACTAAAGAGCAGTTAAGTACTCTAAATAAAGCTATGAAACATAAAGTCGATGAACTTTATACTATGACTCAAACATTGGAAGAACAAGCCTCTATAGATGTTTTGACAGGTACGTTTAATCGTATGAAATTTGAAGAATTTTTTGATTTGGAATTTCAAAAAGCAAAAATGCAAAGAAATAAACTAAGTATTATTTTGCTAGATATAGACAAGTTTAAGTCTATAAACGATACATACGGTCATGACGTTGGTGATGAAATACTAAAAGATATAGCAAAAATCATATCCAAAAATGTTAGAAGTACGGATACTTTATCTCGTTGGGGTGGTGAAGAGTTTGCTATATTGCTTCCTGGGACTACGTTTGAAAGTGCAAAAATAGTTGCAAATAATCTAAAAAATGCCATAGCAGAGCATACTTTCAATTCCGTAAAAGGAAGTATTACTGCAAGTTTTGGAGTTGCTGTTTGTAGTGATGAAGATAATCAAGAAAAACTATTTAAACGTGTGGATAAAGCACTGTATAAAGCAAAAAATAGCGGTAGAAACCTTGTTGTAGGGGAAGATGAACTTTAATTAAGGTAGTTCATCTTCTTTGAAGTCTTTTGATTTTTTATCTTTTTTGTATTTTATTATGGCTATAGTATGACGAATAGTAACTATACCCAAAACAACAAAAATAGCTAGAAGTAAAAGTTGGGCTATTAAAAATAGGTTTTCCATATACTACCTCCTATCTCGGTAGGGTAGTAGATGTTTTCTTACTACCAACTACCACCTATAATCTACTTTCTAACTTGTCCGGCAATAACAAATCTAAGTGCATTTAATCTTATAAACCCACCTGCATCTTTTTGGTTATATACGTTATCAGCTTCAAATGTACAATGAGCTTCACTAAATAGAGTTTTTGGAGAAGTTCTTCCTACAACTATTACGTTACCTTTGTATAGTTTTAGTCTTACAGTTCCTTCAACATTTTTTTGTGTCTCATCTATCGCAGCTTGAAGCATTTTTCTTTCCGGTGCAAACCAGTAACCGTTATAGATAAGTTTTGCATATTTAGGCATTAACTCATCTTTTAGGTGAGCCTCTTCTCTATCTAAGCAGATTGATTCTATAGCTCTGTGAGCTTTTAGCATAATTGTTCCACCAGGAGTTTCATAACATCCACGAGATTTCATACCAACATATCTATTTTCAACTATATCTATTCTTCCGATACCGTGTTTGTTACCGTAGTCGTTTAGAGTTTTTAGAAGCGTTGCAGGACTCATAGGTGTGCCGTTGATTGCTATAGGGTCACCGTTTTTGTATTCTATTGTGATATATTCTGCTTCATCAGGAGCATTTTCAGGTGAGTTTGTCCATAACCACATAGATTCTTCAGGCTCTGCATTTGGGTTTTCAAGGTGAAGTCCCTCATAAGAGATATGTAGTAAGTTTGCATCCATAGAGTATGGGCTTATTTTTGGGTTACCGTTTTCATCTATGTGTTTTTGAGATATTTCGATACCATGCTCTTTTGCATATGCAAGTAGGCTTTCTCTACTGTTTAAATCCCACTCTCTCCAAGGAGCTATTACCGTAACACCAGGCATAAGTGAAAGGTATCCAAGCTCAAATCTTACTTGGTCGTTTCCTTTTCCCGTAGCACCGTGACTTACAGCGTCAGCACCCATTTTTTTAGCTATTTCGATTTGTTTTTTTGCTATTAGAGGTCTAGCTATAGAAGTTCCTAGTAGATATTCACCTTCATAGATTGTATTTGCTCTAAACATAGGGAATACGTAATCTTTTACAAATTCTTCTCTCAAATCTTCAATAAAAATATTTTCAGGTTTGATACCCATTGCAAGTGCTTTAGTACGAGCCGGTTCTACCTCTTCACCTTGTCCTAAATCAGCTGTAAATGTTATAACTTCAGCATTATAAACATCTTGAAGCCATTTTAATATGATACTTGTATCAAGTCCACCGCTATAAGCAAGAACTACTTTTTTTACTTCTTTTTTACTCATTCAAAACTCCAAAAATTAAATTATGGTAACATTTTATCATAAAATTGCTATAATCTAGGTTACAATTTATAAGTGAGGGTGATGTGCGAATAGATAAATTTTTAAGTACGGTAAATTTAGTCAAGCGAAGAGCAATAAGTGAAGATATGCTTGAACATAATGTTGTATTTTTAAACGGTAACCCTGTCAAAAAAGCAAAAGAGGTAAAAGTCGGTGACATTATTGAAATAAGATATATCGAATATATTGATAAATATGAAGTATTGTCTATACCAACGACGAAATCAACACCTAAAAGTAAACAAACCGAATATGTAAAAAAATTGGATTAGGAGCTGTTATGTTTAATAAAACCAAACTAAAATTTGATGATATTTTTGAAGGTAAGTTAACGGAAGAAGAGGTTAGAAGTTATCTAATCGAACTTTATGAAAGGGGTGAAACAGCTGCTGATATAGCTGCAGCTGCTAGTGCTATGAGAGAACACTCTATACTTCTTCCTATACCGTATCACTTGGAAACAAGACTTATTGATAATTGCGGTACTGGTGGAGATAAAAGTAATAGTTTCAACGTATCCACTACCGTATCTCTTTTACTTGCTGCTTGCGGATGTTATGTGGCAAAGCACGGCAATAGAAGTATCACTAGTAACAGCGGAAGTGCAGATATGCTTGAGGCGTTGGGAGTAAATCTTAGCGTAACGCTTGAAAAACAGGCTATTATGCTAGAAGATACCGGTTTTATTTTTATGTTTGCCGTAAATCACCATCCGGCTATGAAACATCTTATGCCTATTAGAAAATCCATACCTCATAGAACAATATTTAATATCCTAGGACCTCTTACAAATCCTGCAGGTGCAGTAAAACAGCTTATAGGTGTATTTGATAGAAGTTACATACATAAAATGGTTGAAGCCCTTCAGCTTTTAGGTGCTGAACGTGCTATGGTTGTAAGTAGTGCGGACGGTCTTGATGAAATTAGTATAAGTGATATTACCTATGCAACAAAGCTTGAAAACGGTGTTATAGAGGATTTTATAATAGACCCTAGAGATTACGGCTTTGAGATGTATTCAAAAGATGATATTATAGGTGGTGATGCAGCCCAAAATGCACAAATTACAAGAGATATTCTTGAAGGTAAAATAACAGGTGCTAAACTTGATATTGTACTTTTAAATGCCGGAGCTGCTCTTGAAGTGGACGGTATGGCAAAAGATATAAAAGAGGGTATAGAAATAGCAAGACAAGCTATCGTAAGTGGCAAAGCAAAAGCTAAACTCGATCAAATTATAGAAGTTTCAAAAGTATTAATGTGATAATGAATTTTGTATTAGAGTTAAAAGATATATCAAAAGTCATTGATTATTTGCATGGCAAAATAGACGGTAAAAACGTAATAGTTTTATTGAGAGGTGATTTGGCAAGTGGTAAAACAACTTTTGTCAAAGAGTATATCAAAAAACTTGGATTGGATGAAAACGTAACATCACCAACATTTAGCATACAAAGCTGTTACGGTGCAAATATATATCATTATGATACGTATAATAAAACATTAAATGAATTTATAGCACTTGGGCTTCTTGAAGAGTTTGAAAAAGATGGTGTTCACTTTGTAGAGTGGGGCGATGAAAAACTTGAAGAGTTGCTACATTCTTACGGCTTTGAAATGGTTGTAGTGAATATACAAAAAATGGATAATAAAAGAGAGTATTTAATAAATGGATAACACTTATAAATTAGAGATTAAAGATATTACTAAAAAGATTAAAAAAACGGATATATTGCACGGTATTAGTCTTTATATTCAAAGCGGTGAGGTTGTAGGACTTCTAGGGCCAAACGGTGCAGGTAAGACTACTACTTTTTATACTATATGCGGACTTGTAGAACCTACTAGTGGAAACGTATTTTTTGATGAAGAGGATATTACTTTGTTGCCGTTGCATAAACGAGCACTTAAAGGTATAGGTTACCTTCCTCAAGAATCTTCTATTTTTAAGGATTTGTCTATTGAAGACAATCTGATGTTAGCTGCTGAAATAGTCTATGATGATAAAGATACGCAAACTAAAAGAGTTGAAGAAATGCTATCTATTTTTAATATTGAGCCTATAAGACAAAGAAAAGGGATAAGCCTAAGCGGTGGTGAGAGAAGAAGGGCAGAAATAGCAAGAGCTTTGATCTCAAAACCAAAATTTTTGCTTCTTGATGAACCCTTTGCCGGAGTTGACCCTATAGCCGTTAAAGACATTCAAGAAATAATAGCAGAACTCAAAAAACTAGGTATCGGTGTACTTATAACAGACCATAACGTAAGAGAAACTTTGGCGATTTGTGATAGAGCTTATGTTATGAAAAACGGTGCAGTATTAGCTAGTGGTAATAGTGAACAAATAAAATCGGATAGCTCGGTAAGAGAACATTATCTTGGAGAGTCGTTTAGTTTTTAGCCATTAGGTAGCAGCGAATATGGGATATGGGATATGGGAT
>DISL01000122.1 GCA_002421845.1 Epsilonproteobacteria bacterium UBA6211 | reverse complement strand
AAAATCAGGAGTTATTAGATACCATGTTTGGAATTTAAGAAAAACTATTGGCAAAGATTTGATAGAGTCTAAGAAAAGTACAGGTTATAGATTAAAGCCGCTTGGTGTGTTGTAGAGCGGCTTTAAAGAGTTAGTTAAAGACTTAGGAGGAGTTTAATCTAACTTTTTGCTTGGTACATTGAAATTATAACAAGCTTGTGTTAACCCTTCGTTAGTTTTTACATTTCATAAACATTTTTTACAAATCCCACTTATGGTCACATTGTCTATCTTATAATCCGGAATATTAATATGTAAAGTATCTATGCACTCTATTTTATTACATAGCTTACATATAAAATGGGCATGTGGGCTTGATTTGAGTTCGAAATATCGTTTTTTATCGTTTGATTCAAAACTATTTATTATCCCTTCTTCTTCAAAAAGTGAGATATTTCTATAAAAAGTAGCCTTATCCATAGAGATATTCTCTTTTATATCCTCATAAGATATTGGCTGTTTTAAATCAGAAAAAATTCTAAATAACTCTACTCTAGCAGTTGTTTGTTTGATATTTGTATTTTTAAATAAGTTATCCATGCCGTATTTTATCCAAAATAGATTTAAAAGAAAAATGCAACTAAGTTGCATATAAGTATTTATAATATAAAATTCCTGCAACCAAGTCGCAAAAGGAGAAAAAATGCTTAATCTCAAAAGATTATTACTAAGTGCTAGTTTAATTATAGCACCGTCATTATATGCAAAAATAAACACTATAGTAAGTATAGTGCCTCAAAAAAGTTTTGTAGAAGCGATAGGAGGAGACCTTGTAAATGTATCTGTTATGGTACTTCCAGGTAACTCCCCACATTCTTATGAACCAAAACCTTCGCAAATGAAAGAGTTAAACGATGCAAAATTATATTTTGCTATAGGTGTAGAGTTTGAAAATGCTTGGCTTAAACGCTTTGCAAACCAAAATAAAAATATGATAATTATCGATACTTCAAAAGGTATAGAAAAAATAGCTATGACAGAACATCATCATGATGAAGATGGAGATGACCACAAAGGGCATAAACATGATGACCATGATCACGAAGCTACTTCAAAAGACCCTCATGTATGGACAAGCCCATCAAATATAAGAGTAATAGCAAAAAATACACTTGATGCACTTGTAAATGCCGATAGTTCAAATAAAGCAACCTACGAAGCAAATTATCAAGCTTTAATGCAAAAAATAAATAGCGTAGATAATGAGATAAGAAATATTCTAAAAAACACTCCAAAAGATTCTAAATTTATGGTATTTCATCCAGCTTGGGGATATTTTGCTCATGAATATGGATTAATTCAAATTGCAGTAGAAGTAGAAGGAAAAGAGCCAAAACCATCAGCCCTTGCTCAACTTATAAAAGAAGCTAAAGAGGAGAATATAAAAGCAATATTTACACAACCTGAGTTTTCAGATAAAAGTGCAAAAATCATAGCCGATGAGTTGAAAATAAAAGTTATAAAAGTAAGCCCACTTAACCCAAAATGGGATGAAAATCTTATCAATTTAGCTAAAGCAATTTCTAACTAATAGTTAATAATGAATAATTAATAACTATGGTATCGCTAAAGCGATTATATATGATTGTTGCAAAGCAACACTACAATTATTAACTATTAATTATTAGTTATTAATTAAAAAAATCAGACTAAGATAGTCTGATTTTTTCGAGTCTTTTCTTTTCTAAAAGCATTCTATCTTGGAATTGTTTGCTTCTGTCTTTTGCAAAAGCTTGCATATCTTCAACTTCATCCATTTCATCTACTATCTCCACTCCCAAAAGGGTCTCAATAGCATCTTCTAAGCTTACAACACCACTTGTTTGTCCATAATTATCATATACTATAAAAAGGTGTGTTTTTCGTTTGATAAACAAATCAATCAATGCTGATACTGGTACATTTTCTGATATTTTATGGACATTTACCATAATATCACTTAATAGCTTATCATCATGTTCTTCAACACTTTCTTCTAAAATAGTTTGTGAAAACACTATTCCTAGTATATCATCAATAGACTCTTCAAATACAGGTATTCTTGAATGAATATACATTTTATCATCTTCCACAGCATCTCCAACAGTTGTACTTGCTTTCATAGCAAAAACCACGCTTCTTGGAGTCATAATATCTTTTGTTTTGATATTTTTTAGCTTCAAAAGGTTTTCTATTAAGTTGCTCTCTTTTGATAATATTGAGCCATCTCTTTCACCCATCGCAACAACTGCCATAATCTCATCCCTAGAAAAACCATGACCAGATTTTTCTTTACCTTTAGAGATATAGTTAGTAATAAGTCCTGAAAACCATACTAATGGATATGTAACTTTTATCATAAAAGATATTAGATATGCTGATGGCACTAGAAGTTTTTTCCAGTAAATTGCACCTATTGTTTTTGGTATAATTTCAGATACATATAGTATAAGTAGTGTCAATACAAATGCAATCAATGTTTGCCATTCATTACCAAATAACACTTGAGCTTGAGCTCCAACACCAGCTGCACCCATAGTATGTGCAAATGTATTTAATATTAAAATAGATGAAATAGGTTTGTCTATATTTGATTTTAATTCTTTTAATAAATCAACAGCTTTTGCATTATTGTCTTTTGAGGATAATGTCTCTATATACGAATTGGTACTAGAAAGCAACACGGCCTCTAAGATAGAACAAACAAATGAAACAAACAAAGCAATAAAAAGATAAGTAAGTAGAAGTGTCATATATTACACTCCCAAGAAGAAATAAGTAAGTAGCACCTACGATCCGACGACATAAAATCATTCCTTTAGATTAAAATTTTTGAAATGACATTATACCATAAATTTGATAGTTTTTTGCAAAAGTAGTGATTACTACCTCTGCAAATACCATCAAATCATTATTTATAAGCTTTTATTGCTTTTTCTAAAATAGCAGTTGCTGTAGCTTTATCGCCATATTCTTTTACTTTTACCCATTTATTAGGCTCTAACATTTTGTAAGTTTCAAAGAAATTTTTGATTTTGTTTAATTGAGCTTTTGGTAAATCATCTAATGAGTTGATACCTTCAAATGTAGGGTCAATTTTTGTCACAGGAACAGCAACAAGTTTTTCATCCATACCAGCTTCATCTTCCATTACAAGTACACCAATAAGTCTGCATTTGATTACACTTCCTGCTTGAAGAGGTAATTCACCAAGAACCAAAATATCAGCTGGATCACCGTCATCAGCTAGTGTATTTGGTACAAAACCATAATTTGCTGGATAATACATAGCACTATAAAGCATTCTATCTACTACAACTGCACCAGTTTCTTTATCTACTTCATACTTTACGCTTGATCCATAAGGGATTTCTATTAAAGCATTTACTTTTTCTGGGTTTTCACCACATGGAATTTTATCTATAAACATTAGTTATCTCCTAAATTAAAATCTATTTTTTCTTTTTCTAAAAAGTCTGTAAAAAGTGCGAAATTTCTCTCTACACTCACTTTATCATATCCGCTTATTGATATGATAGTTTTTCTCACATCACCTATCATTTGTGGCAATGAAGATAAATCAACACATTCTTCAACTCTCTCCATAACATCTATCAAAGTATTTTCAGATGTATAAGCTGTCAAAACAAGGCTAAATTTCTCTTGCCCTTGTGGGTAAAACTTATCTAAAGCTTCTAGTACCATATCTCTAGCCATAGAAGGAAACCCTGGACAAAAGAAAAATCTCTCATCCAAATAAAACCCAGGTACATTTGAAACTACATTTTTAAGTAGCCCTGCATTTATTGGAAGATTAGCCATATTTATACGATGGGGATACATATCATCACCAAATCGCTCATATATAAGCTCTTTTGCCATAGCATTTGTCTCCATCACACCATCACGAAAAACATTTCCAGCAGCAACTCTAGTATAATCATCAGGAGTTGCACCTATGCCACCAAAGCAAAACATCACACTGTTTTCATCTGATTTGACAAGAGTAAAAATATCTTCTATAAACTTTGGCTCATCTTTGATGACAAAAGAGGCTTTATGTTCAAACCCTCTTTTTAAAAGCTCACTATTTACAAACTCAAAATGGGCATCTTTGCGTCTACCATTAAGCAGTTCAGTACCTATTATGACTGTATAGAAATTTGGCTTTTTCATATGAACCT
>DISL01000073.1 GCA_002421845.1 Epsilonproteobacteria bacterium UBA6211 | reverse complement strand
GGTTTTTCAAATCTTGAAAAGAAATACAAATAAGCTATTATGATACTACTAACATCGAATATAATAGCAGCCATAAAGTGTATCCATCTATTCCATGCCATCACGAAAGTATGAGCAGAATCCTGCGAAATCATACTTTGGTAATATGGATGAGCTATATACAGACCCGTAATAACAGCCGCTACCATACAAATTGCTACGACCCAATGATTTAATCTCATAAAAGTCGTCATTCTTTTTATTTTATTATAAGCCATTTTGCACCCCTTTATATGCTGCAATTTGTGCCGACTTTAAATCTGCTTAGTTCTTTTCCTTTTGTATCAACGATATGTACCGCACAAGCCAAACATGGGTCAAAACTATGAACAGTTCTAAGAATTTCAAGAGGTTGATTTACATCTGATAGTTTTGTACCTATCAATGCAGCTTCATAAGCACCCATTCTGTCTTTGTGGTCTCTTGGTGCAGCATTCCATGTGGTAGGAACTACGGCTTGGTAGTTTTCTATTTTACCGTCTTTGATTTTTACCCAGTGTCCTAGTCCACCCCTTGGAGCTTCAGCCAAACCGTAACCTTTTGCATCTTTACTTACCGTATTGAAATCAAATTTTGTCCAAGTGTTAAGGTCGCCTGATGCTGCATTTGCCATCAATTCATCTATCCATTCGTGCATCACGTCAGCCATAAGCTCTGTTTCTATAGCACGTGCAGCTGTTCTTCCTATAGTTGAAAATAATGCACCTGTAGGTGCAGGTCCACCAAGTCCTAGTTTGTTACCTAGATTTGTTAGGAAGTTTACTACATATTTTGTGATTCTCTCATCTTTTGCAGCAACACCGACTACCATTCTTGCTAACGGTCCAACTTCTACACGGTTGTCATCATAAATAGGTGACTTAATCCATGAGTATTTTTCATTGGTTTTTAGGTATGCAAAACCGTCTGCTTTTTTCTCTAGTCCCGTATATTTAGGATTTGTAGTACCGTCAAATGGGTGTTGTGGTCCACTTGCTTCATACCAAGCGTGTGTAACGTCCTCTGCAACTTTTGATTGATCAAACGGGTGAAGTGTACTTAAATCACCGTTTAGTACCATACCTGACGGGAAAAGTAGAGCTGATTTATAAAAGCCCGTATCATCAAGTCTAAAATCACCGTAACTTAGGAAGTTTTTAAGCCCTGAACCGATACCGTCAAGAGCATCTTGTACATAAACGCTTCCTGCCATATATACGTCAGGTAAATATGCAGTTTTGATAAAATGTGTAAACTTTTTCAATAATGTTTTAAATAGTGCCAAACGTGCAGGATTTTGAATATCTTGAACACACGTTACACCACCAACTACGATACTTTGTGGATGAGGTTGTTTTCCACCGAATATCGCCATCATTTTCGCTGCATCTCTTTGTAAATCAAGAGCTTGTAGATAGTGAGCAGTTGCTATTAGGTTTTGTTCCGGTGTTAGTTTGTAGCTTTTGTTACCCCAATAAGCATTTGCAAAAATACCCAGTCTTCCTTCATTGACAAACTTATTAAGTCTTGCTTGTATTTGGATAAGTTCGCTTTCACTTACACCGTAAGGAGTTTTACACCATTTGAATGATTCTTCAACAGCTTTTTTCGGGTCAGCTTTCAACGCACTTGTAATATCAACCCAGTCAAGACCGTGAAGGTGATAAAAATGTATTACGTGGTCATGAACATATAATGCACCTTGCATAAGATTTCTTACCAATCTTGCATTTTTTGGTATTGTTACATCAAATGCATTTTCAACTGCTTCGATACTTCTTTGGTAATGTGTTCCAGTACAAACACCACAGATTCTCATAGTAAGAAGACCGGCATCTCTAGGGTCTCTTCCTTTTAAAATAGTCTCAATACCTCTAAACATAGTTGAACTTGCAAAGGCATCAGTTATAACGTTGTTTTCATCTACAACTGCTTCAATTCTTAAATGTCCTTCTATCCTCGTTATTGGATCTACTATAATATGTTTACTCATTTGAATCTCCTTTTTTACCTGCTATTACACTTGCCGTTGCGTGTATTCCTATTCCGATGGCAGCTGCCGTTAATAATCCCAAACCAAATTCATCTACACTACTTTCAACTCCACCCGTAGGTGCTTTGATACGACTTGCAGAAATCGGTCTTTCCGTTGCGTATTTGTCCCAAAAATCAGGCTCACTACATCCTATACATCCGTGACCAGCACCGATTGGCCAGTTTACTGCTTCGTTGTATCTTACTATTGAACAGTTATTAAACGTCATAGGACCTTTACATCCCATTTTGTATAGACACCAGTTGTTTTTCGCTCCGTGGTCACCCCAACTTTCAACAAAGTGTCCTGCGTCAAAGTGTGCTCTTCTTTCACAGTTGTCGTGGATTCTATAGCCAAATGCAAATTTAGGACGATTTAGGTGGTCAAGTGCAGGAACTTGCCCCGTGAGAACAAAGTGTAGAATAGTTCCCGTAATGTTTGCAGGGTTTGCAGGACATGCAGGGATATTGATAACAGGTTTGTTTTTTACTATATCTTGTACCCCTACGGCTCCCGTTGGATTTGGAGAAGCAGCAGGGACACCGCCAAATGTAGCACAAGTACCAACAGCTACGACTGCAGCACTTTTTGCAGATACTCTTAAAAGATGTTCTTCAAAAGTCTCCCCTTTTGGTCCTATAGTTCCATATAGTCCATTCATAGCTCTTGGGATTGCCCCCTCAACTACACACAAAAACTTACCTGCAAAAGTCTCTATAGCTTCATCAAGATGATGTTCCGCTTCATGACCGGCTGCGACTTGAATAGTATGGTTAAATTCTAAAGATATAATATCAAGTAAAAGCTCATCGATAGTAGGTGCATCACTTCTAAGGATTGCTTCGGTGTTACCTGCACAGTCTTGGAGTTCTAGCCATATTATAGGCACTCTATTCATAAGCTCCGCAGCTCTTGCAACGACAGGTGTAAATGAAGCAGGAAGCATAAGCATAGCACATGCCGCACTTGCCCATTTCATAAAATCCCTTCTACTTAAGCCGTTTGCTTCTAAAATCTTATGTATAGAAGTTTTATAAGCTCCTTGTGACTTTTCAAGCTCATTAAGCCTGTTTTCCATCACTTTCATCAAGTTATCATAATACTCACTGCCACGATTAGTATCTACTCTAGCACCTTTTGCACTAAACAGCTTACTGAGGGCTTCTCTTTTGTCTATCATGCCAAACTCCTTTTAAATTAATAAATGAATAGTCATTCGTTAATTCAATTTTATTACAACTAAACTTTAGTAAAACTTATATTACTACTTTTTTAGTTCCAAAATGATATAAGAGTACATCTAAATTATAATTGATTTAGGAATATATGCTACAATGATGTAATTTTCCAAGGGGATTAACTATGAGGTTAGTGTTTATTTTTATGCTTTTATACTCCTATTTAAGCGGTATGGAGATCAAAGATATGTTGCAAAGGGAAGTGGTAATAAAGGATAATAAAAAAATCGTTGCTATAGGGCCTGGGGCTTTGAGGTTGCTTACTTATATGAACTTACAAGATAGGGTTGTAGGTGTAGAAAATATTGAGTTGTCATTTGATACCAAATCGACTTATAGAGTGGCATTAAATAAAAATACAATAGAAAAACTTCCCGTGATAGGTGATGGTGGAGCAGGTAAAATCCCAAATCTTGAAGCTTTGATAGAGACAAATGCCGATATTATATTTGCATCTTTCGTATCACCTGAACAAATAGAGATGATTCAATCAAAAACCAAAATTCCTGTTGTCGCCCTTAGCTACGGTGCCGGTTACGGTAGTGTCACAAATCAAGATAAGCTAAACGATGTAAAAAAATCTTTACTTTTAATAGGTGAGATTATGGGTAATACACAAAGGGCAAAAGAGCTTGTGGAGTATATGGATGGGCTTGAAAATGAGATAAAAACACTAATCAAAAGTGATAAAAAAGTTTATATCGGCGGAATAGGGTACAAGGGTGCAAGAGGTATTACCAGTACGGAGAGTGACTATCCGTCATTTGAGCTTTTGGGGTTAAAAAATGGTGTAGCTTCAAAAGTATCAGGGCATCTTGATATATCTTTGGAGGAGTTGATTTTTATAAATCCTGATTTTATATTTATTGATATGCTCGGTAAAAAAATCATAGATGAAGAGGTAGTATCCAAGAAAACGCTAATAAACTTGCTTGATGCCTATAAAAATGGCAAAATATTATGGTTGTACCCTTATAATTTTTATAATACGAATATTGAAAATATTTATATTAATAGTTATATAATAGCTTCTAATTTCGGTGCAGATATAAATATAGAAGCAAAACAGCAGGAGATATTTACAAAGTTTTTCGGTAAGAGTGCCGAGAAATTAAAAGGGTTAAAAACTGCAAAATTTGATAAATAAAAGATTGTTATACTTTATAAGTATTGTTTTATTATTGTTTTTGTTTGTAATATCGTTGATGATAGGCTCAAACGGCATAGATTTGAATGATATTTCCAAACTCGTATCTTTTGATGAGAGATTTATGATTATCTTTGAGGAGATAAGATTACCGAGAGCTATGGCGGCTTGTTTGGTAGGAGGGGCGTTGGGTTTTAGCGGTGCTTTGATGCAAGGTGTTTTGAAAAATCCTTTGGCTTCGCCTTTTACTCTTGGAGTTTCACAAGCAGGAGCATTTGGAGCTAGTTTTGCTATTATAGTATTACAAAGTTATTCAGATGCTTTTAATGGCACTTTTTTAACTACGATTTGTGCTTTTGTGGCTAGTTTGGTATGTGTTGCTATCATATTATATTTCGGTAAATTTACCGCTATGAGGGCTGAATCACTTATTTTAGCAGGTGTTGCTATAGGTGCGGTTTTTGGTGCGGGGACTATGTTTTTGCAATATTTTGCAGATGAAGTGGATGTATCTGCTACTATTTTTTGGACTTTTGGAGATTTGGCAAAGGGTGATATACGCAATAGTTTTATCTTAGCTATAGTTTTATTACCTTCAGTTTGGTTTTTTTACCGTATATTTTGGAAGTTTGATGCTTTGATGCTCGGTAACGAGAGTGCTGTCAATCTTGGGATAAGCGTAGTGCGACTTAGAATTTTGGCTATGGTCGTATCTTCTTTGCTTAGTGCTTTGGCTGTAGCATTTTTCGGTATTATAGGTTTTATAGGACTTATTGCACCTCATATAGTAAGGCTTTTAGTCGGGCATAGTCATAGTTACGTGATACCTTTTAGCGTAATAAGCGGAGCTATTTTACTTTTGGGAGCAGATATAGTTGCTAGGACTGTATTATCTCCTTTGGTTGTACCTGTGGGGATTTTTACCTCTTTTATCGGAGCACCTTTGTTTTTGTATCTTCTTAGTAGGAGAGCAAAATGACTTTTGAGGTGAAGAATCTAAATTGTACTATAGATAACAAAACTATCATAGAAGATATAAATTTTACTATACGTTCAGGTGAACTAAATATCATTATAGGTTCAAACGGGGCTGGTAAGAGTACGTTGCTTAAATCTATCGCAAGGATTCAAGACTCAAAGGGATTATTACTTTTAGATGAAGAGGATATATTTGGTTACGGTATCTCTAAAATCGCTCAAACTATATCTTTGATGCCTCAATTTAACAATAACGTCCATTTAACCGTAAAAGAGATTTTAGAACTGGGTAGAAGACCTTATAGCGGATTTACCTTACTCAAAGAAGATTATGAAATGATTAATTTTGTAGTTGCAGAGTTGGAGTTGGAGAAGTTTTTGCATAGAAGTATGAATACTTTAAGCGGTGGAGAGAGACAGAAAGTCTATTTGGCAAAATCACTTATCCAAAATCCAAAAATATTGCTTCTTGATGAACCCATATCTCATCTTGACCCGAAAAACCAACAAGAGATTTTAGAGATAGTAAAAGAAATTACCGTTAAAAAAGATCTTATTACGATTATGGTTTTGCATGATTTACAAAGTGCATTGCATTACGGGGATAATTTGTTGTTGCTAAAAAACGGTAAGTTACTCAATCAACTAAACGTCAAAGATATAAAAAGTGAAGATTTGGAAGAACTATATGATATAAAATGTAAGATTTTCAAAAATGATGGGCATCATTTCGTACTTATGGGACACCGTCATACCAGTGACGGTGGAGCAAGGCATCACCACTAAAAGCGGTAATTAAACCCTATAAGCCCCATATCTATACCGCCATTTGGTTTTTTTATACCGCCGTTTGAATAGTGCATATATCTTATGTACATATCGATATTATCTTTTGTGATACCTAAACTTATTCTATCTTCAAATTGAAAGCTAGAAGACATATTTTTGTCATCTATCAACGTATCTGATAAAAATGCTATACCGATACCAAAATCAACATAGGGTTTGTACCCTTGCGTAGTATATTTGTTGAAGTCTATAACAAATACCGGCGAATAAGAAACAGCAGAAATATTTTTTCTATTACCGTTCCAGTAGTTAAGCCCTAATTCATGGAAACCTTTTATATTGAATGTTTCATTTGAATATACAACAGACTCAAAATCTTTTTGAATACCGAGTCTTGCTATATCAACAGTACTTCCACGACCTCCATTGACACTGATTCCATAACTGTCTTTTGCAAAAAGAGTACAAAAGCTTAAAGATAGGATAATAAATATTGACGTGAATAATTTATTCATAACTTGACCTTTTATAAAGTTTATTTGAAATAGTAGCAAAAATAATATTAAAAAAATTTAATGGGTAGTACAAACCGAACAAACATCAAATGATTTAAAAACAAGTTTTGCTTCTTGAGTATTTTTAAGCCCAACCATTGCTTTTTGTGCAACTCCCATATTATCTTTGTCTCCGCACCCTAAATTCCACTGTGTAGGGGTAATAATAGAGTATTCTTTGATAATACCGTTTTGTAATTCCAAGCTATGTATCAAAGAGCCACGAGCTGCTTCAACACTTGAAGTACCGTACCCCGATATATTTTTAATATCAGTTTTAGGTTTTATATAGTTTGGTTCTCTCATATCTATCATATTGATAAGTTGTTTACTATGATGCAAAAGTTGTGCCGTTTCGCAAACTCTTGCCAATATTCTACTAAAGATAGAATCACCGTATTTCCTGTGAGAGTCTTTGATAAGGGGGATTTTGTTTATCATTGCACGTGCAAGTGGTCCAACTTCGTGAGCTTTGTTTTTGTAATAAACGTTTTTTGCGTAGGAATTGGATATAAGCTCTTCTTTGATATATTCTACTTTAAGCTTTTCACTTACGACTGTTTTTTTGCTTTTTCCGCTTTTAAAATAGCTATTTCCACCAAAGGCTATAAATCTATCATAACTTTTACCCATATCTGTTAAATCGTGGTATATGATTTTGAGTAAAATATCTACCAAATCCCCACGTTTTTCAAAAATATGCTCTACACTGTCACATACCCAAAATGTATCAAAATCAACATCAACCAAGTTTTGTTTGAAAAATACTAAACATTCATCTATTAGATGTGTTACCCTAATCAAATCTCCGTTTGTAAAAGATGATGTAATTCCACCTACTATGGCATAAGAATTATGCGGATATTGACCTGCAAGTATAGCTATTGCTTTTGCCATTAGGGATGAAGCATATACCGCTTTTTTTGGGTCTTGTGGCATTCCAAAAAAAGGTGTCATCACCAAATAAAACCATTTGAAATGGTTTTGGATAAGTTCAAAGTTAAGTGTAAGTTCTCGTATAATTTTTGCTTTTTGCGATATTTCAATAGATTCATAACAGTTTTCAAGTGCTTGAACGGTAGCTATCAAGTGGGCATGACCGCATATACCGCAAACTCTAGGATTTATCACCAGTGCATCAAGAGCAGGGCGGTTTTGTAGTATCTTTTCTATACCCCTTGCACTTAAAAACTCTATTCTTACGTAATCTATTAAATCATCTTGGAAGCTAAAATCTAGTTTTGCTTCCCCCTCTATTTTTTCTATAAGTTCTATCATTACATCAACTTTTTGTTTAATCTATCTATTTTAAATGCTTTCGTAACACCTGCAATACTCAAATATGCCCTTTTTGGTACTCCGATAGGTAGATATTGAGGTACACCCATATTTTTCTTGGTTTCAAAAAGATTAGTTTTAGGAAATGTACTCTCCGTACACCCAAAACAAGGACTTCCGGATCGTGTTTTTGAGTTTACTTCGTTCCACAATATTTTATTGCAACTTCCGTTTGTGTATGGAGCTTGACACCCATGGTCGTAGTACAAACACCCCTCTAGTTCACCGAATCTATGATTATCTACTTTGTATTCAAAATATTCATTTCTAACACAACCGTTATGTACGGTATATGCAAAATACTCTTTAGGTCTTAGATAACTATCCAAAGGAATATCAAAATGTTGTTTGAGAGAGTACAAGGTATTGACCAATATCTCAGGCTGTATAGGACAACCTGATATGGATATGGTTTTTGCTCTTAGGTGCAAAAATTCATCTTGTAAATTTTCACCCAAAAAGTGAAGCCCCGTAGGATTTTTGTATGAAGAGTACTGAAAAATACCTCCAAATGTAGCACAAGTTCCTACGGTTATGATTTTCTTAACAGTTTTAGAATAGTTGTGGATTATACTTTTGATATTTTTATCAGCCCTTTGGAAATCATCTGCCACCGCACCATCAAGAAGCAATATATCACACTCTTTAGTACTTTGTACGATTTCTGATAATGTGTAGGTACTATCTAAAACCGGATGATAAATAAACTCAAAGTCGTTTAAAAAAATATCGATATGAGAGTATGTTAAAAAAGAGTGAACATTACCGTAACAACTGATACCGCTTAGCCAAAGTATCTTGGTTTTCATTGATTCACCTTTTTTGAAGTTATTTTTTGAGAGCGTTGTATATATTGTCTGCTATATCTTCCACATAAAAATCAAGTTTGTTAGGTAGTATTTTCTCACCGTTTAAAAATACCATTCCACCGAGGTATCCCATAAAAAGACCGAATGCACTAAAAAAATCTTGATTTTTTAGTTCCCCTTTTTGTACACCCTCTTCAAAAAATATCATAATCTCTGTTACAAATTCACTAACACAAGCCATTCCTTCGCAACCGTCTTTGAAAACCTCTCTGTTTGATAGATAAACTCTCAAAAAGTAATCAATCATTTCAGGTCTTGATTTGGCTATATCAAAATACATAATGACTATTTTTTTTGTTTTTTCTTTTGTTGAAATATCTTGTTCGTTTATCTCTTTTAGTTTTTCACCTAGATAGACGGAGATATACTTAATAATCTCTTTTGCCAAAATATCTTTTGATTTGAAGTAGTTGTACATATTGCCGACACTCATTTTCAGTGCATTTGCAATATCCGGTATGGTAGTAGTATAAAAACCTTTGAGGGCAAAAAGCTCCAGTGCAGCATTCATAATCTGCTCTTTTTTTGTTAATCTTTTTTGTGGCATTTGATTATCCTATAAAAATATCAATAACGATACAAATAAAAAATACAATCCCCAAATAACCGTTTACCGTAAAAAATGCACGGTCTATCTTGCGGAAATCTTTATTTACCAAATAGTGTTCATAACTTAGCATCAATGCACCGAATATTACGGCAATATATGCAAAAATATCTAAATTAGCTTCTATTACAAATAATAGCCAAAAAACTACAGTCAAAGTATGAAATATCTTTGAGATAAGAAATGTATTTTTAGCCCCGAATTTAGATGGAATAGAGTGAAGCCCTAGTTCTTTATCCACATCAATATCTTGTAAAGAGTAAAGCAAATCAAACCCAGCTACCCAAAACATAACACCGATACTTAGATAAATCGTCCATAAATAAATAGTTTCACTTACCGCTACAACACCTGCCAAAGGGGCAAGAGCCAAAGAGACCCCAAGTATAATATGAGCCAAAAAGCTAAATCTTTTAAAATAAGAGTAGCTACCTATGATAAATAAAATAGGGATGCTAAGGATAAATGCAAGGTTGTTTACAAAATAAGCAACTAATACAAAAATAGAAGCGTTTAAAATAGTAAATGTTAGTATATGTTCTGCTTTTACACGCCCATCAACACTCGGTCGATTGATAGTTCTTGGATTTAGTGCATCTATATCTCTGTCTAAATATCTATTTAGTCCCATAGCAAAATTTCTTGCACTAAGGGCTGCAAATAACCCTAATATTAGTAACTTCCATCCAAACCAACCGTTTGCCGAAACTACCATAGCGATAAATATAAAAGGTAATGAAAAAATAGAGTGGCTAAATGCTACCAACTCGTTGAAATCTTTTAGTTTTTGTATAAATGTGTTCATAAATTGTATTTTATCAAAAATATGCTTATAACGTCAGCTTATTATTCATATAATAAAAAATGTTTGGAAAATAATAATTGATTAAGAATATTTAGCTTATAATTCTTCATAATTTTTAATTATAATAAAGGGGATGTTGAGATGAAAAAAATTGCAAGTGCATTGGTTGTTAGTTCGTTATTATTAAGTTGTGGTTTTGCTAGTGAAGCAAAGTTTAAAGATTATAAATCTCTTACAAAAGAGCTTCAAGCTGAAAACAAAAAAAACGGTACGTATGCTACTATAGATGAGGTAAAGGCTGCTTTAGAAGCAAAAGACTGGGTTGTTGCGGATGTTAGAACTATGGAAGAGTGGTCAGCTGCTCAAATCAAAGGGAGTGTTAGAATTGGTAGAGAATCACCGGAAGTTGCACTAGAGAACTTTGTTCTTGATATGGAAGGTAATTTTATCAAACCTAATATGATAGTTGTTTGTAACTCTGCTGCAAGAGCATCTATAGAGGCTGAAACATTCAGAAAAATGGGCTTTAATCAAGTGAAAATTTTTGATATTTATCAATGGATAGACAAATGTAATCCTGTAGTTACAAACTACTCTATGTCAAATGACAAAAGTGGAAGCGGTTTGAAATTCGGTGAGTACAAAGCTCAACACTGCTACAATAAATAATTTTTATTTAACTACAAATAATAAAAAAGGTTGGCTAAGACAGCCAACCTTTTTTTATAGTTCTGATTTTAAAATAGCACCACTACTTGCATTTGTAACTAGTGATCTATATTGACCTAACCATCTTGATTTTAGAGGTTTTACTACTGGTTTGAATGTTGCTTTTCTTTTTGCAATCTCTTCATCACTTAAATTTACTTGTAAAATATATTGATCAACATCTATATGTATCTCATCTCCATCTTGAAGTAAACCTATCATACCGCCTTCAGCAGCTTCAGGTGAAACGTGACCTATACTTGCACCTCTTGTTGCACCGCTAAATCTACCGTCTGTAATAAGTGCTACTTTATCACCGAGTCCCATACCCATGATTAAGCTTGTAGGTGCAAGCATCTCTTGCATCCCTGGACCTCCCCTTGGACCTTCATATCTTATTACTACAACATCTCCGGCTTTTACTTTACCGCTTGTAATACCCATAATTGCTTCAGGCTGACCGTCAAAACATACAGCACGACCAGTAAACACTCTACTACCCGTAATACCTGCTGTTTTGATAACAGCACCTTGTTCTGCTAGGTTACCGTAAAGTATAGCTAGACCGCCAACGGCTGAGTATGGATTGTCTATAGTGTGGATAATATTTGTATCTTTGATATATGCATCTTTGATTTTTTCCAAAACGCTTTCACCACTAATAGTAAGATTGTCAAGTAGTATATCATCACCACGTTTGCTCATCTCTTTCATTACAGCATTTACGCCACCTGCTTTATTTATATCTTCCATATGAACAGTACTTAAACTTGGAGAGATTTTTGCTATATGTGATACTCTTTTGCTTATTGCATTTATATCACTTAATTCAAAATTAACTCCAGCCTCTTTTGCAATAGCCAACATATGTAAAACAGTATTTGAACTTCCACCCATTGCCATATCTACAGCAAAAGCATTTCTTACGGCATTTTCATTTAATATATTTCTTAGTTTGAATTTTTGAGTTAGCTCTTTACTTTTTGCTATTTCACATATTCTTCTAGCAGCTTTTCTATAAAGCTCTTCCCTCTCAGGTGTCAATGCCAAAATAGTACCGTTTCCAGGTAGTGCTATCCCCATGGCCTCCATCAACGTATTCATAGAGTTTGCCGTAAACATACCGCTACAGCTTCCACCGCTTGGACACGCATTACATTCTATATCTTTTAGTTCATCTACACTTATTTGACCCGCTTCATATTTACCTACCGCTTCAAATGCAGTAGCTAAGTCGATAGGTGTACCGTCTTTTGTGTAACCTTTTGCCATAGGTCCACCGCTTACGAAAACTGTAGGAACATCTACTCTTAATGCACCCATTATCATTCCAGGAACTATCTTATCACAGTTTGGAATAGCTATCATTGCATCAAGCTTGTGTGCATTTATAACAGTTTCTATAGAATTTGCTATGATTTCTCTTGAAGGGAGAGAAAAAAGCATACCGTCATGTCCCATTGCTATACCGTCATCTACACCGATTGTATTGAACTCAAAAGGTACACAACCTGCATTTCTTATCTCTTCTTTTATAATGTCACTTACTTTATCTAAGAAAAAATGCCCAGGGATTATCTCTATAAAAGAGTTTGCAACACCGATAAACGGTTTATCAAAATCTTCATCTTTTAAGCCCGTAGCTCTAAACAAACTTCTATGAGGGGTTCTGTTATGCCCTTTTTTTACTTCATCACTTCTCATATATTACCTTTATATTACTTTTAAAAAATTGTCCTTAATTATACCAAACAACTTATAAAAAGATGATTTTAAAAGAAATTTAGAAAAATATATATTTTTTTGTAAAAAACCCTTTACATTTAAAATTTTTTTTGCTATAATTCCAGTCCAAATTTGATGAAAGCACTTAAAAGTGTGTTGCGGGCGTAGCTCAGTGGTAGAGTGCAACCTTGCCAAGGTTGATGTCGCGAGTTCGAATCTCGTCGCCCGCTCCATAAGCTTTCTTCATTTTTGCGAGTGTGGCGGAATAGGTAGACGCGCAGGACTTAAAATCCTGTTCCGGTTTCGGAGTGTGAGTTCGATTCTCACCATTCGCACCATAAATTTGGTGTTAATAAAATTTGATAATCGGCGACATCGCCAAGTGGTAAGGCCGGAGCCTGCAAAGCTTCTATCCCCGGTTCGAATCCGGGTGTCGCCTCCATTGGCTTATCGCCATTTTTTATTGTAGAGGGTTGGCTGAGCGGTTGAAAGCACCGGTCTTGAAAACCGGCGAGGTGAGAGCCTCCGAGGGTTCGAATCCCTTGCCCTCTGCCATATACATATCTAATACAATCCAAACATATCTTACAAACTTCAACAAAATCTCATTCTAAACTCAATTATTTTGTAATTGGTATATTGGTATATTGGTATATTGGTATATTGGTATATTGGTATATTGGGGGCAGACTTTCTCTTCCCCAATACACTTTACCAATTACTTACTTAAAACGCTTCCCATTCATCATTAGACGATTGCACCTTTGGCGTCACCGTTTGTATTTTTGGACTAGTAGTATGACTTGTTTTTGAAGTAGGTGCTATGGGTTTTTTAGCCACAGGTTTCGTATGTACTTGAGGGACTTTTACCTGCGAAGAAGACAATCCTGTAGATTTTGCTTTTACTTCATGTTTCCCTATAAACTCTTTTTCATCGGCACTACTTACGACAAGTTTAGCTATTTGGTCTGTTAGTACTGCAACATCATGGGTTTGAGATGCGACCATCGCATTTTGTTGTGTTTGTTGGTCTAGTTGTGTTACAGCATCATTGATTTGCTCAATTCCTAGTAATTGCTCTTTTGATGCATGTTCTATATCAGATATTAGCGTTATGGTATGAGAGATATTTTTATTTAGTTCACTATATCCTTGAATCATATCGTTTGCTATAGCTTTACCTTCATTTGCTTTAGATGTAGCACGTTCTACGATACCTTTTATCTCTTTTGCTGCTTCTGCACTTCTTGAAGCTAGATTTCTAACTTCTGCAGCAACTACCGCAAACCCTTTTCCTGCTTCACCTGCAGTTGCAGCTTCAACAGCAGCGTTTAGTGAAAGAATATTTGTTTGGAATGCAATTTGGTCTATGACACTTATTGCTTCATTTATTGCACTAACTTGAGTATTAATCTCTTCCATAGCAATAGTAGTTTGATTTGCAAGTTTTTCACCTTTATTTGCACTAGATGTAACACTACTTGATAGTGACGACATTTTTGCTATATTTTCAGTGTTATTTCTTATGTTGCTTGTCATCTCTTCTAATGCTGCAGCCGTTTCTTCCAAAGAAGCTGCTGCTTCATTTGAGCTTTGGTTTAGTTTGTCAACGTTTGCAAGTAATATATTACTACTTTCATCAAGAGTAAGACCGTTTGATTTGTTTTCTACTAGCATATTGTTGATAATATCTGCTAAACTATTTAATCCGGTAGCTACATCACCTAAATTTCCGCTCAACCTATGGGTAAAATTCAACTTTTGAAAATGAGATAGGGCATCTGATAATTTGTTCAAATCACCATTAACTTTTGAAGAGACTATTTGGTATAACTCATTTATACCATTTTTAAGATCTTCTATCCCTTCGTTCTTTGTTGATTCAGTGATTTTTTGTTCCATTATCCCAGTTTTTGCTATGTCAATAGATTTCTTAACTGCATTAATCACTTTTTTTGAGTCGGTAATATCTTGAGCAAATTTTATAACTCTTGTTACTTTACCGTCACTATTTTTGACAGGAGTGTATGATGCTTGAATCCAAATAGGGCTACCGTCTTTTCTAAATCTTTCAAATTCATCTATTTGTGATACGCCACTTGCTAATTTGTTCCAAAATTCCGTATATTCCTTAGAGTTTGTATATGTCCTGTCACAAAACATCCTATGGTGTTTTCCGACAACTTCATTCAATCCATACCCCAACGCATTTAAAAAATTGCTATTGGCATGTAATATTGTACCGTTTGGCTCAAATGATATAATTGCAAAGTTTTCCTCTATTGCATTTAATCGCCCTTTTTCTTCCTCTGTTTTACCAAAATTAAACATAATGCAACACCCTCCCTATGAAATATATTTAACAAAATCATACAACACAAATTATTATTTTAAACTTAACAAATTGGCTATATATGAAATATAAATGAATATTAAAAAATGAAAGTTATTTATTAGTGTTAAAATAATATAACATATAGAAGATTTTAAAAGTTTATCAAGACAATGTTTAATAATACAAAAAAAGGCGATGAATAATTTTCACCGCCCTTGTTGATATAAGTTCTAACCCTATACCGCTTCGCTACCAGTTTCACCTGTTCTTATTCTGATAACATTATCTATAGGAATTATAAATATTTTACCGTCACCGATTTTACCTGTTTTTGCAGCATTTGTAATAGTATTTACAACGCTATCAACCATTTCATCGTTTACGATTAGTTCTATTTTGATTTTAGCAAGAAAATCAACTATATACTCCGCACCTCTGTAAAGTTCACTATGACCTTGTTGTCTTCCGTAACCTTTTACATCACTTACAGTCATCCCTGTAATACCGGCTTCCGTTAAAGCCTCTTTTACATCTTCCAATTTGAAAGGTTTGATTATAGCTTCTATTTTTTTCATAGCTTACTCCTTATGCTCTTTTGAACTCTGGATAGCACTCTAAACCAGTTTCAGCAATATCAAGTCCATTTACTTCAGTCTCTTCGTCAACTCTTAGCCCAACAATCATATCTAGTATTTTCCACACTATATATGAAGCTACGAAAACAAACACACCTACTATTACTATACCTTTTATTTGAGCCATCAATGTAACTTCAGGATTGAAGATACCTACAGCTAAAGTTCCCCAAATACCAGCAACCAAGTGAACAGATAATGCACCTACAGGGTCATCTATTCTTAGTTTATCAAACATAGGGATAGCAAGTACTACAAGTAAACCACCTATTAAACCCTCTATTAAAGCTACGTTTATACCAAGATCAGGACCAGCAGTAACAGATACAAGACCAGCTAAAGTACCGTTTAATACCATAGTTAAATCAACTTTTTTGTATATTAGTTGAGTTAAAACAGCAGCAGCAACAGCACCAGCAGCAGCACCCATATTTGTACTAGCAATTACTGAAGCAATTCCATCTATATCTTCTTTGCTTCCAAGAGCTAGTTGGCTTCCACCGTTGAATCCAAACCATCCCATCCATAAGATGAATGT
>DISL01000028.1 GCA_002421845.1 Epsilonproteobacteria bacterium UBA6211 | reverse complement strand
TAACTTCTAAAATATCCGTAATTTTCAGTGTTTTTTCCAAAAGCTTTTCATATAACTCGATATTTGTCGAATTGAGTATAAGATTCTCAAAGTCGTGATTGTATTCCGTGATATTCAAATCTGAATCTATAATAATAGTCGGCAGAGGTATATATTTGATAAATTGCGTTTGGTATAAGTGCATAGCTTTTGTGATATTGTCTTGAGATTCTTTGACGTATAGACTCTCTTTTTCTTTTTGTTGTTTGATTTGAGCCGTTATATCTTTTGAAAATGCTATGACTTCAAATAAGTTGTTGTTATTATCCGTAATAGGATAAAAATATGAATCAATCCAATAACTAGAACCGCTTTTGTTTTGGTTTCTTATTATCATATGGTGAGGTTTGAGGTTTTCTACACTTTTCCACATCTCATCAAAAAGCTCTTTTTTCATAAGTGTATGGTGACTTACTATTTCAGGGTGTGTTTTTCCTATAATTTCATCTTGAGTATAACCGCTGATTTCGCAGAATTTATCATTTACGTATTTTATTTTGCCTTCGGTGTCTGTTTTTACCACTATCAAAATATCATCAATTACCTGTTTGTAGTGATTTAGAAGTTTTTGTTGTTCTTCTATGAGTCTTTTTGTTTTTATTTTTTCTTCTTGTTCATCGATATAAGACAAAAGAAGTTTGGCATTTATAGGTTTTGGTAAGAATCTATCTACTTTGAGGTTAATTGCTTCTATAAAGTAAGATGCTTCCGTGTATGCTGTTTGAAGTATCGTGAAAATAGAAGGTTTGAGTTTTTTTATCTCTTTTATCATCTCCAAACCGTTGCATCTTGGCATCTCTATATCACTTACTACTACGTCAAACTCTTCAAGCTTAAATTTCTCGATACCCTCAATACCATCGTAAGCAGTTACTACTACGTTGTATTTTTTTTCTAAGAGTTCCGTCAAAAGTTTGGCATTTATTAAATCATCTTCAGCTAGAAGAACTCGTATGTCAGACTTTTGTAGCATATAACACCCTTGTTTTAATCTTGTACTAGTATAACTAATATTTTTTTAATAAGCAATAAATCTTTTATCACTTTTAGGGTATAATCACGACTATATAGATAAAAAAGAGGAATTTTTGATGAGTTATAATCCAAAAGAGATAGAAGATAGTTTTTATAAATTATGTGAAGATAGAGGCTATTTTGAAATAGACGGTAACAAAGAGATACAAGAAGAGGGTAAAAACTTTGCACTTATGATGCCGCCACCTAATGTAACCGGAAGCTTACATATAGGTCATGCACTTACTTTTACGTTGCAAGATATTATCACTAGATACAAAAGAATGGACGGTTATAAAACACTTTGGCAACCTGGAACAGACCATGCAGGTATTGCAACGCAAAACGTTGTAGAAAAACAACTCCTAAAAGAGGGAACTAGCAAAGAAGAGTTAGGTCGTGAGGCGTTTTTAGAGCGTGTTTGGAAATGGAAAGAGTATAGCGGTGGAACGATAGTACATCAGATGAGAAAGCTTGGTGTTACTCCTGCTTGGAGTCGTGAGAGATTTACTATGGATGATGGGCTAAAAGAGGCTGTAAAAGAGGCTTTCGTACATCTTTATAATGAAGGTATGATAGTAAGAAACAACTATATGGTAAACTGGTGTACACATTGTGGAGCTTTGAGTGATATAGAAGTAGAACACGAAGATACTGCAGGAAAGTTTTATCATATCAAATATGCTCTTGCTGATGGTAGCGGTGAAGTGATAGTAGCTACTACTAGACCAGAAACATATTTTGGGGATAGTGCTGTAATGGTACACCCTGATGATGAGAGATACAAAAGTTTAATCGGTAAAGAAGTAGTATTACCTATCGTGATGCGAAAAATCAAAATCATAGCTGATGAGCATGTGGATATGGAGTTTGGTACGGGTGTAGTTAAAGTAACTCCTGCACACGATACAAACGACTATGAAGTGGGTAAAAGACACGATTTGGAATTTATCACGGTATTTAGCGAAAAAGGGATTTTGAATGAACACTGTGGAGAGTTTGCAGGGTTAGAGAGACTAGAATCTCGTGCGGTGGTTGTAGCAAAACTACAAGAGCTTGGATACCTTATAAAAATAGAAGACCACAACCACCAAGTAGGGCATTGTTATAGATGTAAAAATATAGTGGAGCCTTATATCTCTAAACAATGGTTTGTAAGAAAAGAGGTAGCTAGAAACTCTATAGATAAAACTTATGCAGGATTGACTAAGTTTTTCCCTCCTCATTGGATAAATAGCTATAGTTCGTGGATGGATGAACTAAGAGACTGGTGTATATCAAGACAGCTTTGGTGGGGTCATAGAATACCTGTGTTTTATTGTGAAGAGTGCGGTCATGAGTGGGCAAGTCGTGAAGACCATCCACATGATTGTCCAAAATGTGCAAGTAAAAACTTTGCTCAAGACCCAGATGTACTTGATACTTGGTTTAGTTCGGCACTTTGGGCGTTTTCACCTCTTGGATGGGGTAATAACGGACAAATGGGAGACAAATTCACTGCAACTGATATAAAAGATTTCTATCCAAACAGTTTGCTTATTACCGGATTTGATATATTGTTTTTCTGGGTAGCTAGAATGATGATGATGGG
>DISL01000065.1 GCA_002421845.1 Epsilonproteobacteria bacterium UBA6211 | reverse complement strand
TATCTAGTTTTATCAAAAAACCCATCTCTTTGACTTTTTTGATAAACTCAAACATATCTTTATCGTAGTAAAACAACGGCTCACCACCGCATAAAACGACACCTTGAAGTAACCCTTTTCTTCTGTGCAAAAAAGAGAGCACCTCAAAGTAATCATAATTACCGCTACTTTCTACAATATCGGCATTATAACAATACCCACACCTCATCCCACATCCGCTAAACCAAACTATACAAGCAGTTTTATTTGGATAATCAAGAAGAGTGAAAGGTGTAAGGTTATAAACCCTTTTTCTCTTCAAAATATGTTCTTTGTCTGTGTTCACCGATTTTGCCTATATTAAAACTCTCAACAGGTCTATGATAACCCATAACTCTAGTATAAACCATACATTTTGTTCTTTTGTCTTTGTTTTTTTCTAAAATCTCATTTTTGCTCATTTGTTACTCCTTATCTCCTAAAATCTTCTCATCACACTTCGGACAATACTCATGCTCACCGCTTATATACCCATGCACCGGACAAACGCTAAAAAGCGGAGTGATAGTCACATAAGGGAGCTGAAAATTGGTTATTACCGATTTCAAAAACTCCCTACAGCTATCACCACTCTCTAGCTTTTCATTCATGTACAAGTGAAGTACCGTCCCACCTGTGTATTTACATTGTAATTCATCTTGGTGAATAAGTGCCTCAAAAGGGTCAACGGTATAGTCAACTTGAAGTTGGGATGAATTGGTATAGTAAATATTATCACCGACTCCAGCTTGTAAAATATCAGGGTATCTTTTTATATCCTCTTTTGCAAAACGGTAAGTCGTACCCTCTGCAGGAGTTGCTTCAAGGTTGTATAGATTGCCTGTTTCCTCTTGATAGCTTGTCATAAGCTCTCTAATAAAATCAAGAACCTCCAAAGAAAATTGTTTCCCAAATTCACTTGAAATATCGTGTTTATCAGATGTATAGTTTCTTATCATTTCATTAAGACCGTTAACACCGATGGTAGAAAAATGGTTATTAAAATTCCTTAGATACCTCTTTGTATAAGGATATAATCCCCTATCAAACATTTGATTGATAAATACACGCTTTTTCTCCAATGTTGATTTAGATATATCGCAAAGCTCTTTTATCCTCTCAAACAACCCTTGCTTATTCCCCTTGTACAGATACCCAAGCCTTGCCATATTAAGAGTAACTACACCGATACTTCCCGTCATCTCCGCACTTCCAAAAAGCCCACCGCCACGTTTTAAAAGCTCTCTAAGGTCTAGTTGAAGCCTACAGCACATACTTCTTACGTGACCCGGTTTATAGGCATTTGGATTTTCGCATAGGTTACCGTTTTCGTCTTTTATATACTGACTACCTATAAAGTTTTGAAAATAACTAGAACCTATTTTAGCACTGTTTTCAAACAACACATCGGTATTTTCTCCGTACCAATCAAAATCTTCGGTTATATTTACGGTGGGTATCGGAAAAGTAAAAGGTTGACCTGTTTTATCTCCTTCGGTCATCACCTCATAATAAGCTCTATTTATAAGATTCATCTCCTTTTGGAAATATTTATAAGTCATACTATCTAAGCTTGTTACACCCCGTGATAAAGCCTCTTTTAAAAGCCCCAAATCCTCAACACCTTCCAAAAGATGCCTTTGGTTTTTTGTAGGTATTTGGTCTTTTAGGTCGCTTGGTACCGTCCAATCTATAGTTACGTTCGTAAAGGGACTTTGCCCCCAACGTGCAGGAACATTGAGATTATATACAAAGCTTCTTATTGCTTTTTTGACATCCGTGTATTCAAGCTTATCTTTGAAAACATAAGGTGCCAAATAGGTATCAAATGAGCTAAAAGCCTGAGCCCCTGCCCATTCGCTTTGTAAAATCCCTAGAAAATTTGCCATTTGTCCAAGAGCCTCTCTAAAATGGCTAGGTGCTTTACTCTCTACCCTACCCCTTATACCGTTGAAACCCTCATCAAGTAGCACTCTCAAACTCCACCCGGCACAATATCCGGTAAGGCAATCAAGGTCATGTATATGAACATCACCGTTTCTATGGGCGTATCCTTCTATTTTGCTGTAGATTTTATCAAGCCAATAATTTGCTATTAGCTTACCTGCTAAATTATTTACAAGCCCTGCATTGGAGTATCCGGTATTTGCATTGGCATTGATTCTCCAGTCTGCTTTATCGATATACTCTTCTATGGAGCTTGTCGAGTTTACGTATGTAGTATCTTCATTTAATCCCAAGATATGTTCACGTTGCATTTTATGCAAAAATCTATAGGTTACAAACGACTTAGCCACATTAAAATATTTTGCTTCAAAAAGTTTCTTTTCTATTACATCTTGTATATCTTCTACGGTTTTCAAATCATTATTTATAGTTATCTGTAACACTTGCTTAAAGATTTGATCATCATATCTCACACCTACACTTGCGAAACCTTTTTTGATAGCATCTTCTATTTTAAATGCACGAAATTCCTCTTTGCTTCCATCACGTTTATAGATATATTGCATACTGACTCTCTTAATTTTTGTTTGGTGTATGGTATCAAAAAGTTGGGATTTAAACTTTGACTTTTGTCAAATTTTGAGTCAACACAAGCATTAGCTTGGGCTTAAAATTTAGGATTTTAGATCATGAGTCTGTCATGCTGAACTTTATTCAGTATCACGATGACACGAAAGAAGTCACTCCGAGCTTGACTCGGAGTCTTGACATTATTTTTGAGCAGGTATTATAATACCTTTATAAGGTCCGAATTTATGTTGAGTCGTTGTTTTATCATCCAAATAAGGTCCTATATCACTATCAGGAACTTTTACTTTTACATCAGGAAAATCGTTTTCTCTACCTTTTTTAACAGGTCTTTTTTTGTCATA
>DISL01000121.1 GCA_002421845.1 Epsilonproteobacteria bacterium UBA6211 | reverse complement strand
GGAGGTGAATCTATGATTACATAGTCAAACTCTGATTTTATGGAATCTATTTTTCTTTTTAAGATTAGTTCTCTATCTTTTAGTTCTTTGTAAAATTCTTTTTCTATACCTACAAGACCGATATTAGAAGGTGCTACTTTAAGATTTTCTATTTCCGTATCAAGCAATATTTCTGATAATTCTTTTGTTCCAAGCATAACGTGGTAAATATTATATTCGTATGTATCTCTATGAAAGCCCAAACTTGTAGTGGCATTTGCTTGTGGGTCTGCATCTATAAGAAGCACTTTTTTCCCTTTTAATGCCAACGCCGCACTTAAATTAACCGCAGTAGTAGTTTTTCCCACACCGCCTTTTTGATTTGCTATTGCTATTATCTCTGTCATCTTAAACTATACACCTTTTGATTTTCTATTAAAATAGACCCGTCTTCACAAAGTTCTGAATCTAAAAGACTAATTTTCTGATTTTTTAAAGTTGCTTGAAATTTTTTACTCAATTCGTATTCTATCTTATATAGACTGAAAATCTCCTTCCATGAAATAGATTTTAACAAAATCGTAAAGTACTCTTGCAATATTTCATTTATATTTATCTCTATATCAAGGTAACCGTAACTATCATCAATATACGATAAATTGAGCCCTATACCACAATATAACACATCATTTACTAAGTGTGTAATAGTCCCACCTATTTTTTTTTCAGCGATATAAAAATCATTTGGCCACTTAAGCCAAATTTCAGATTTGTGCTCTTTTAATAAATTTTTTAATAAAAAACTATAATAAATTGATGCACTTTGAAGATTTAAATCATTTGGAAGATTTTTAATATGCTGTGTAAAAGAAAAACACAAATTCCCTTTTTTGCTATTCCAAACATTATCTCTACTTCCTATACCGTTTGTTTGGTTTGTAGTAACCACAGCTATATCATGAGTATAGCCTTTGGTATTAATATGATTTTTTAGAAACTTTTGGGTAGAGTCAACCTCTTCAAGATAAATAATCTCCAATATTCAACCTTTTACCTTTTATATATTCAAGTGCTTTGACTTCATTTTTTGACGGTGCTTGTAAAGTGCTTATATATAAAGAACCCACTCTACATCCTACTTCCACGGCATCATCTAGTATATTTAATATTTTACCGCTCTCGTAAGAATTTATAGAATTAGCTAATTTCACATCTTTTAATTTCAAACCGTTTGCAAGTGCAATACCTGGCCAAAATTTGTAGGCTTTATATTTTGCTACTAGCTCTAAAGCGTTGTTAAACTCAACTTCACCGTCTGTTTTTTTGATTTTTTTACAATAGCTTACATTATGAAGCTTTTGTTTTATCGGGTTAATTCTATCAAAATTATCTAAAATTGTAATCGTGAGTGTGGCAGCTAACAAAGAGAGTTTATCAAATAATTGTACAACATCACAATCTTGCGAAACTTGCATATATTCATATCCCAAAATATCACCGCTATCAAGTCCGACATCCATAAGCATCGCCGTAACACCGGTGTAAGTATCACTATTTAATAAAGCTTCTTGTATCGGAGATGCTCCCCTATATAAAGGTAATAATGAAGCATGAAGATTTATACAAGGTGCAATATCAAGTATCTCTTTTGGTAAAATTTGCCCATAAGCGGCAACTATTATAAAATCAGGTTTTAAAGCTTGGATAATCTCTACGTTTTGCGTTTCCCTCAACTTCACAGGCTGATAAATAGGAAAAGATAGTTTTTGTTCAATGCAATATTGTTTTATATCAGGCGGAGTTAATATCTGTTTTCGTCCTACAGGTTTGTCTGGTTGGGTAAAAAGTGCAACAACTTCAAATCTATCATATTTTAAAATTTCTTCTAAAATTTTTGTCGCATAACTCGGCGTCCCCATAAAAACAATTTTCTTCACTTTATACTTTTTCCTTTTTACCTTTTACCTAAAAACAGTGTTCCCCTATTATGCACACCATCTATCAAATACTCTTTTGCGAAAGTCAAATCAAACCCACTTGTTAGGAACATTTGCTTATCTCTTTGTAGTAAAAAATTTGCTGCTTTAAGTTTAGTTACAATACCGCCCGTTGCGAATTCATTGTTTGGAGAGTGCGTCATACTTAAAGCTTCTGAATCTATCGAATTTACAATTTTTTGTAATTTAGCACTTGGGTTTGTATGTGGATTATCATCATAATACCCATCAATATCGGTAAGTATAACAAGCATATCTGCTTCAAAATAGTATGTTACATGGGCTGCTAATTGGTCATTATCACCAAAAACCAACTCATCTGTCGCAGTAACATCATTTTCATTGATGATAGGTAATACACTGTGACTCAACAACGTCTCAATAGCATTTTTTGCATGAATCGTTCTTTTTCTTGAATCAAAATCATCAGCAGTTAAGAGTAACTGTGAACAAATAACACTGCACTCGTTAAATCTTTTTTGATACTCTTTCATAAGCATAGGTTGACCTATAGAAGCCAAAGCTTGTTTGTTTGAAACTACTTTTTTATCTAGTTTAAGAGCCGTATATCCTGCAGCAACTGCTCCAGATGTAACTAAAATGACATCATAATCTTTTTTCTTTAGTTCGGCAATAAATTCTACAAGATTTTGTAATCTATCTAGTGCCAATGCTCCATTTTGTGTTAAAACCGCACTACCTACTTTTAGTACAATTCTTTTCATAAATTCCTCTTTAATGCTTTAATATTATAATTTTATTAAATCAAACAATGTATATTTTAATGAGTCTATATTATAGTGAGTTGCCGATGAAATACCCATTATAAAGAAAGGTTTTTTGTCATCATATTTAAATGTAGGATCTTTATAATCCTGTACATAACATTTACCTTTTATCTTATCATTTGTTTGGGCTTTAAGTTTTAACTCTTTAATAAAAGTCTCTATAATTTTGTCTGCTTCTTCTTGCGTCATAGCATCTACTTTTGAAAATACGATAGCAAATCTTCTACCGCTTAACTCTTGAGAAAACCTTTGAACTTCTACTTTTAACGTATCGTATTGTTCTTTAATATCTCTATAATTTGCTATATCTATAACAAAAAGTAAAGTTTTAGTTCTTTCTATATGTTTTAAAAACTCTAATCCAAGACCTTTACCATCACTAGCACCCTCTATGATACCTGGAATATCTGCCATTACAAAAGAGTCATATTCCCCTATATCAACTACCCCTAGACTAGGTGTTAATGTAGTAAATTCATAATCAGCTACCAAAGGTCTAGCGTTTGAAACTGTCGAAACCAGAGTTGATTTCCCGACATTTGGATACCCTACTAGCCCAACATCCGCAATAAGTTTTAGCTCTAGTCTAATCTCTTTTGTAATCCCCGGAAGTCCAGGCTGACAATATGTAGGTCTTTGATTTGTTGAGTTTTTAAAGTGCACGTTTCCAAGTCCACCTTTTCCACCTTCTAAAAACAATACAGGTTCATCGGTTGGATTAACTAAATCAAGTAGTACTTCATTTGTTTCTTCATCCACAACTTGAGTTCCTAGAGGAACTTTTAAATATAAATGCTCCCCAGACCTACCGTATTTTTGTCTTGACATACCACCTTGACCGTTAGCTGCTTTTAAATGTACTTTACCTTTAAATGCGGAAAGTGTATCAGTGTTGTTATCTACAACGAAATATACATTTCCACCTTTTCCGCCGTCACCGCCGTCTGGTCCACCTTTTATAACATATTTTTCTCTTCTAAATGAAGCACAACCTGCTCCACCTTTACCGGAACTAATCGTTACTTTTATACTATCTACAAACATTTTTTTCCTTGATTAAATCGTGATTAGTAAATACCGACTCTACTTATACGATACTTATTAATTACGACCGTGCAAAAAAAAAGGTACTACAAGCAATTACATTGCCATATAGTACCTTTTTTTAAATTAAAGTTTAATAGAGCTTGTTATTAAGAAGCTGCGTAAACAGAAACTTTTTTTCTATTTTTGTCTTTGATTTCGAATTTAACTTCGCCGTCAATTAGAGCATAAATTGTATGATCTTTACCCATACCTACGTTTGCTCCAGGGTGAACTTTAGTTCCTCTTTGTCTGATTATGATGTTTCCAGCTCTTACCGCTTCACCACCAAATCTTTTTACACCAAGCCTTCTACCAGCTGAGTCTCTATTATTCTGTGTACTACCTTGACCTTTCTTGTGAGCCATGTTTTCTCCTTAAATTATGCTGCTATGTTAGTGATTTGGATTCTAGTGAAGTCTCTTCTGAAACCTCTTTTTAGTTTGCTATCTTTTCTTCTTCTTTTTTTGTAGATAACAACTTTTTTACCTCTTCCTTCATTTATAACAACAGCACTTACTACTGCATTTTTAGCAGCTTCACCAGTTTTTAGTTCTCCATCATTTACTGCAAGAACATCGCTGATTTCGATATTTTCTTTAGGTTCTTTGCTTAGTTTGTCAACGTTGATTATATCACCAACACAAACTTTATATTGCTTTCCACCACATTTAATAATTGCATACATTCTACTACCCTCAATTTTTTCGTGAGCCGTATAATATCTAAAATAAGTTTAAACTAAGATTAAACTAAAGTGTTATTTCTAAATTGTTTTTATACTAAAATATCATACGTCTATTATTTAAGACATCAAATTGCCAAGACCTGCCGTTGCGATAACATCTATCTCAACAAGAGCATTTTTCGGCAAAGTTTTAACAGCCACCGTACTTCTTGCAGGTTTATGATCACCGAAATACTCTGCATATATAACATTTACTATACCGAAATCTTCCATATTTGCTAAATATATATTTGCTTTTACAACATTGTGTAAACCGCTTCCTGAATCTTCAAGTAAATTTCTTAAGTTTGTCAAAACTTGTCTTGTTTGTTTTTTTATATCAGGTTCTACCATTTCACCTTCTGGTGTAAGAGCTATTTGCCCTGACGTATATATCATTCCGTTTACTCTAATAGCTTGAGAGTAAGGTCCTATTGCTTGTGGTACATTATTTGATTTTAAAAATTCCATCTCATCACCTCATAATAAATTAAAACACACTTTTTAGGAGTGTAAACCTTTTGATTTTAGATTGTTTATAGCTTCTCTTGCTTTTCGTATCTCGATAGATTTTTGTCTTGAATCCATATCTTGATCATTTAAGATAGTGCTTAACGTTTTCTCATGGAATTTTATCAAAAAAAATCGTAATTGTTGCTTTAACTCATCATTAGAATAAACTTTTATTGAGTCATTTAGTAATAAACCTCTAAGCTCTGAAGTATCTTGATTGTTTAATGCCATTTCAAACTCTAATTTATGGGTATGAAACATACTACTATCACAATAATCGATGATTAAGTCTAAACTTTCTCTGTTTTGATAGATTGTTTTGATTATAGATAATTCCGCAATATCATAATTTTGTAACTCTACATCATATCGTCTTTGAGTTTTTTTAGTCAAAACTGTTCTTATCAAAGATGGATTTACATTTAGTTTTGATGCTATATAAGGTTTATATTCTTCTTGTAATACTGGATTTAACGATAATAAAAATGAATTTAGCTCATTTAATGCTTTTTGTTTCATCTCTGGAATATTCAAATCAAAATCACCTATTATATACTCTATAATAAATTTTGTATAAGATATAGGGTTTTGAAAAATGTTTTGCAACTCTTCTATTTTACCGTCTTTTACCATATCGGCAGGGTCAAGTCCGCCACCGAATATCACAACACCGCCTTCAAAGCTATTTGACAATAGTATATGAGCCGCTTTATAAGCTGCATTTAACCCGGCTTTGTCACCGTCATAGGCAACAATAACTCTTGGTTCACCCCTTTTAAGTAACGGTAAATGTTCCAAAGTAAGTGCAGTTCCGAGTGTTGCCACGGAGTTTTCAAATCCTGCTTGATGAAGCATAATAACATCAAGATACCCTTCTGTAACGATAACTTCTTTTTTTTGCATTACCGATTTTTTGGCTAGATGATAACCGTATAAAAGTTTTGATTTATTAAAAAGTTTAGTTTGCGGTGAGTTTACATACTTGGCACCGTGACCGGTAATAGTCCTACCACCGAAACCTACAAGTTTTTCATTGTACGTATATATAGGAAAAGTAATTCTTTCTATAAATCTTGCATATAAACCGTTTTCTCCACTACTTAATACTCCCAAATCTTTTGCATCTGCAATATTTAAATAGTTTTGATTTATATAATTAATAGTATCTTTTGATGTTGGAGCATAACCTACTTCAAATTTTTCTATTGAATAATCAGAAATACCTCTGTTTTTCAGATAATCCAAAGATTCTTTATGGTCTATCAGAGATTTCTTGTAATAATTGTTGATTGATTCTAATATACTTGAGTCTAATTGTTCTTTGTGATTTGTATTTTCAGTATAGGTAAGTGAAAAATTGGTCAAAGTTGCTAGTTTTTCCACAGCTTCCGGATAACTTAGTTTTTCATAATCCATAACAAACTTTACCGCATCTCCACCTACTCCACATCCAAAACAATGATAAATCTGTTTTGCCGGACTAACTACAAATGAAGGAGTATCTTCTCCATGAAAAGGGCAACAAGCCTTAAAATTAGCTCCACTTTTTTTTAATTGGATAAATTGTGATATAATATCAACGATATCAATACCGTTTTTAAGATTTTCTATGGACTCTTTTGCTATCATAACGGTATTATATCTAATAAAAACTAATAAAGGCTGTATTTGGACGGAATATTTATAGATTATTATGACCCACTTTTTGGTATAGTAGTTTTTTTCTTAATAGTTTTTGTTGCATCTTTTTTGACATATTCATATAATGTATATAAAGAAAAATTAGCTCGTAGTGAATATAAAGAACTTCTTGAAAGATTTGGGATAGGAAATCTTGACGAATCTGATTATGTACATTTATACAAAACATATAACCTACCCTTTGATTCTATTATGCTACTGGCTTCATCTTTCGTACACAAGGGGGATTATAATAAGTCAATTTCTATATATCTTACACTCCTTGAACATGTACAAGACAAAGTAAAAAAAGAAGAACTGCTTGAAATGCTAGGGACTACTTATTTCAAAGGTGGATTTCTTAGACGTTCGGTGGATATATTTTTAAAACTCCTTGAATTTTCCCCTAGAAATACAAATGCTCTTAAATACTTATTACTGTGTTACGAAAAACTAAAAGATTGGGATAAGGCACTTGATATTTTAGAATCATTAAATGAATTAAAATTTGACACAAAAGAAGAACAAATATATATAATGATGCAAAAGATAATGAATGACCCTATATTAACTTACGACAAAAAAACGGAACAAATTTTGAGTATCTTTAATGTAGCTAAACATACCACAAGACTCACTGCTCAATACCTATTGATTTACAACAAAAAACTATTTTGGGAAATGATATACCAATTTGATACAAAAGATATAATAGATTTGTTGTGGTATATTCAATTTGATGATGTCAATTTTGATATGGTAAAACAAAATGATTTACTCATTCAAATATATAGTGCAAAAGGATACTTAGACACAGGGTGTAAAGCTACTTCTATAGTAGATTTGGATATACTATCCTTACTTAATACAAGTGATAAAGATTTAAGAGGTAGAGTTGATTTGGGGTTTGATTTTGTATGTAAAAAATGCAAAAAAACACACCCTATGTATGAGGCAAGATGTCCTCATTGTCACTCTATTTTGTCTTTTAGCGTAAAACCAAAGCTCATCAAAAGGATGAATATTGAAGAAAATTTATCTTTACAGTGACGGCTCTAGCCTTGGAAATCCAGGTCCAGGCGGATACGGCACAATCTTAAAATACAAAGATAAATGTAAAATATTATCTGGTGGAGCAAAAAACACTACCAACAATCAAATGGAACTTCTTGGTGTTATCGAAGGTCTCAAGGCACTGAAAGAACCTTGTGACGTTGAGATTATCAGTGATTCAAAATATGTAGTTCAAGCCATAAATGAATGGTTGAAAAACTGGCAAAAAAACGGTTTTAAAACAGCTGATAAAAAGCCGATTAAAAATATTGAGCTTTGGCAGGAGTATATCAAGGCTTCACAAAATCATAAAATAAATGCTACTTGGGTCAAAGGGCATAACGGACATGATGAAAATGAAGAGTGTGATAAAATAGCAAAATCAGAAGCAGAAAAATTTCAAATGGAGTAAAAATGGAAAATTTTGACAAACTAACAAAGTGTTTGGGTTATGAGTTTAAAAGTACCAACCTTATAACCCAAGCACTCACACATAAAAGTTATAAAAAACCTTATAGTAACGAGCGTTTAGAGTTTTTAGGTGATGCTGTACTCAACCTTATAGTAGGTGAGTATTTATATCATAAATTTCCTAGTTCAAGCGAAGGTGAGCTATCAAAACTACGTGCGACTCTTGTAAATGAAAAGGCTTTTACGAAACTTGCAAATAAAATAGAACTGGGCAAATATATATTTATTTCAGGTGCTGAAGATAGAAACAACGGAAGACAGAAACCATCTATTTTATCGGATGCTTTTGAGGCAATAATGGGAGCTATTTATCTTGAATCAGGGATAGATAAAGTAAAATCTATAATGTTGAGATTACTTGATGAGTGTTATGAAGAGATTACTATTGATACACTTTTTTATGATTTTAAAACAGCTTTACAAGAACTCACCCAAGCAAATTTTGCAGTCACACCTGAATATAGACTTGAAGCAAGTTATGGACCTGACCATAAAAAAGAGTTTGTTGTGTCAATTTGGGTAGATAATAAAAACCTAGGCTCAGGTAAAGGTAAAAGCAAAAAAATAGCCCAACAAGAAGCTGCAAAAATAGCTTTAGAAAAATTACAAAAATAAGGTTAATAGATGAATAGTTTTGGACTAAGATTTAGATTTACTACTTTTGGAGAATCACACGGGGAAGCTATAGGGTGTATTGTTGACGGTGTTCCTGCAGGACTTAAAATAAATATGAGATTTATTCAAAGTGAACTAGATAGAAGAAAACCAGGCAAAAGCAAACTTGAAACACAAAGAAAAGAAGATGATAAAGTAGAGATTTTAAGCGGTGTTTTTGAGGGTAAAAGTACAGGTACATCTATAGCGATGGTAATCTACAATACAAACCAAAAAAGCGGTGATTATTCAAATGTAAAAGATTTGTTTCGCCCGGGACATGCTGATTTTACTTACTTTCATAAATACGGTATTAGAGATTATAGAGGCGGTGGAAGAAGCAGTGCAAGAGAGACTGCTGCTAGAGTTGCAGCCGGTGCTATAGCAAAACTAATCCTTAAAGAGGTGGGGATTGAGGTAAAAAGCGGAATATATGCCATAGACGGAATAGAAGCTGAAGAGATAAATTTCGATTATGCAAAAACAAGTGAAATATTTGCACTAGATAAAAATCAAGAAGAACAACAAAAAAATGCCGTAAAAGATGCACTAAGCAAACACGATTCAGTCGGTGGCGTCGTACTTGTAAAAGCTTACGGTGTACCTGCAGGACTCGGTGAGCCTATGTATCATAAACTAGATAGCCAAATAGCAAATGCTATGATGAATATAAATGCCGTCAAAGCGGTAGAAATAGGCGAAGGGTGTCACAGTGCAACACTAAAAGGCTCATACAACAATGACCAAATAACAAGTAGTGGTTTTTGTTCAAACCATAGCGGAGGGATACTAGGTGGAATAAGCAACGGTGACGTGATAGAAACTAAAGTCTATTTTAAACCGACTCCTTCGATTTTCATAGAACAAAAAACTGTTGATATAAACAACAACGATACTACTTATTTTTTAAAAGGGCGTCATGACCCTTGCGTAGCTATTAGAGGAAGTGTAGTATGTGAAAGTATGATGGCACTAGTGCTATGTGATATGTTACTTTTAAATATGAGTTCAAACATACAAAACGTTAAAAAAATCTACAAAAAACCAAAAATATAGTATATAAGGTTCAGTCCTTATATACATCAACTCTCTGTTAAAATCGACATTTTACCGTTTTTAAGTTCTACATATAAAGTTTTTTTGCCACTAGACTGAAAACTAGGAGCCCAATAGTCTTGTTGCATCTCTATTTTAAACAATTTCTTTTTATGAATATTTGGGTAAGGGATAATGTCTATTTTAGAAAATGTGATTTGTTTTCTCTCATTCCTACTGAATATTGCACTTTTATATCTTTTAAAAGAATTATAATCTTCTTTGATGCCACCTTGTTTTATTCTTAGGAAATTGCCATCATAAAAACTGATGTATGTATTGAGGTCATTAATCTTCCAACTATTTTGCCAAGAATAAAGCGATGCGAATATTGAAGATATATCATCAACATTAGTTTGTGTAAATTCATTTTCATTGATTAATAAAACAGCTTTTTGAAAATCTATCAAACCGTCTAGTTTTAATAAAGAGTCATTTTCCATAGCTATACAGCCTTGGGTGAAGTTATCTCTTTGTGTGGTCTCAGGAACGCCGTGAATCCATATACCGTGACCGTTTTTACCTAGTGACATATCAAATAAGTTAGGATATGATGTAACAAGTGCTAACGGTCCGTAAAAAGGATCTACATTTGTATTTTTTCTTACAAGTTCATAAACCCCCACAGGTGTTTTAAGGTCACCTTCTACTTGTTTATCTCCACTTGCTTGACCCACTAATATTTTAGAATTAAATATTTTGTCGTATTTTTTTGAACCGTTTTTTCTGAAAACTTCAAAATTAAAATCTGACTTATGACTTACAAGGATATACTCAAAGTTACTCAAATATCCAAAACGCAAATCTTCCTCTACAAGTGCTTTTTTCCAATAATTAACGTCTTGTAAAGATTTGTTTATCTCATCTTCAACTGCACTAATCCCTTTTGTTCTATACAAATCAACCAAAGGATTTGCAAAAACAAATATCTCACAACAAAGCAATAAAAATAATATTTTTTTCAACAACGACAGCTCCAAATTCTAAAAATATAAATTAAATTAATAAGTAAAGGTCTAATTTAGCCTATTCTTTAAGTGGTAGAATTGTATAATAAAACTCATTTAAAACAATTTAACCATATCTGCTTTAAAGGTCATTAATGAGAATTTTTATATTTTTAATACTATTTACCACTTATCAACTATTTGCAATAATAAATATCGAAACAACAAAACTGGAAGAATCTCCTTGGCCAAAAGGTGAAACTCTTTTGAGTTATTTTGAAAAAAAAGGTATATCACAAAAGCTATATTATGATTTATCAGAAACTGACAAAGAACTTTGTGCAGAAATAGCAGCAGAGGTTAAATATCAACAACTCGTAGATTCATCAGGAAATTTAAAACACACACTTATTCCAATCAGTGAAGAGATGCAAATACATATATCTAACATATCAGGTCATGACTATAAACTAGACTTCGTATCAATAGAGACAATGCCTATTGAACAAACTATAGTAATACCTATTTCAAGCTCTCCATATCAAGATATTTTAAATAGTACAGGTAATAAAGCACTTGCTAATGAATTTATAAGAGCCTTTAATAAAAGTGTTAGTTTCAATAGATTGAAAGTCGGAGACTTAGTAGCAATAAAATATAAACATAAAACTCGTATGGGGAATTTTTTCGGTACACCTGAAGTAGATGTTGCTATGATAAAAAGTAACGGTAAAACAAACTATGTATTTAAAAACGATTTAGATGGAAGATATTATGATGAAAAAGCTAGAAGTTTGAATACCTTTTTTATGAGAACACCGCTCCAATATAAACGTATTTCAAGCCCTTTTGACCTAAAAAGATTTCATCCCGTACTCAAAATATATAGACCACACTTAGGAGTAGATTATGCTGCACCGACAGGTAGGCAAATAAATGCAGCAGCAGAGGGTAAAATAACATTTGTAGGAGATAAAGGTGGTTATGGAAAAACTATCGAAATTCAACATAAAAACGGTTATAAAACCCTTTATGCTCATTTGAATAATTACGCAAAAAACGTAAAAAGCGGGAAAAATGTCAAACAGGGTGATTTAATAGCATATGTGGGTAGTACAGGACTTAGTAGCGGTCCACATCTACATTTTGGTGTTTATCTTCACGGACGTGCGGTGGATCCACTAAAAGTAATTAACTCATCAAGACAAGAATTACCGTCAAAAGAGAAACAAATATTCCTAAAAAGAGCTAATGTTTTGAAACAAGATATTGAAAATGCAACCAAAATGGAATCAAAACCTTATAAAATTGAGGCTTTTGAACAATCATCAAATTTAAATAGTTAGGGAATAATATGCAAGAAACTTCTATTACCACAAAAGATGCTATAGAATTATTAGAAAAAATTGATACTTTACACCCAACGGATATTGCAAAAGCACTTAAAAAAATTAAAAAAGAGAGTGTGGAAGAGTTTCAAGAAGTACTATCTAAAATCCCGGAAGAACTTTTGGGTGAAGTTTTGCTTGAACTACCTGAAAACACAAAAGAATTAGCCTATGAAGCGTTGAGTATAGACAAGCTTACGGATGCCATAGAAGAACTTGACACGGATGATGCTACTGATATTATTCAAGAAATTGCAGAATATGACCAAGAAAAAGCTGATGAGATTTTAAACTCCCTAGAAGAAGAAGATCAACAAGATATTAAATGGCTACAACGTTATGAAGATGATGTTGCAGGTGCATTTATGCAAACAGAGTTATTTAGTGCAAAAGTTACTGAAACTATCAAAGAATCAATAGAGAGACTAAAAATTGCAAAAGCCAATGATGAATTAGAGAATATTCATCAAGTATATATAACAGATGAAAATGGCAATCTTATCAATGCTATTAATTTGGAAGATTTAATTATATATGATTTTCAAAAAACTTATAAAGAAATTTTAGAAAATATAGAAACAGCAAATCGACCGATAAGTGTAAGTGTCAATGAAGATATAGATGAAGTAGTAAAGATTTTTGAGCAATATGACCTTTCAGTAATAGCCGTAGTCGGATATAAAGGACGATTACTAGGAAGAATTACAAGTGATGATATTATAGATATTATCGAGCAAAATGCAACAGATCAGATTTATCAACTAGCAGGTATTAATGAAGATTATGAACATGATGACAATGTGTTGACTACTACAAAAAAAAGAGGTGTGTGGCTTTTTGTAAACCTTTTTACGGCTATGTTAGCTGCTAGTGTTGTAGGACTTTTTGAAGCAACTATCGAAAGCCTTGTAGCACTTGCTATTTTGATGCCTATTGTTGCTTCTATGGGTGGAAATGCCGGTACACAATCTCTTGCTACAATGATAAGACAATTAGCCCTTGGCAAAGTAGATGATGACAATAGTAAAGAGATAGTAAAAAAAGAGGTTTTAGTTGCTATTTCTAACGGACTTATTTTTGGTGTTTTAGCAGGTATTGTTGCAGCTGTATGGTTTAGTAATCTTATGTTAGGAGTTGTAATACTACTAGCAATGATAGCCAACTTACTAGTTGCCGGTTTTTTTGGTTCGGTCATACCTTTGATTCTCAAAAGATTTGATATAGACCCAGCGGTAGGAAGCTCGGTAGTGCTTACCACACTGACTGATATTGTAGGTTTTTTTGCATTTTTAGGGATAGCAACTATTCTTTTGATAAATTAGCTTTATTTAAGCTAGTTTTAATTGACAAATGTTGAAAAAGTAGATATAATCCCACTCTCAAAACTTGCTCATAGCAAAGTTTCATTAAAGATGTGTCAAGGTAGCTCAGCTGGTTAGAGCG
>DISL01000033.1 GCA_002421845.1 Epsilonproteobacteria bacterium UBA6211 | reverse complement strand
GCTCTACCAACTGAGCTACACCAGCTTCTACTAAAAGCCTCTTCTTTAAAACAGTAGCTGTTTAAAAAAGTGACGAAATTGTACTAAAAAAAAAATCATTTGTCAAGGGGTTTTGGAAGAAATTTCAAGTTTTTTCGAAAAAAACTCAAAAAATATGGATATTATAGCCCCCATCCACCTCAAAACGTATATCATATTCTTCTAAAATATGTACAATTTGACTTAATTCTCTCATAATCAAAGCAGTCGATACCCCTTTACGATCTAATAAGAATGAATTATCATCTACATAATAGTAACTAAGGAAATCAAAATTGACTCTGTTTAATCTATGCATCTAACTCTAACCTATAACCGTTACCGGAATGATTGAATATTTGAACACAACCTATTTTCTTTCTAAGTTTACTTATAAGCTGTCTTACATATCCATTACCCATATGGTCACCCCATATATATTTTTCTGCTTCTTCATTGGAAACCGTCATACCTATATTCATAACTAAAAGATGCAACATCATTGTCTCTTTTTGTGTTAAAGGTGCAACGGCACCGTCCACAATCAATAATTTTGATTTTGTATCATAAGAACAATTTTTGGTAAGTTTAATTTGTGAAGAAGGCTTTGTTTGTAATATTAATGATATTTTTGCGAGAAGCTCTTTTACGTGAAAAGGTTTTTTGATATAATCCTGACAGCCTAAATCATAAGCCTTTAATATCGTATCAATATTATCTTCCGCACTTATCACTATAATAGGTGCTATACCTGAGACTTCTTTTATTTTTTTTGATATTTCAAATCCGCCTACATTGGGCAAGGATAAATCAACTATATATAAATCATAATCTTTTTCGATTGCCTTTAATGCTTTTGCACCATCTGCGAATGCATCAACTTCATACCCTTGTGACATTAAAACATCACATATCAAAGTATTTAAATAAATATCATCTTCAATTAGAATTATTTTCATTTTTATCCTAGCATTTTACTTTTTTGCAAAATTATATTATAAAACGCGTATAAAATGTGTAACTTTTTATCTTTTTTTACTTAAAATTAACTTAAATTTCATAAAAAATGGTATTTTCTTACAAAATTGGTCATTTTACCAACTATTTATAGAGTATAGTGTATAATAATTTACAAAATTTGAAAAAGATATTTTAGGATAATAATGAAAAAAGTAGAATTACTTTCACCTGCCGGGAATTTAGAAAAATTAAAAATTGCATTAAACTTTGGAGCTGATGCCGTATATGGAGGGGTTAGCCATTTTAGTTTACGTATAAGAAGCGGAAAAGAATTTGATTACGATACGTTTAAAGAGGGAATTGATTATGCTCATGCAATGGGCAAGAAAGTATATGCTACCGTTAACGGCTTTCCTTTTAACTCTCAAATAGAATTATTGAAAAAACATATTATAAAGATAGCATCACTAAATCCTGATGCTATAATAGTTGCGACACCAGGTGTTGTAAAGCTTTGTAGAGAATTGGCTCCTCAAATCCCTATACATTTATCTACTCAAGCAAACGTTATGAACTATCTTGATGCACAAGTTTATTATGATATGGGTGTAAGAAGGATAATTGCAGCACGTGAAATAAGTCTCAAGGATGTAATGGAGATAAAAAACAGACTTCCTGATCTTGAAATAGAGATATTTGTACATGGGTCTATGTGTTTTGCATATAGCGGAAGATGTCTGATAAGTGCGGTGCAAATGGGTAGAGTTCCAAACAGAGGAAGTTGTGCAAATGATTGTCGTTTTGAATACGAACTTTATGTAGCAAATAAAGAACATGGAACTCTATTTAGGATAGAAGAACAAAGTGATGTAGGTACTTACATATTTAATGCAAAAGATATGAACCTTGCGTCTCACATAGATGAAATACTAAAAAGTGGAGCAATAGATAGCCTTAAAATAGAGGGTCGTACAAAATCTTCTTATTATGCAGCAGTAACTGCAAAGGCATACAGAAATGCTATAGATGATTTCTATGGGGCTAAATTTGATGCAAATAAATATCAAAAAGAGTTAAATACCACAAAAAATAGAGGATTTACCGATGCTTATTTGATTCACCGTCCTTTTGAAAAAAATGATGCCCAAAATCTTGAATACGCAATGAGTAAGGGGAGTTATGAGGTAAGCGGTCTTGTACTTGACGACGGCGAACATTTCCTATGTAAATACAAAACATATCCAAATGAACAAATAGAGATTTTTACCCCTAACAACACGGTTTTACCTTTGTGTGATAATGAAATAGGAAAAATTGAATTAATTGAAGGCACTTATTATATTACTTTCAAACAAATATTGACAAAAGAAGGAAAATCATTAGAAAGTGTACATAGCGGAAATATAAATCCTATAAAACTCCCTTGTAAACTACCTCAATATACTATTTTTAGAGTTCAGGCCGACGAAGAGTTATGATATTTTTTAAAGTATCCCAAAATATAAATATAAAGATAGCCGACAACTCTTTGGTTGTACTCAATAAAGAAAATAGAGCCAATGATGAAGATGAATATATCTATGCGACTACTTTTAATGATTTTGAAGCAGTAAAAAAGATTTTTGAAAAAGTAGGTACAAACTACAAGACATACATAATAGATGAAAATAAAGTTTTATCAAAAAAAGCTTTTCCTATAGAATTAGGGATAAGCAACAAAAATGAATTCTTGGTACAAAAGCAAAAACTAAGACGTACGACTTTTTTGGATGAAATTCCTGAACTCAGCACTAAAGAACTATTTAGAGATGAAGAATTCAGAGATATTTTTGATATTTTAAAAAACCACAAAAAAGATATTTCAATAGCAATTTTAGGTGGTATAGGTAGAGGCATAGGCGAAATATTGTGTGGTTTAACCGCAATAAGAATATTAGTAAAAACTTTTCAAAAGAGATATAAAAATATAAAAATTGATTTATTCCTTGAAAGTGCAGAAAACCCTTATTACAAAAGAGATAAAGAATTAATAGAAAAAGAACCGTTTGTCAACAATGTTTTGCCGCTATGTCAAAATGTAAAAAAGTTATATGAATATGATTACTATATTGATAACTCATCAATCAATGAAAGTACTTTTTATAAAGAACTAAACTTCATAGATGCTTATTTATATAAATTCGGCATTGACTATACAAAAATCCCTTTGAATCTCAAATTCAATCAATTTGATTTAAGTTTTTATGAACCTTCGACTGAATTAAAACAAGAACTTGAAAAACTAAAAAGCAAATCTGAGCTTATAATGTTTCATCCATATTCTCCGGATATACAAAGAAGTTTACCAAAAGATATTGCTGCAACTTTACTCAAAGAACTTTTGACTTACTGTGACGAGACCATAGTGAGTACACTAAAAATAGAAAAAGTAGAAAACGACAAGTATGTAGATTTATCAAAACACTCAAAAACACTCTTTGATTTTATGTATATTATATCACGATGTGATTATATAATTACCGTAGATACAGCTACTTATCATATTAGTGATTTATTTTTGATTCCTACGGTTGCGATTTTTCCTGATGATGAACTAGTAGAAAAAAGAGTCAGATATTATAAGATGACAAAGCCTTATGTCTTAAAAGAGAGAAAAAAGAATCTAAGCCTACTAAGATTTGAAAATGATACACTTACGGTAAGTAAATATACCAAATACAAAGATATTAAGGCAAAGAAAATACTAAAACTTCTAAAAGACTAGTTGTTACCCACCGGAACCATCTGCTTTAATCTTTTTTCCAACATAAAAGTCCCAAACGGTACAAGAGAAGCGATAAAAGCTAATATATTAAACCTCATTCCGAAATTATGCTCTTTTGATGCAAAATACAAATATACGAAAAATAAAATAAACAATATACCGTGAGCCATACCGACAACTTTTACAAAAACAGGCATACCTGCAAAATATTTCAAAGGCATTGCCATAAAAAGAAGAACCAAATAAGATATACCTTCCATAAACGATATAGTTCTAAATCTTGAAAAACTATTTTTAAACATTTACACTCCATATTTTTGTGAATCATATCACGACTCACGATTTTTTTATAATTATAATAAACCAAAATTACCCTAACTTAAAAGTTAATACTTAGTTTTTTGGTTTTAGATAACCGAGATTTATAAGGGTTTGGGTAGTTTCTCTAAAAACAGGAACGGCAGCTTCTGAAGCATAATAGTGATACCAAGCTGTCCCTTTCGGTCTTAATGTAGTAACTCCTATTGTATAACTATTGCCGGAATAATCATTTACAAAACCAAAAAATGAGCTGATATACTCTTTTGTATATTTTCCGGCATCAGGCATCCTAGCAGTTCCTGTTTTACCACCTATTTGGAGTCCTTCCATATAGGCTCTTTTACCTGTACCGTGTTCAACTGTTTTAATCAATAAATCTCTCATAACATCAGCGGTTCTAGGAGATATAACTTGTACGTCATCTTTTTTTGTATTTGTGTATTTAACACCTGTTGAAGATGTAATAGACTTCATAATTTGTGGAGTAATAACCTTACCGTGATTACTAAATGCACTATAAGCTTTTACAAGTTGCATAATAGTTGCCGTCATACCATGTCCATAAGAAACGGTAGCTTTATAGATATTATCTTCACCTCTTGCCTCACCTGCACTAAATCTAGCTACACTCGGCACTATACCTGTTTTTTCAAAGGGTAAATCTATACCGGTAGGTTGATTGAAACCAAACTTTACCAAATCATTATAAAACTCTCTACCGCTCAATCTTTGAGCAATTTGTAAAGTACCGATATTACTTGAATAAGTCACTATATCTTCAACAGTTAATTGTTGTTTTGTAAACTGGTGGTCATCGGTAATAGTATATTGACCTATTTTAATAGTACCCTTTGGATACTCTCCTTTAGAGTTTGCCCCACCTCTATTATACGCATTGAATAATTCATTCATCTTCACTCTGTTCTTATCCATAGCCATTGATATAACTATAGGTTTCAATACAGACCCAGGCTCAAATGGAAATTCTGTTGCTTTTATATTTAACTTTTCATAATCTTGCGTTTGTATAGTATTTGGGTTATACCTGTTAGTTGTAGCCATTGTCAAAACCTGACCTGTATTATTATCCATTACTACAACCAAAATTTCTTGTGCTAAAAGCCTCTCTTGGTGTTGATCAACAACCATCTCAATATGTTTTTGAAGTTTTAAAGGTATCGTAAGCTCAACTGTAGCACCGTCAAGTCTCTCTTTAATAACACTGTTTTTATTAAAAGAAACATAAGATAAAACATCCCTTGAACCTTTTAGAATACCATCTTTAAAGTCATTTAAAAACTCATTATAAATAAACTCTACACCTTTACCGCCGTTTACCCTTCGTTTATCATTTTCTAAAGTTTTATTAATATATCCCAACGCAGGAGTAAGGGTTTGTTCATAAGAATATATCCTATCTTCACCTATTTCATCGACATTAAGACCTATAATTAACTTTGAGCCGTTTACTATTTGAGATTGAAAAACACCTAAACGTCTTAATTTAAACCCCAATTCTTTTAAATCTTTTGCAGTTTTTGAATCTATATCATGGGATAAAACTAAATTCCCTTTTGTTTTTTGGTTTTTTAATTTTAGATAAATATTTTGCTGTGGGATATTACTATATATTGAAAATAGTTTTACAAACAACTCTAACTTTTGAGGGTCTAAAAATCTTGTATCAATATAAGCCTTATATATTTTCTTTGAAGTAGCCAATGTAAATCCATCGGAACTAACTATATCACCCCGAACTGCTAGTTCATTACGGGTAATCTCTTGAGTAGGGATTCTTCTTTTTTCATTATATATGATAAAAAAAACAACAACTAAAAATATAAAGACTAATCCTATAATAAACATAAATAAAACAACTGTTTTTTTAGCTTTGTTTTTGTACTGTAAATCTTCTGCCATATTCTCTTCTAAGTTGATTTTTTTATAACTACGATATTATACCTAAAGTCACATTATGATAAAATTCGCGAATGATAAAAAATAAACTTATAGATAAATACAAACTCCTTGTTAATAAATCAGGAAAGCCTGATTATGCATTATTTATATTAGCTTCAACGTTGGTATTAATAAGCGTTCTATTTTCTTACTCACTATCTGTTTATACTGTTTTAAACTTTGAATACAACCAATTTCACTTCTTTATTAGACAATTTGCAGTGGGAATAATTGCAATAGGTATCATGTGGTTTGTATCTCAACTTGATCCAGATAAGATATTGAAACCTGTAGGTTTCGGTTTATTCTTTTTATTTTTGTTTATTATGCTCGTTATGCCTTTTTTACCGGGTGCTTTAGTAACAGAATCAGGTGGAGCAAACAGATGGATAAGACTTCCAGGGTTTTCTCTCTCACCTGTTGAGTTTTTTAAAATAGGCTTTATATATTTCTTGGCTTGGTCTTTTCATAGAAGACTACTTGACCAACCAAAGAAAATGAAACTTTTTGATGAGATAATGCTTCTTGCACCATATTTCGGTATTTTTGGCTTAGTTGTAGTTTTGGTTGCATTTTTACAAAAAGACTTAGGTCAAATAGTACTTCTTGGTGCCGTACTTTTTATTATGATGATTTTTGCAAATCGAAGTTTTAAAATATTTCTTATGCTAGGTACTCTTGGTGTCGGTTTATTTGTGGCATTGATTATCGTTGCACCTCATAGGATAAGTAGAATCCAAAGTTGGTGGAGTATGGTACAAGACGGTATTTTGATGTTTTTACCATCATGGGCAGATGGTTACCTAAGGGTAAAGGACTTCCCTGAACCTTATCAGGTGGGACACTCACTAAATGCCATAGCAAACGGTGGATTAAACGGCACAGGTCTAGGAGAAGGCTTTTTAAAACTTGGCTTTTTAAGTGAAGTTCATACGGACTTTGTTTTGGCTGGTATTACTGAAGAATCGGGTTTTTTTGGTTTATTTTTGATAGTCTCTTTAGTAATCCTAATAATATGGAGAATTTTCAAAATAAGTGCAAGGGTTAGTGAACCTATATATCACCTTTTTACACTAGGTATTGGACTTATGATAGCTATTGCATTTTTGATAAATGCATTTGGAATATCAGGGATTATACCGATAAAAGGTATAGCCGTACCGTTTTTAAGTTATGGGGGTAGTGCGTTGTTAGCGATGTCTATTTGTATCGGTTTAGTTCTATCAATTTCTCAAAAGGTAGAAAATGTCGATAAGTAATTATATAGCTGTTAGCGGTGGTGGTACCGGCGGACACCTTAAAGTTGCTAGAACTTTGATTGATGAGCTTGTGAGTAGAGGATACAAAATAGTTTATATAGGTTCTACTTCAGGGCAAGATAAAATGTGGTTTGAGAACTATGAAAAAATAGAACACAAACATTTTTTAAATACAAAAGGTGTTGTAAATCAAGGCTTATTCGGTAAATTCAAATCTCTTTTTAATATATTAAAAGCATCTTTTGAAGTAAAAAAAATATTAAAGCAATATGGAGTAACAAAAGTAATAAGTGTAGGTGGATTTAGTGCAGCACCTGCTGTTTTTGCAACTTTATTTTCTAAAATAGAGTTATATATACATGAACAAAACTCAAAAATGGGTGCTTTAAATCGTCTAAGTTCACTGTGGGCAAAAAAGCTTTTTACATCTTATGATAAAAAATTATTTTTATGTGATTATCCTGTCGATAATATGTTTTTTGATACCTCTCATATAAGAGATGAAATAAAAACCATTATATTTCTAGGTGGTTCTCAAGGTGCAAGAGCAATCAATAATTTCGCATTATATGTGGCAAAAGATTTACAAAAAAGGGGTATCAAAATCATTCATCAATGCGGTAAAAATGATTTTAAAAAAGTAGAACAAGCTTACCTTGATTTGCAAATAGTCGATGTTGAACTTTTTGATTTTAGTCCGGATTTAGTCAAATATATATCTCAAGCCGATCTTGCAGTGAGTCGTGCAGGAGCTAGTACACTTTGGGAACTTTGTGCCAACAACCTCCCTACTCTATTCATACCTTATCCACATGCTGCAAGTGACCACCAATACTATAATGCCCTATTTTTAAAAGAACAAAAACTAGGATTTGTACTAAGAGAAAGTGAGCTTGATAGTAAGAAGTTTTTTGAGATATTAGATACCTGTGATGTGCAAGATTTAAGTACAAAATTAAAAGAGAGTATTAAAGCTAACGGGGCTAAGAAGATTGTGGATTTTATACTAACACAAAATTAAATTTTTGTGTGATTCTATAATCTTCTCAACCTTAAATATAAACCCAAAAATAAAACTTTTTTTAACCAAAATTACGATTTATATGAAATAAAATAATATCAAAAAATAATCGCTTTAGCGATACCGCAGATGGTGCAATTTATAATTTTTGGATTAAAATTTATTAAGATTTTTGTGTTAAGAAAACTCAACTGTTTGAACGAAGTGAGTTTTGAGTTTTTAACAAAAATTGAAAATAAATTCCAAAAATTGTAACTCCTTGCACCGCTTTTGGCTACTTTTCTAAAAAGTAGCATTAAACTATTGTGTTATCTTCTTTGATACTTTTTTTAAAACAAAGTATCGTAAAAAATCGTGGCACTTTACTTTATTGAAAAACTATTGCCACAGTACCAATCAAATATATTCACTCTTACACAAAAAACATCAAAAGTAACGCACCTACAATAATCCTATAGATACCAAAAGAGACAAATGTAAATCTTGATAAAAATTCAATAAAAAGCTTCATTGTAAGATACGCAACAATAAAAGATGTAATAAAACCTACCACCAATACTACGAAATTAGCTCCCACAAATTCATGATAATGTTTTAGTAAATCATATCCGGTTGTAGCACACATAACAGGCAATGCCAAAAGAAAAGAAAACTCTGCACTTGCTTTTCTATTTAAACCCACAAGCATAGCACCTATTATACTAGCTCCTGCTCTACTTGCCCCAGGAATAAGTGCAAAAATCTGAGCAAGACCTATATATAATGCTTGTTTATAACTAACTTTTTCCACATCATCTATTAGGTGTTCTTCATTTTTATAAAACTTCTCTACTATCAAAAATACTATTCCACCGACAATAAACGCATAAGCCACAATAGATGGTACAAACATAGCTTTTATAGTACTAGCAAATACAAAACCTACCGCACCGATAGGGATAAAAGCCAAAACTATTTTTTTCCATAACTCTATTTTTTGTAACGTAAATTTATCTTTATAGTTAAAAACTACCGCCAATATTGCCGAAAACTGTATAATTATCTCAAAGGCAGATGTCATATTTGTCTGTTCTATTCCCATCAAATCACTTGCAATTATCATATGACCGGTTGATGAAACAGGTAAAAACTCTGTAAATCCCTCAATTATGCCTAAAATTATAGACTCTATAATACTCAAAATATTTCCTTGTGTGTGAATCGTGAATCGTGAATTGTGAATCGTATTTTCTTCACTACTCACTACTTATGACTTACGACTCACGATTTACAATTTACTACTCACGATTTTTAATAATGCGTATGTTATCAAATGTCCTATTAAGAACGCGTAAATTACATTGATTGGATTTGATTCAAAGAATTGTAAGATATAAAAACTACCTACAAATACTACAATACCGCCAAATCTAATAACAAAAGTAGTTTTAAATCCGTTTTTACTTTTAATTAATGATGTCAAAAAACCGTTTTGCAACACAAAGAAAAATACAAAAACCAAAGGAATAAGCATTTGAGTACTATTTAAGTACTCTTTGCCAAATAAATATTCTATGCCGTAAAATGCAAATATAAACGTCACACAAGCCGATATAAAAGTAACTATAATAGAATATTGAAAAATCCACCTTTGAAGTTTAACGATTTCATCTTGATTATTTTGAGATATAAGCTTTGAGAGTTCAGGAAAAACAAATTTAAAAATAGGAAAAACAAATAAAATTAAGAAATAAAAATAAATTGATTTTACAACCACTTGAAAATCAGCTAAATCGGACAACGTAAAATATTTTGTAAAAAAGATTACCGATATATAAATACTAAGCATACCAAGTGCAAATTCTAAAGATGCTATAAATGAGTTGCTTATAAATTCTCTTGTTTGTAAATTTAATTCTATTTTAGAGAATTTCGGCTCTTGATACGGCTTTTTCCACAATATATAAAAACCTAAAATCACAAAATTCAAAGTAGTAGCAACTATCAATGACTCAAAATAGTCGAAAAAAGGATTTAATACAAAAAATAAACCTATTATCAAAATAGCTTCTAAAAGTGTTATCGTATTTGTTTCTTTGTACATTCTATAAATACCTAGCTGATTATAAAAATATGTATATATAGCTTGAGAGACTAAAAGCAATGCAAAAAACAAGTATGGTATTGAAATATTTAAAAAATCTTTCGCCACAGGGACAATAACCACTAAAGAAAAAATAGTTACGGCAAAAATAGAGTACCTAAAAAGATTGAGTATCGTCATATCATCTTTTGTTTGATTATAATAAACCACCATCGATGACCTAGAACCTATAAAAACAATTAAAAAAAGCGAAATAATATCAATCATAGTATAATAAATACCCAAGTCATTTTTGGATATTAGATTTGCAAGATATATTTTGAAAGAAAAATTCAAAATTATCGCTATTAAAGTAAGAGCTATATTACTTAAGAAATTTTTTTTCATCTATTTTTCTAAAAAAAAGCTTCAAAGATTTTTTCTCTTTTATCCCTATTTTATATTTTATTTGATACAAATAATCGACTATTTGTTTTTCACTCAGACCTACTTTTTGTGCCTCTTTTTGGAGTATATACATAGGAATTTTCACTTTGGTTTTCGAAAACTTATCAGCCAAACCTTTGAAATATTTTTGGTGTTTATTGAAGCAAAACCTTGCAAAAACAAAAGATAATCCATATTTTTGATGCCATACTTGAGCTAAGTCAATGAATGTATCCTCATTTTTGTAGTATATTTTTAACGCTTTATCTCCTATAGCAACTTTGCCCTTGATATTTAAAATATCGGCAAGAACATTGGAGGTATTTGATTCAAAGTCATTTTGTGGATTTTCGTCTATCAAAACCAAGACAGACCAAACAGCGTCACGTGCAACAATACCGGTATCGGTACATTTGCAGTTTCGTGATTTGATAGATGATATAAAAGCGGCATCCGTTCTTTTGTATTTGAAGTCTGTATTTATTTTGGATGGGTATGATTTTTTATAGTTGATAATAGATTTTGTTTGAGTGTTTGAAATCTCTTTTTTGATAAATACATAAAAAGGTAAAAGGTTTAAATAATCAATTTTAGATAAAATCACAAATATACCTCTAAATTAAATTTTGATATGATAACACAAAGTTACTGAGAGACTAAGTTAGTAAGAAACTAAGAATATAAAAGGTAATATATGGTAAAAGTAGAATTTTTGGGACCTATTTCAAAGGAATCAATGGAACTCAATATAACATCATTGGATGAATTAAGTATAATATTAAAAGATGATGCCGAAGTCTCTTCTTGGCTTAGTAGTTGTGCCGTAGCATTAAACGATAGAATATTGACATCAAGAGATGTTGTGCTAAAAAGTGGAGATAAGATTTCATTGTTACCACCAGTTTGTGGAGGATAATTAATAACTAACAACTAATAACTAATAATTTAGGTATTCGCTTCGCTCATTTTATATATAATATGTGACGCAGTCACTCAATAGTTATTCATTATTAACTATTAATTAACTTAAGGGGGTTTTTTGAACGGATTAGAAATATACAACGGTAGCTTAAATGTAGAGACTATCACTAATAAATGGTATCAAGATATGAAAGATAAGAATTTCGGTGCTATTATAACATTCGTAGGCGTTGTTAGGGACGAAGACGGCATAGATGGTTTGAGCTTTGATATATACGAACCAATATTAAATAATTGGTTTGAAGCTTGGCAACAAAAGGCACATGAAAAAAACGCCTATGTTTTGATGGCTCATTCTCTTGGAGACGTTCCAAATCACACAAGCTCATATATAGCTGCCGTTTGCTCACCTAAAAGAAGAGTTGCATTAGAGATGATAGATGAATTTGTAGAGGATTTCAAACAAAACGCACCTATTTGGAAATATGACTTAAAATGTGGCAAAAGAGTGTATGCAGACGATAGAAGCCACAAGATAACCGGAGCCGGACTTTTAGCATGAAAAAATTAAGAATAGATTTACACAACCATACATATCTATGTAACCACGCATCAGGAACAATGGAAGAATATGTAAAAGAGGCTATTAGCAAAGGAATAGATGTATTTGGTTTTAGTTGCCATGCACCTATGAATTTTGATATAAAATATCGTATGACGTTAGAAGAGATGGATATTTACGAAAATGAAATATTTAGACTTCAAGAGGTATATAAAGATAAAATCAAAATTCTTTTTGCCTATGAGGTTGATTATCTTCCACCGTATATCGAACCGAAAATAATCTCAAAAAATGTAGATTACTTTATAGGCTCCGTACACTTTATAAATAAATGGGGATTTGATAATCCTGAATTTATAGGGGGATATGACTCCAAAGATATAGATACAATATGGGAAGAGTACTTCGAAGCAATCTCACAAATGGCAGTTACAAGACTATTTGATGTAGTCGGACATCTTGATTTGATAAAAGTTTTTAAATATTTACCGAAAAAAGATATAAAAGAGATAGCTTATGACGCACTAAAAGAGATACAAAAAGCCAATATGACCATAGAGGTAAATCCTGCAGGGCTTAGAAAACCTATTGAAGAGATTTATCCATCATATGATTTACTAAAAATTGCCCATTCTCTTAATATTCCTATCACTTTAGGAAGTGATGCTCACAAAATTGAACAAATCGGCTATGGATATAATGAAGCTTTGGAGCTAATAAGTAGTGTTGGATATAAAAATGTACAATATTTTGAAAAGAGAGTTCCAAAAGTGGTTATTTTTTAACCAATAACTTAAACATAAATGATAAAAGTTTTTGATAAAATGTCATTAGAATAATAACAAGGAGTCTAACGATGGGAAAATTCGTAAATAGTGTTGAAGAATTTTTTGATTTTTGTAAAGCAAATGAAGTTAAGTTTGTAGATTTTAGATTTACAGATTTAAAAGGTACTTGGCATCATGTTACATATGTGTTAAAACACGTAAGTGCAGATTTATTAAAAAACGGTATGCCTTTTGATGGTTCATCTATAGAAGCTTGGCAACCAATCAATAGATCAGATATGGTTTTAAAACCGGATGTTGAAACTGCGTTTTTAGATCCATTTACTGCTGATTCTACAATCATTGTAATTTGTGACGTATATGACATTTACAAAGGTCAAATGTATGAAAAATGTCCAAGAAGTATAGCTAAAAAAGCTCTAGAGCATTTAGCAAACGCTGGTGTTGGTGATGTTGCATATTTTGGACCTGAAAATGAATTCTTTATTTTTGAAGATGTTAAAATTATAGACAAAGGTAACGAATCATACTACAGACTTGATACTGAAGATGGTGAGTGGAACGATTCTAAAGATTATGAGCATGGAAATATGGGTCATAGACCAAGAACAAAAGGTGGATACTTCCCAGTTGCTCCAATCGACAACGGTGTTGACTTAAGAGCAGAAATGATGCAAGTATTAGAGCAAGTTGGTCTTGAAGTAGTTCTAGGTCACCACGAAGTTGCTCAAGGTCAACATGAAATCGGTATAGTATTTGGAACACTTGTAGAAGCTGCGGATAACGTACAAAAATTAAAATACGTAATCAAAATGGTAGCACACCTAAACGGTAAATCAGCTACATTTATGCCAAAACCACTTTACGGTGATAACGGAAACGGTATGCACGTACACCAATCAATCTGGAAAGATGGTAAAAACCTATTCTACAAACAAGGTGAGTATGGTAACCTATCTGATACTGCTAGACATTATGTTGGTGGTATATTCAAACACGCTAGAGCTATTGCTGCGTTTACAAATGCAAGTACAAACTCTTACAAAAGATTAATCCCAGGATTTGAAGCTCCTTCAATCTTAACATACTCTTCTCAAAACAGAAGTGCAAGTTGTAGGGTTCCATACGGTGCAGGTGAAAAAGCAACAAGAATAGAGATGAGATTCCCAGACTCTACATCTTGCCCATATTTAGGTTTCACTGCTATGCTTTTAGCAGGACTTGACGGTATCAAAAATCAATATGAACCAATCGGACCTATGGATGAAGATTTATTTGAATTAAGCTTAGATGAAATCAGAGAAAAAGGTATTCCTCAAATGCCACATACATTAAGAGGTGCTTTAGAAGCTCTTGTTAGAGATAACGACTTCTTAAAACCTGTAATGACTGATTTATTTATAGATACATACCAACACTACAAATTTGAAACTCAAGTGTGGCCTTACGAAGCAAGACCTACACCTTTTGAAATCAAAACTATGTATTCTTGCTAACAAGCAAAAAAAAAGCCCCGAAAGGGGCTTTTTTATTTATATAAAAAATAGCAAATTTCCTACATATTTCTATGTTCTACCATTGTACAATGATTTTGTACAACTTTCAAACCGTTATCTTTTGCTTTTTGGGCTGCTTGATTGTTTACTATCCCTTTTTGAGTCCAAACTATCTTTACATCACCCCTTTGTAATGACTCATCCACGACAACTGAAACAAACTCCGGTTTTCTAAAAACATTAACCAAATCTATCTCAAAAGGTATTTCTGCTAAGCTTCTATAAACCTGCTCTCCTAATATAACATCTTCTTTTGGATATACAGGAACTATTTTGTACCCTACGCTTTGTAAATATTTTGCTACACGATGGCTATCTTTAGTCTCATCCGGACTTAGACCTATGACGGCTATAGTCTTTGTAGATTTAAAAATCTCTTTTATCTCTTCTTTATTGGAATTTACCGTAGGAAACTCACATTCCATTATTTCTCCTTTTGTTTATTTATAAATATTTAGCAATATACATATAAAGCCCTTGAAATAGGCTATTATTTCTGATATAATTGAAAACATATTTTTCAATATTTATCCTTTTTTATCAAAAAAGGGTAGCTATAGGGTAGCCAAAAATGTCAAAAATTAAATCAAAAAAATATATTGGTGTATATTATACCGAATTACTCAATAAAGATAAGAGCTTTTTTATAACATATAAAGATCTAAGCGGCAAAAAAATATGGCAAAAGATAGGACTTTATTCAGAAGGTATTCGTGAAGACTACTGCAATGCAAAAAGGAATGAAGCTTTAAACTTTGTAAGAAATAACGAACTGCCTCCTAGTATAATTAAAAAAAAGAAAAAAGAAATAATCACATTTGATACTATCGCAAATCAATACTTTGATGCTCGGATTCATACTAGAAAAGATACTGAAAAAGAGAGGCAAAGATATATTAATCATTTAAAAAGCTTTATTGGGCATAAAGATATCAATGACTTAACAGCTACTGATATAGAGAAAATCAAATTATCAAAAATTGGCAAACTTGCAGATAATTATGTTAATCAACTAATATTTATGGTAAGTACCATTATAAGAGACGCATCAAAAAAAGGAGTTTTTAAAAATCCAAATCCTGCCCAAAATATCGACAATATAAAAGTCGATAATAAAAGAGAGAGATATTTAACAAAAAATGAAATAGAAAAACTTATAGAAAAGCTCCAAGACTATCCTGAACTGCTTTTATTCACAAAACTGTCATTAAATACTGGAGGTAGGCTGAATACAATTTTATCAATTAGAAAAAAAGATTTGAATCTTGAACATAATAGTGTCACGCTAACTGATCATAAAAATGTTTCTACATACACAGGCTATTATAATGATGAACTAAAAACTTACTTAGAAGATTATGTGAAAACTCTTCAACCAAATGATACATTGATAAGTTCTCATCAAACTACTATTTCTAATAAAATGAGACAAATTTTAAATGAGCTATTTAATATAGGACTTGATGGTGATGATAGAAAAAATAGAGTAGTTATTCATACATTGAGACATACATTTGCAAGTCATCTTGCTATCAAAGGCGTACCTATACTAACTATTCAAAAACTTATGAACCATAAAGATATAAAAATGACTCTACGGTATGCAAAACTAGCTCCAGATAGTGGCAAAGAAGTTATTAAGGATTTGTATTTATGAAGCTTTATGATGATATAAATCTTAATAGAAATAATAAAGCCTATGAAGATATTGAAAATTTTAAGGATTATGAATTTACAAATTGTTTGGCATTTGAACTAGCTATTCGTAATAAAGATGTTTCAAAAGGACTTTTTGAGCTTTTAAAAATATATAAAGTATTAGACATGGAACCTCAAGAGATAATATTTAGTAACAAATATATTGAACAACAAATATTTACCGAATTGGCTTTTAAAAGCTATAATGATTATTTAGAGTTTATACATTCTATTTTTTTAACTTACAAATACAAAATAGACTTAAAAAAGACAATAGATTATTTCATACGGGATTATAATAACTTATTTCATTTGATAAAGCCTACTGTAGGGTTCAACAAAATATTGAATGATATTTCTAAGTTTGAGGCTAAACCCGATTTTTTAAATTATCTTTCGATGAAATGTTACTATAAATCAAGCTCATCGGAATCATCAAATACATACAGTTATGACTATGATGATGTCAATGCAATATTCAAAAATTCAAAAGCAGAACATTTTATTGTTCAAAAATTATCAAGACCTAAACTAACTGAACCAAAAAATTTAAATACTAATGTTCATATAATGGATGTAAATCTAAACTTACCTATAGATGAACTAAAAAGCTATATTGAAGATATTTACAATTATTTTCATAAAACGAAAGGGGCTGAATGTCCTTATATTTTAAACTCTTTCGGTCTTGCAAATTCAATCTATAATTATAAATTAATTCCTTACCATATAGATTTGATTTACGAAGAAAATTCATTTTATAACCATCAACATATTCCTAGAATTAGCTTAAATGAACTTTTAGATAAACATGAAATCACTAATCATATCGATAATGAAATTAACATCTCTAAAAGATTATCAAAACAAGATTGGGCAGACTGTTTTTTTATTTATGATTACTATAAAAATAATAATATTGGTATAAATGAGGGTGCTAGAATTCTTGAGGAATATTTTAATTACTACTATTATGTCAAAGTAGAAAGTACATCAAAATCTAAAAGTACAAAACCTAGCATAAAAAAAATTAGAATTGAAGATTACTATAAATACACTCACTTATATATTGAAAAAGGGATAAAATATAAATCTTATTACTCAATCTCTACAATAAAATCTAGGTATAACTTAATGACAGAACTTATTGATAATGCCATATATACTAGGTTTATAGCTGGTTAAAAATACTCTGTAAATTTTTGACCAATCAAAATCTGCTTTTTTTCTACAATTTCATTCAGGTACCTACAATTTCAATTTAAAAGGAACAATATGGATGAAACAAAACTAACTGAAAATGACTTAAGATTAGTAATGTCACTTGCAATGGCTCCTACAAAATTTGACAAATATATTGTATTGTTAAAGAATGATTTTGGTTACAACTTAACAAAATCAGAACTAGCAAAAGTTATCAAGAAATCAGAGCAAACAATTGATAGAAGAATTAAAGAGGGTATGAATTTACCAAACTACCATAGGAGTAGCGAAGGATTAAAGGCTTCTTATATCTTTCCCATAATTGAAGTAGCTGAATATCTTGCTAATAATATGATAAAAACATTATGAGTGTAAATCATGGAACGATTAAAAGAAAAAGATACTTACTGGTTTAAACATGATAGTAACGCAAAAGATGATTTTAAATGCATGGTACTTATAGAACAGCTAGGATGTGAAGGTTATGGTATTTTTTGGATTTTAGTTGAAACACTAAGAGAACAAAAAGATTATAGATACCCTTTTTGTTTACTTGGAGCGTTGGCAAGAAAATATAATACGACTCAAGCAAAAGTTGAAACAGTCGTCAAAGAATATGGACTCTTTGAAATTGATGCTGATAGCTTCTTTTTCTCACATTCTTTTAATAGAAGAATGCAAAATTTAGAAAAAGTTAAAAAGCAAAGACAATTGGCAGGATTAAAAAGCGGAGAGAGTAGAAAACTAAAAGCAATTGAACATAAGTTGAACATATGTTCAACGGATGTTGAACGATTAGATAAGAATAGAAAAGAAGAGATTATAAAAGAAATAAACAAGCTTAGAAATTTTCTAGACCATAAATCTGCAAATGAAATTTTGCAAATTTCAAAAAACAAAAGTTATAAAGATTTATTTTCAAAAAGCATGATTTCTTTTATTGAAAATAATGGTGGATTAACAAATGTTAGAATCTATCTCGAAAATGACAATTATCTTGATTGGATAGTTCTTGAAATATTCAAATATATAGGAGAAGCATTATGAAACTTAATATTTTCATAAAAATCAATATGTACAATTTGAAAAGGTTTATATTATGAGCAAAGGAACATCACTATTAGATATTCACAAATATTCTAAAGATGCATTTCAATATTTGTTGGATAGATTAAGGGATGATAATTTTAAACGCCCTTATATTTACTATGACAAAGCAATAAATGCAGTAACAGGCATACTATGGGATATTACACAAGAAAATGAGGAACTCAAAGATATTATTGAGGGAATGGATGAACTTGATGGTATTAGTGCTCAAAACAGTAAAAGTTCAAATGAAAAGAAAGTTGAAACATGGTTAAAAAAAGCATATTTTGAACATCTTTATGGGGATTATAGGATTTCAAGAAATATGCTCCTTAAATTTATGAATACTATTATAAAGCCAAACGATGAAGATGGAAAGAAAAAGTTAAAATACTCAAGTACACACTATTTTGAGCAGTATAACGATAAATTCAAAAAACGGCTTAGTCGTTGTAGAAAAAATGAAAGAGTGTATGAACTTCAAAAAAAATACCCAGAGCTAAATATAATAGATGCGTTTGCATATGGGCAAATTATAGATAAGTTTAATACTACCAATGAAGATTTGGAATGGTTTGAAAAGCTTATTAAAATATTGACCAAAGAAAAGGAACAATATACTTAAATATACATAAATAATACAATATTTACATACTATTGTAAATTTAATAGTTTTTATGTTAATATAAGTTTATGAAAACAAAAAAAGAGATATTTGAATATATTCAAAATAGTACCAATTGGGAAATAGTACCAAACAATATCACTGTTAATGTCCCACTTTATTTAAAAGCTGGATATGAACTTTGGAGTGCAAAGATACAAGATGTGTGTGTTGTATTTGCGAGTGCAAAAGATGAAACAATTGACATAAGGATTCATCAAAATGCTATCAAGCGTCTTGATGAACTTACTTCTTGTCACACTGTTTTAGTATTTGATAAACTTGATAGTAGAAGTATTGAGAGCCTGATAAAGAAGCATATTCCGTTTGTTATAAAAGATAAGCAAATCTATATGCCTTTTGCACTATTGCAGATACAAACGCAAAATAAAAAGAATGCTCCATTGAGAAAAGTCTCTTTAACAAGTGATGCAGATATGATTTTGATAGGTTATTTAGATAATCAAATACATAGTAGCATGATTATAAAAGAGATAGCACAAGCTATTTGCAGAGAACTTAGAGCTACATCGCAAGCTTTAAATGTTTTAGAAGCATTAGGATATGTTCAAATAGAAGCCAGTGGGCGAAGTAGATATATCAATTTTATTTCACCTATAGAAGTGTACGATCGTTTAAAAGAGGAAGCAAAGTCACCTGTAAAATATAGCTTTTTTGCGAAAGATTTTATGGATGAAAAAGTATATAGTGGATTTACAGCATTATCACATTATTCTACATTGATAGAAGAGAAAATAAAAACAGTTGCGATTTCTCATAAAAAGCTTACATTACAGCAGCTAAAAGCTATGGAGTGTGATGAAGATGTTGCCGAGTGTAAAATTGAAGTATGGGATAGAGAGCCATCTGTTTTTGCTCACAAGGATACGATAAATCCATTATATGTATTAAGATTTTTCAAAAATGATGAAGATGAGAGAGTACAAGAAGCAGTAGAGCACTTAGAAACAAAAATTATAGAGAAATTAAGGGATATGAATGAAAGAGACTGATTATGCAGGTTTGAGCCATTTTCAAGATTACTGTAAAGATTTAGACGAGCATTATGCGGTTGTAGGTGGCTTTGCAACACTTATGCTCTTAGATAGTGAACTTGAAAATCATGGTAAAGCAACATTTGATATTGATTTGGTTCTTTTAACGAGCAATTCAATAGAGATGACAAAACGAATAAAAGAGTATGTGAAAGAAGGTGGCTATAAAATCCAAATAGGTTTAAAAGATCAGTACCAATACTACAGATTTGTTGAACCTCAAAAAGAAAACTTTGCAAAAGAGATTGAACTTTTTGCATCCAATGAAAATAGTTTAGAACTAGATGATGAGCAAAGAATTATCCCTATAGATCCAGAAGAGGGATTGTATTCACTTTCAGCCATTATGCTTGATCCAGAATATTTTGAGATGATAAAAAACAATGTTGATAAAAATCACAGAGCACCTTGTACAAATACACAAGCTACTATAATGCTAAAGATGTCAGCATTTTATGATTTGAAAAATCGTGATGATAAAAAATGGAAAAAACATCGAAGAGATATACTCAAACTGGCACTACTTTTAACGGGTGACGAGGAGATAAAATTAGTAGGTCGAATGGTTAAAGATTTTGATGCATTTATCGATCATTTAGAACAAGATGTGGATAAAAAAATGCTCAAATCTATTGTTGATAAATTACCAGTAGAGAAAAAGCAAGTGATAGAAATATTGCAAAAAGTCTTTCAAAAATAGATATATGTGCTCTTAAATACTAATTATCTCAAAATATAAAAAAATGACTATTTGAGTAAGGAAAATTTTTGTTATATCGTGAAAAAAGCCTTCAAATGGTGTTTTGTAGCACTAATTTTTGTAAAGGTTTTGTCTCAAGGGACAAATTGAGTGTAAAATTTGCCAAATTCTGTAACGATTTTTTTTGTTAATTCCTCAAATAGCCCTTAAAATGGCTATTTTGAAGAAGTAACTTAGTAAGCATTTTTTTGTAGGGGACAAAATCAAGCAATATAATACAATAAATTTGTCCCTTTTAGGGGACTAAATCAGACTATATATGAACGACAGTGAATAGTGTCAGACAGAATTATTTTGAGAGTGTAAAAAAATCTCTAATATCAACTTGAAGTATTTTTGCAATTTTATATAGTTGCTCTATGTTGTAATGTTTGTTTTCATGTCCAGCTTCAATCTTAGCAATTGTACTAACAGTTTTATGCCCAATAGAATGAGCTAGATTTAGTTGTGAGATATTTTTCTGTTTTCTTATTGTCCTAACATTGTTGGCTATTATTCGATGCAAATCCTGTATTTCTTCTTTTGATATATCTTGTAAATTTTCTATTAAAAAATCCTGTAACTTTTTTAAAAGATTATATTGGATAGATTTAATTAATAAAATTCCCTATAGTGAAATATTATTTAAGCAAAATATTTTTATAATATATTTATGAAATTAGAACTTGGAGAATAAAAATGATTACCATTAAAGATTATTTTTTAACTGTTTTTGTAAGAGCGATTATTGGGTATGTTTTATTTCTATTTTTTTTACTTGTCATCTTTGTAGGTTATATTGTAATTTCAGATTTGGCAAGTGCAGTTAATTTTATAACAAGATTGACAGATAATGGTTTTGCAAAAATTGTAATTTGGTTGCCTTTGGTTTTCTCTTTATTCAAAGCAGATATAAAAGCAAGTAATGAAACTAAAAAATTCTACAAACAAACGGAACACTTTTTTGAAATGTACGACACAACAAAAGGAAGATGGTAATGAGAAAAATATTTTTTACTTTTTTAGTATTAGTTGGAATTTCAAGTGCTACAGAGGTAACACTATGTCAATTTAAAAATGGTATCGGCTATGCAAACAGTAAAGTTATATGCGAAGAAAAATCCTTTTCTACAATCCAAGACATGTATGCAGAAGGATGGAGATATAAAGGAACTTTTGAAATTAAAGATGAAACTTATGTTGTGATGGAAAAGGAAAAATAGTAAATGAGACTCTTAAGTGGTTTGTTTGCAATTACAGCGACAGTTATTTTTTCTGGATGTGTAGCTTCATCAAGTCCACAAATTGCAAATATTGATAAAATCAATAGCTTTAGAGATTATGTTATTCAAAAAAGATCTAATGAAGTTGGCAATTATGATGTAGTTGCAACAATGGCAAATAAAATCTTACTTGAGTTAAGAGTGTTTAATGAACCAACTTCAACAGTGAATGCAACTGATGTTTTAAAAGTGTTGGATAATGCAAAATCCTATTGCAAAGCAAAGAGTGGGAATATAATCTATGGTGACAGTGCTATAGCTACAATTGAAAATTTGCCAACAGCATTTAGTTTTGATTATATTGGATATAAAAACGATATGCAAAAACAAGGAAGAGGTAAGTTTGATGGCTTCTTAAAATGCACAAATTCGAGCGATGATTTTGAGATAGAGTACATGGTTGATAATGTTGATCTTAGAAGAGATGATATGATAGGTGGTGGATACATGCAAACCTATTCAAGATTTTTTTTAATCAATCATCAAAAAACTTGGCAAAACAATAGTAAATACATTAGCTACGAAAAAGATAAATCTATAAAAGAGATTTTGTCTATAGAGAATAATACAACTCCTTGGAGATATGAAAAGGCAATGAGAGCATATAAATATTGTACTTTTAACGGTGGAGTGTGTTTAGTAAAAAATCAAATCACAAAAAATGAGCCGATGAATATTGATGAGTATCTAATCCAAAGAGCAAATGCTATGAATAAAAGCCAAATAGAGTGTCAAGAGAAAA
>DISL01000032.1 GCA_002421845.1 Epsilonproteobacteria bacterium UBA6211 | reverse complement strand
GATAACATTCATTTTTTCTGGATGTATGGCTTCACAAAGTCCACAAATTGCAAATATTGATAAAATAAATAGCTTTAGAGACTATGTTATTCAAAAAAGATCTAATGAAGTTGGCAATTATGATGTAGTTGCAACAATGGCAAATAAAACTTTACTTGAGTTAAGAGTATTTAACGAACCAACTACAACAGCAGATGCTACAGATGTTTTAAAAGTACTAGATGATGCAAAAACTTACTGTAGTGCAAAAGGCGGCTATATTATCTACGGTGATGGCTCTATAACAGCAATTGAAAATTTGCCAACAGCATTTAGTTTTGATTATATAGGTTACAAAAACGATATGCAAAAGCAAGGTAGAGGGAAATTTGATGGCTTTTTGAAATGCACCAATTCCAGTGATGATTTTGAGATAGAGTATATGGTTGATAATGTTGATCTTAGAAGAGATCATATGATAGGTGGTGGATATATGCAAACCTATTCAAGATATTTTCTAATCAATCATCAAAAACCTCAAAGTAGCGATCAAAAAACTTGGCAAAATAGTAGTAAATATGATAACTACTCAAAAGATAAATCAATAAAAGAGATTTTGTCTATAGAAAACGGTACAACTCCTTGGAAATATGAAAAGGCAACTGGAGCATATAAATATTGTACTTTTAACAGTGGAAAATTTTTTGTAAAAAACCAAATTACAAAAAATACACCAATGAATATCGATGAATATTTAATCCAAAGAGCAAATGCTATGAATAAAAGCCAAATAGAGTGTCAAGAGAAAAGAAAACAAGGTCAAGGGTGCTATATCATGTCTCATCACACTTTCACAGATAATGATACATTTTATTGCAAAAATCAAAAATATACTGAACTAGAGTTTAGCCTAGAGCATGACAATGACTCTATTTTTTATAAAAATAGTTTAGAAAAGTTTTGATAAAATAAAGAATAATGAAATTTGGAGTATTAAATTGCTTCGTTTGAGGATAAAAGATGCCTTTTTTATTGCTTTTGATAGCACTATTTATTTTTACATTGGTTCGTGGTGAGCATAATGTGGCATTTGTTATTTTGATTATGATTGTTGCTGCTTTACTTGCAACATACTGGAAATCATTTAGAGACTCTATTAAAGAGTATTTTTAATATAGGAGATGCTTTTTATGATACTTGAAATTATAGGAATAGGTTTAATTATAATTGGTGGACTTCTTAGTCTTGCGAAATATCGATATGAGAATGGCTACTCACAATATAGTCCTTTTTATAAAGAGAGAAAATAGTTTTATTATATCTACTAAGTATATTATAATATATATAAGTGTATATTTCTAAGTATTAAAGATATTATAATATACTTAGGATAGATAAAAATGATAGAACTATATACACCACTTGAAATAATAGAAAAAGCTGTACAGATAATAGAGACTGAGAGAAAAATCCAAAAATTACAACAAAAAGAGTTAGCTTTAAAAGCCAATGTACCTTTGCCTACTTATAAGCAGTTCATCTATTCTTACAAAATATCTTTTGAAAATCTTATCAAACTTTTTATTGCTTTGAAACTTTTTGATAATCTAAATGGCTTACTTAAAAATAAAGAGTATAAAACTCTTAATGAGATTAAACAAAAAGATAAATTACCTAAAAGGATAGATAAATGAGTATGGAAGTAGAAGCTTTTATTTTTGGTAAAAAAATAGGAACAATACTACTTAAAGATGGGATTGTATATTTTGAATATGATAGAGAGTTTAAGGGAAGTAAGCTTGAAATTTCTCCTATAAAACTGCCACTTTCATTAAGTGGTATATATACAAATAATGAGGATAGATATTTTGAAGGATTAGCAGGAGTTTTTCACGATACCTTGCCAGATAAATTTGGTACTAAAGTAATTGAAAGATATTTTGAATCAAAAAATATTCCACCCCATGAACTAACAGTTATCCAAAAGCTTATGTTTGTAGGAGATAAAAGTATAGGGGCTATTACATACAAACCTGTTGCTCATAAGATAGAAGAAAAAATCAATGAACTGATAGAACTCCAAAACTTTTATGAAAATGCAAAAAAGATTATAAATGGCGATGCTATTGAAGTAGTGGATGAAATGCTTAATTTTATGGATAGTGCTGCAAGTGCAGGAGGAGCAAGAGCTAAAGCAATTATAGGATATAACTGCAAAACACAAGAAATAACAAGCGGTGTTAAAAGAGAATTAAAAAAAGATTTTGACCACTATTTAATTAAATTTGATATGCCACGAGATGATGGTTCTAGCAGTAATTATACAAAACTGGAATACCTTTATATGGAAATGGCAAAAGAGGTTGGTATAGATGTACCAAAAATTGAGTTATTAAGTCATGGAAATTTAGCACATTACCTCATAAAAAGATTTGATAGAGTAAATGGTGAAGCTTTACATTTACATTCTGTAGCAGGACTTACCCATACAAATTTTAATATTCCTATGCATTATTCTTATGATGAACTCTTACGACTCACAAGATACCTTACAGGAAGCCAGCAAGCAGTAAACGAACAATTTAAAAGAATGATTTTTAATATTGTTGGGCGAAATCAAGATGATCATGCTAAAAACTTCGCTTTTATGATGGATAAAAATGGAATTTGGAATCTAAGCCCAGCATATGATATAACTTATTCAAATGGAACTGGATATACAAAAAATCATCAACTCTCTTTAAATGGAAAAACTAATGATTTTACTTTAAATGATATTTTACAATTAGCAAAAAAACACTCCATAAAAGAGAATATTGCAAAAGAGTATTTAGAACAAATTGTAGAAGTATTTTCAAAATTTAAAAACAAAGCTAAAGAGCTAGATGTTAAAGAACAAACGCTTAATAGGATTTATAATGAGTTAAGACTTAATTTGAAATAGATATATATACTATGATACGAAAATGAATAATTTACATACCATTTTTTGGTACTTAAATCTTTTTTCCTCTAGGTTTAGATATTAAATTGCTTCATTTTTACTTCTTAATGTTCATTAGATACTTCTTTATTTTACTAATAAAAGTATATATAAATAGTAAAAATATAAAACTATTTATGCTATAATTATCTTAATTAGTAAATGAGGTAAAAATGGCAAAAACTATAGGGTATATTCGAGTTAGCACAGACCAACAAGATTTACAAAATCAACAGCACTCTATTTTCAGTTATGTAAATAAAAACTCTCTTGGCAAAGTTGAATTTATTGAAGTGAAGATGAGCAGTCGTAAAAAAGATGAAGATAGAAAGATAGATGAGCTTTTTGAAACTTTACAAGCTGGTGATCATCTAATAGTATCTGAACTTAGTCGTATAGGAAGAAGTGTTGTAAATGTTGTAACAATTGTAAATCAACTCATAGCACTTGGCGTAAATCTTCATATCCTCAAAGAACAGCTTTTTATAAAACCTAATGTTCAAAACCCATTTACAGACTTCCAAATAAATATATTTTCAGCTTTTGCACAACTTGAAAGAGATCTGATTAGCAAAAGAACAAAAGAAGCCTTGCAAGCTAGAAAAGCAAAGGGGATAAAACTTGGAAAACCAAAAGGCACTATTCAAGGAAGCATCTACGATAAAGACAGAGAAAAAATCAAAGAGCTGCATAATCTCGGTGTAACACTTACAAATATCTCAAAAAAGCATTTAGGCTACGGAACGATAAAAAGCCTAAGTGAATATGTAAAAAATAAACTTTATAAGGAGAGGTAGTAATGGAGCAAAAAGTATTTAATGTTATGTCAGAAGAATTTACAAGAAACTATGATTTTTACAAAGATTACGATGACATAGTAATGCACAAAGAGACAGAGCAAATCTTTAAAACAAATTTTATTAATGGCATGGTTCAGCTAGTGCCAGTGAGTAATCAAACAGCTATAGAAAAAATTGAGCAAGGACTTAGTGAGTTTGTTAGAGAATTAAAAAGACAAGGGTTTTAACATTTCATTTATTAGATGTTAGTTTAGATAAATTGCTGGCATATGCTTGAAAGTCAAAAAAAATATGTTGCCAAGATGTTATAATATCTTGGCACGCAAAATTTAATATTTAAATCCTATATAAATAGTATTCAAATCGACATCTCTTTTGTCATTATTATATAAAGCAGCATTATCGTACGGAGCTACATTTTGCATTTGAGAGTATTTATATCCAAGAATATACTTTTTGTTGATAAGATATTCGGCTTTTGCAACAAAAGTTCCAACATTTTGTGTTTGTGAATGAGCTACAAGATGTGTATAACCATATCCAAGACCTATATTTAGGTTGTCAACAATATTTTTTTCAATCCCAAATGTTGCAGTGCTTCTATATGTACTAGAACCATTTCCACTAAAATCGATCTCGACAAACGGACTAACAATCATTGTATCATAAACTGCTCCAAATCCAAATCCAGCACCATTTTGTGCTTCATTTTTATAGAATTTATTATCAATTTGAGTATAATTGACAGTAAAAAAACCACTTGCACTAAGAGTACTAATAAATACTCCAGATATCAAGGCTAATCGTGACAACAACTTCATTATAACCATCCTAATTTGTAATCAAAGATTTAAAATCTTTGTGATTGATTATATCATTTACTAACTGTTTAATAGTTGGACTAAATGATGATGCCATATTGTTACAAGCTGTATAGGCAAGAACTGCTGATGGGTATTCTCTTTTTGTATCAACTTTGATACTCTTACCGTTACTTGATTTTATTGTTACTGATACTTCCCAAAAAGCATCCCCGATCATACTACTACCATATATTTTTTCTATATTACCACTAATTGTAAGATTTGAAGTTTTATCATAAAGATTTGCCATTTTAAGTTCTGCAACTAATGCTTCTTGTATATATTTTTCAAATGACTCACCTTTTGGTGTAGTAATTGTTTCAGCCATTCTACATAATGTACTTTTTTCACCAGCTTTCGTTGCACTAAATTCAGATACATTAATCTTTATGCCTTCATAAGCTCTTAGTTGTGATACATTATCCGCTGAAACATTATATTCTTGAGTTTTTATGCCACATCCTGTAAATAAAAGTGTAGCTACTGCTAAACTTGAACCATAAATAAGACTTTTTTTCACCATAGTTTTCTCCTAAGTTTTAAAATATTACCAGAATTATATAAACTATTAACGAACACGATACTTCGTACTTAAAGTAAATTTAATATATTTAATAATAAAATCATTTTTATGGAAAAAACAGTAAGATTTAAAACAACAGGCACAAAGCGTAAAGCTAGCTATGACAAAACTATATTTAGGTTAATGGGCATTTTAACAAAACTATCAAATAATGAAATGCCAACGGTTAAAGAACTAGCAGAAGAATATAGCGTAGGTGTAAGAACAATACAACAAGATATTAGTTATAGACTGCTAGAGTTTCCTATAGAAAAAACAAAAGAACACAAATATAAGTTTATAGATGGGTACTCACTCAATAAAACGGCTCTAAATAACGATGAGATGATTTTACTTCAACTATCACTATCTCAGTTTAGAGAAGTTAGTGATTTTGATAAGATTACAACAAAACTTTTTAATAAACTTCTCAAAACAAACTTTATAAATCCATATTATATAAAACAAGATGATATTCAAGATATAGATATTGATTCATTTTTGATTGAAAGATTAGAAAATGCCATAAAAGATAAAGTTCACATTGTGCTTATACTTGACAATCAAAGAATAGAAGTTGAACCTTATAAAATAGCAGCATTTGATGGTATTTGGTATCTTTTTGCAAAAGATGAAAATGATTCTAAAATCAAAACTTTTATGCTTGGTAAAATAAAAGATATAATAGCCCTATCACATAAGCACTCAAAAGAACACAAAGATATAGAAAAGATTTTAGATAAAACACACTCAGCATGGTATGAAGATGGACAAATATTTGAAGTCATTGTCAAAGTTGATTCTCAAATTGCTGTTTATTTTGAACAAAAAAGTTTTCTTCAATCTCAAAAAATCAAAGAGAAACTACCTTGTGGTTCACTTATAATAAGCTTTGAAGTAACCCATGACGAAGATTGCGACAACTTAATCAAATCTTGGTTACCTAATATTGAAGTTTTAGAACCAAAGAGGTTTAGAAGAAAAATTGTTAACGAGTTACAAGAATATATCAAACGATTTTAATAGATTTAAATTAAAACGTATTAACGAATTCGTCTTTTTATGCAACAATATAACAAAAAAACAAGGTTTACAATGAGTAAGAAAATGTTACTTTTATTTTCTCACAAACTTAATAATTTACAAGAAATTGATGCTATCAAAAATTTAAAGGTTACTCAATTTATAGTACTACCACGTGAACTCCAACAAAAATGGTGTAATTTTGATGCAGACTTGGAATATATAGATCTAGAACCATTTAAAAAGTTTTTATCAAATAATTTACAAAAAGGAGATATAGTGTTGGTACAAGGAGATTTTGGTGCAACATTTTCGATTGTAGAATTTGCTTTAAATGTTGGATTTATTCCAGTCTATGCCACTACAAAACGGGAAGTAGTTGAATTTATAGAAGATGGTCAAATTGTAAAAAAATCAATATTTAAACATAGGAGATTTAGAAAATATGGAGTTTGAAAAAGTCATTACTTGGATGGATTGGATAACAATTTGTTTTTCTTTTATTACTATGATTTTAGTAATAATCAATTTCTTTAAAAATAAAAAACAGCTAGATAAAATTGAGCTTTGTTTTGCTATTGAAGGACAAAATGAGATTTGCATACCAACATATTTGATGAGAAAACATATTACAAGAGCTGAAATTTCTGGACTTTTAGGATTTATTCAAAAAAACAGTAAAGAAAGACACAATATAGTTTATTTATCCTCGGAACAATATCTCAAAGATATATACGATATTCAAAGTGGAAAAAAAGATAGATTACTCATCAATGTCACAAAAGAAGAAATGGAGCAATTTGACATATGACCTACACCAAACTATCTATTATCATCAAAAATAAACCGCAATATTTTATAGGGTCACAACTTCGTGGGGCATTGGGCTATGCACTAAAAAAAGTAACTTGTATCAATCCCTCATACACCTGCGATGGATGCTTCGCCGTCTCAAACTGCTTATACCATGAATTTTATGAAGAGAAAAATACTTTTCACAAATACAGATTTGATTTTGAACTAGGAAGGGAATTTTATAACTTTGATTTTTATTTATTTGACTCAGCCACTGCAAAACTACCATATATTGTAAGTGCGTTTCATATGTTGCTTACTCAAATAGGTCTAGGCAAAGAGAAAAAAACATACTCCAAATTTGATATGTACATAAATGATGAAAATTGTTTTAGTGATGGTAAACTAAAACTTCCTCAAAATTTTATCAAAACTTTTACTATCGACAATTTTTATCCAAATATTTCACTACGATTTGCTACACCACTTCGCATCAAAAAAGAGAATGTTTTTCTTAGAAGTGATGAAATAGGACTAGATGAGCTAGTAAATTCAATTTATCAACGACAAATGAGGCTATTGGGTAAAGAATACAAAAAATTCCCATATCCAATAATTGGTGAAATAGTATCAAAAGAGTTACATTTTAAAGAACTATCAAGGTATAGCAATCGCCAAAAAACAGATATGAAACTAGGTGGAATTATAGGTGAGATGAAGCTAAAAAATCTTAATATCGAAACTTATAATATCTTAAAAGTTGGAGAGCTTATAGGTGTGGGTAAAAGCACCGTTTTTGGACTAGGAAAAATTAAAATCAAACCTGAACTAGGAGGAAGATGTGAATGATATAGAGAGTTTAGCCCTTGCAGGGTTATTGCACGATATTGGTAAGTTTTACCAACGAACAGGTGATGAGTTACCCAAAAATAGTTATGAACTAAGTAGCTATTGTCCTATAAAGTTTGGAGAATATTTTACTCATCAACATAGTGCCTATAGTGCAGAGTTTTTTAAATCTGTTGTCGGCAAACAGGGTGAATTTAGCTTTATAGATACGATGATAGGAGATGAGAGTTTTGAAAACATAAGTGCAAAACATCACAAACCATCAACTCCAAGAGAGTGGATAGTAGCAATTTCAGATAGAGTTGCTAGTGGGTTTGAAAGAGAAGCATATGAAAAATACAACCAAAGCGATGATAGAGGTGAAAAGCTTAAATATTATGAAATCCCTCTTGTTAGTCCATTTGACAAATCAAAAGTGTTTGATCTTAAAAAATTTGACAGCAATTCTATAATAGGGGTTAAAAAAGAGAAACTCTCCAAAAATGAGTACAAAACTTTGTGGCTTGAATTTGAAAAAGATATTGCTATTTTAAAGAAAAAACCAAAAGTAAATTTTATAAGTGGGCTTGATTTTTTACTTCAAAAATACACATCTTTTATACCAAGTAGTACTTATGGCACTAAGGCAAATATCCCACTCTATGATCATCTAAAAACCACAGCATCTTTTGCTTCAGCTTTAGCAAAATATCATGAAAATGATATGAGTTTAGAGAGTATCAAAGATTATTCTAAAGATAAATTTCTACTTATTGCAGGAGATTTTTTTGGGATTCAACAGTTTATTTTTGATGATTTACCATCTTCGAAAGCAAGTAAAATTTTAAGAGGAAAATCTGCTTTTATCCAAATATTTATCAAAGTCATAGCTCTTGATATTTGTAAAAAGTTAGGAATTAGTAAGCTTAGCATCGTAAGTGATAGTGCTGGTAAATTTGAAATACTAGCAGCAAATACACCTCAAACTGTAACTACACTACAAGAGATTCAAAAAGAACTAAATAGCTGGTTTTTGGAAAACACTTTTGGGCAAAGTGGCATCGGACTTAGTTATATAGCCATAAGTGCTAGCAATTTTACAGAGCAAAAATTTCAAAACTTAAGAGAGCAACTAGCCAAAAAAGTAGAAGAGAAAAAATACCAAAAATTCAATCTCTCTAACCAAAACCCAGTTTTTAATATAGAGACAAAAGACAATGCCCATCTATGCAAAATGTGCAACAAAAGATTTAAAAATAAGTCAAGTGATGAATCATGTGATTTTTGTGATATTTTTATCTCTCTTGGTGAAAAGTTAGCCAAGGCTGAATCTATACAAATTACAACAGATGGTCAAGGAACCATCAAAATTTATAGCAACTATTTTGTAGAGTTCAAAAGTTTTATCGATACAGACAGTGAAATAGTCTATGACATTTCAAATGATGAAGAGTTTAGAGGCTATGCCAAATGGTCACTTAAATCTTATGTGCAAACACATGATAAAAAAATAGTTGATTTTGAAGAGTTAGAAAAGAGAGCTAGAAAAGATGGCATTGGTGCAAAGGCACTTATGAGCCTCAAGGGTGATGTTGATAATATGGGTAGTTTTCTCAAAAATTCAAACATCAACTCCTTTGCAAAATTTAACTTTCTATCAAGATTAGTCGATTATTTCTTTAGTGTTAAAGTTTCTAAACTAATGCAAGATAAAAATGTTTATACAATCTTTGCAGGTGGAGATGACCTGTTTATCATAGGTAGTTGGTATGAAGTGATAGAACTCTCAAAAGAGATTAGAGCTGAGTTTATGAAATTTATTTGCGGAAGTGGCCTTAGTATCTCTATGGGGATGGTGATGTTTAAACACTCTAAACCTATTAATTTCATAGCTCATCTCAGTGAAGAAGCACTAGATGATGCAAAAGCACTTGATGGAAAAGATGGTATAACATTGTTTGATGAAAGTGTGAAATGGGATGATTATTTGGATGATTTAGGTCTTATTGAAGAGTTAGAAAAAATTCCTGAGATTAACACCGCATTTACCTATAGGCTTCTTGATTTTATAGCTATGAGTAAAAAAGTCAAATACGATGGTGATGTATTATCTACTATCTGGAAATCAAAGCTAAACTATAGCTTTACAAGAAATATGGACAAAAAATACGAAACTTTATTTTCTACACTCGATGAGATGATAGAGAAATATCCAAAAGAGTCGAAAATGAAAATATCTGAATTTATCTACAAAAGGAGAGATTAAAAATGGAACAAAGATACACTAACAATCAAAATAGAGGTGGTGGATTTAACCACAATCGACCAAACAACAACCAAGGACAACAAAGAAGCGGTGGCGACAACAGAGGATATGATAGACCTCAAGCTACAATTCCTCCAATAACTTTAGACTACACAAAAGATGTGGAACTTTTTAATACAACAGCACAAAGTGTTTCTCAAAAAATAGCTCAAAACAAAAAACCAGAAACCAAATCTACTCAAATGAGAAATTTCTATGATTATGTTTTAGAGCTTTATGAACAATCGAAAACGAAGCCTTTTGCAGAAGTTTTACCATTTGTAAAGATGCTTAATTCAAAAGTTGCATATGCAAAAAGCAGAAGCCATGTCAATGATGAATTTGTACTTATGATTCAAGAGTGTATCAAACAAGTTGATTCACCAAAAAAACTAGAGATTTTTAAACTATTCTTTGAAGCCCTAATTGGCTTTTCTAAAAAATAAATCTGGAGATAAAAATGAAAATATTAACATTAAACGGACAAATTAAGCTATTAAGCGGACTTCACATAGGTGGTGGTGATGACACCATGAAAATAGGTGGGATTGACAATCAAGTTATCAAAGATATAAACACAAACAAACCTTATATTCCAGGAAGTAGTCTAAAAGGAAAAATTAGAAGCTTACTAGAGTGGAACTATGGACTTGTAGGGATTAGCGATGGTAAACCTTTTAGCCCGAAATTTTTAAAAGATGCAGTTTTCAATGACCAAACAAAAAAAACAAATGCTACAAATCTAATCAAAATTTTCGGTGCTAGTGGTGAAGATGCAGAGGATTTTGGAATCACTAGAATTAGTGTGGGTGATTGTTCACTTATCGATGAAGGACTCAAAACAAGCGAAGCAAAATATGAAAATGTGATAGATAGAAAAAGTGGTACAGCACAATACCCAAGACAAACTGAAAGAGTCCCAGCAGGTGTGAAATTCAATTTTAACATCAAGCTTAAAGTTTTAGATGGTGATGATGAAAAAGCTTTAAAAGATATGGTAGAACTTGGACTTTCATTAGTAGAAAATGACTATTTGGGTGGCAATGGAAGTAGAGGTTATGGAAGGGTTACATTTACAAACAAAGAGTGGAAATAACTATGAAACTATATAAAACCACCATAACCCCACTCTCAAATTTTGCCACCTCGCTCAAAGGTGATACTTTATTTGGTCAAATGTGTTGGGCTATTCGATATACCTTTGGAAATGAGAAATTGGAATGTTTACTTGCAAACTATGAAGATTATCCATTTTTAGTAGTGTCTGATGGATTTGCAAGTGGCTATTTACCTAAACCTTCCCTTCCAAGCTCACTTTTGGGTGAAGATAGCGATAAAAAGAAAGAAAACCGCAAAAACATCTGGCTTACACTTTCTCAACTTCAAAACGGAGAGTTTAATAAAGCTATCACAGATGAAATTGCAGGAAACAAAATAAAAACAGTAGCTACAGTTAAAAACTCACTTAACTATAAAACATTTACCACAGATGATAGTGGAACTTTTTCCCCATATAGTGAAAATGAAAGTGCCATTAGCCCAAAAGATATCTACTTCTTAGTAAGTGATGATTTTTCAAAAGATGAGTTAATTCAAACACTCCAAACCATTTCTCAGATGGGATTTGGGAAAAATGCAAGTATCGGCAAAGGTTTCTTTAGTTTTAGTGAGCTTGAAGAGGTAAAACTTATTAAATCTTCAAACACATTTATCACTTTAGCTCCAAGTGTTCTTGAAGGTCAAAATATAAAAAATAGCTACTATGAGCCATTTACAAGATTTGGCAAACACGGAGCAGAACTTGCTAATACAAACCCATTTAAAAAGCCAATCCTTATGGCAAATAGTGGAGCAGTTGTAGTTTTTGAAGAAGTCTATACCAAGCCACATATAGGAAAAGCCATCAAAGGACACTCAAGCCATGAAAATACAGTCCATCAAGGCTATGCGATACTTATCCCAACAAAGGAGATAAACTAATGCAAAACTATAAACTAAAACTTACAGCCATTAGCCCAATTCATATTGGAACTGGTGAAGATTATGAACCTATAAATTATGTAATAGACAAGATGAAAATAAAACAAGCTGATGGAAAGATAGTAGAAAAAGATTATATGTTTATTTTTGATGAGATGGAATTTTTTGCCTCTTTGGATAATGATAAAAAAGCTGAGTTTAATAAAATTGTCTCAAACACCTCTTATGATGCTAGATTTCATCTTTATGGATTTATTGCCGCAAACAAAGAAGTTGCCAAAAAAATAGCTTTTCAAAAGGTAAATGTATTAAAATCAGTAGCAGATGAGTACCACAAAGGGATTGGCAAAGTTGTAAATAAAGAAGGTGATGGCAAAAAAGTTTTCAATAGCTTCACAATAGCCAAAACTTACATCTCTCCAAACTCGCAAAAACCCATTTTACTTGGTAGTTCACTCAAAGGCTCAATCTCTACAGCTTATCAAGAGGAACTATTTAGGCAAACAAAAGATTATGAAAAAGTTCAAGAGTTGATGTTAAAACCAACAATTCAAAATCTTTTCAAAAATTTCTCTATCGCAGATGCAAATCCCATCAAACAAGGTACTTTTATAGGTGAAGCTATAAATAAAAAAAGAAAAATCGAAAGAAGCGGGATACCTGTAAGAGTTCAAGCTATTATGCAAGGAAGTGAATTTGAAACACAAATCACTATCAAAGATAAACTTGACTTTACATCTATTGCAAAAAGTTGCAACGACCACTATTTGCCACTTTTTAAATCTCAATTTGATCATCAAACAGATGTAAATACTAGAGCTTCACTATCTGAAGCTTTTATATCAAAGTACGAAAAACTCTCACTACAATCAAACCAATTTTTACTAAAAGTTGGTAAATATAGCGGTGCTCGAGCAGTTACTGTTGATGGTATAAGAAAAATAAAGATCAAAACAAATAGAGGCTTTGTAGATAAAGATGAAGAAACAACATTCTGGTCTATCAATAAACAACCCTTTGGTTGGCTTCTTTGTGAAATTATAGACTAGCACTTGCTAGTCTATTGAATTACTTAAAAGTCAATTTTTTTCATTTAAACCGAAATATCGTCTTCGCTCACTTTTTGTAATATTTTATTACAAGGAGCAAAAATGCTAAAAGACTACCTACTATGCTATGATATAAGCGATCATAAAAGACTCTATCGAACTCGAAAAATATGTTACCCTCTAAGTCTTGGAGGTCAAAAGTCTGCACTTCATACCCCTCTAACAAAAGCAGAAGCAAAAAAAGTGCTAAACAAACTATTAAAGATTATAAAAGAAAAAGAAGACAAAATAAATATAATAGAAATAGACCCTGAGCCTATTATATTAGGTAGAGGATTGCCGTTACTTTTTGATAAAGGAGCCATCATAATATGAATACCGTAATTATAGATAAAAATGACCAAAAAATAGAGCTAAAAGGTGCAAAAGTATATACAAATGAGCATACCATACCTCTGAAACTAATTGATTTGCTCATATTAACGGAAAGTGCCAAAATCACACCCAAAACCATACTCAATTTAACAAATGAAAATATACCATTACTATTCCTGAGTAATGATAGCAAAAAATTTTCTATTACTCTTCCTGCTATTTCAAAAAATAGCGAACTAAAAGTGTTGCAGTACAAAGCCCTATCAAAAAATGTAGAGATAGCAAAAGCCTTACTCTTTGAGAAATTTACCACCCATAAAGAGAGTCTTGAGAAATACGATATAGTGATGAGTATCGATGATGAACTTACGGCTCTAGCACTAGCAAAAGATATAGACACTATGATGGGTGTAGAAGGTGCAACGGCACGAAAATATTTCGGACATTATTTTAGCCTATTTGAGCGAAAACTTACCAAAGGATATAGAAGCAAAAACCCACCTCTTGACCCAGTCAATGCCACCCTTAGCTATATTTATACTTTGGGATACAATACTATAACGGCAAAGCTTTATATGAAAGGATTTGAACCTAGTATCAGCTACCTTCATACCCCTTTTAGAAACCATTTTGCTTTAAGTAGCGATATTTTAGAGACTTTGAGAGCGGATATTAACAACTTTGTAGCTGACTTATTTCTAAATCAAACATTAACAACAGATGACTTTACCGCAAAAGGTGGAGTCTATCTAACTCAACAATCAAGGATAAAACTATGGACAATACTCAAACCGTTTATGAACAAGCTAAACAAAAAAGTAAACAAGCAAATAGCCCACTTGAAGAAACAACTAGAACCAAGTACAATCTTATCCTAAGAACACCGACTAATACTATTAGTCTTAAGAACACATACTTAGAAGTAAATGATGGAGTACTAAGCCAAGTTTACGGCGTACTAAACCTAAAAGCTCTATATATTCACAAAGATATAAAACTTCAGATAAGTGAATGTTTTGCAATATCAAGATATGTGAAAATTTACTTTATAGATGCAAACGGTAATATTGTAGCACGATACAAGAGGTACAAAAGATTATGAAAAGAACAAAGAATTATCTTATTTGCTATGATATAAGCGATGAAAAAAGACTTGCCAAAGTAGCAAAATATCTAGAAAAAGTCGCTTTTAGAATCCAATATAGCATATATTATTTGCAAAGTCCCAATGCTCAAGAGTTTTTGGAAATACAAGAAGAACTAAAACTAAGAATCAATGAAAAAGAAGATGATGTAAAAATATATACCATAAAAAACAACGGTTTTTATGCAGGTATAGCCATCAATCTAAATGATCCTTTTATAATAACATAAGTGTTTTTTGTGTACAATTACTTAGTTCTTTTTAAAATCCAATGTTTAAATATTTAAGATTTTATTAAGATTGTGTAGGAGCTGATTATGGTATGTTATAGGTATTTTTATCTTAATATTTGCTTTTTTTCAATATATAAGCTTGATTTAAGAAATAGAACTATCGATAAATACGCTACTCAGAGCTAATACAATATGACCCGATTCTAAGGGGATTGAAACTACAACCCATTTTCCTTTAAAGAAATTTTGCAGGTAATACAATATGACCCGATTCTAAGGGGATTGAAACCGCTGCACAAGTCATCTTAAAACCCCTCTTTTAAATACAATATGACCCGATTCTAAGGGGATTGAAACAAACTAAGAGTTTCTACACCACCAATACAAACTATAAATACAATATGACCCGATTCTAAGGGGATTGAAACTCTCCTGCATTTACAGGGCACACCGTCCAATTATAATACAATATGACCCGATTCTAAGGGGATTGAAACAATTTGTCTAAGTCGTATTTTTCCATTTTACATTTAATACAATATGACCCGATTCTAAGGGGATTGAAACATAAGAGCTTTAGCCTTTCTTCTTTTGTAAGATAAATACAATATGACCCGATTCTAAGGGGATTGAAACTTAAGTAAATTAACTATTTTTGTACTTGTTCCAAATACAATATGACCCGATTCTAAGGGGATTGAAACCGCTCTTGTATATGTATCTATTACATCCCATTTCAAATACAATATGACCCGATTCTAAGGGGATTGAAACCATATCTCTTGCGATAATTTCTTGTGTGTCAAAGAATACAATATGACCCGATTCTAAGGGGATTGAAACAGTCCTGTTTTTAAGGCTTGGGATGTGCCTTTAATACAATATGACCCGATTCTAAGGGGATTGAAACTTTCATCGGTTTATCCTTATTGGTCTGTCAAATAAATACAATATGACCCGATTCTAAGGGGATTGAAACAATAACACCTCCCATGGTGTAAAAAAGACTATAATACAATATGACCCGATTCTAAGGGGATTGAAACTGCAACTTGGAATAGTGCTTTATTTTGTTTAAAATACAATATGACCCGATTCTAAGGGGATTGAAACACTTAATCTATTTACTATTCTACTATTTAATATCAATACAATATGACCCGATTCTAAGGGGATTGAAAC
>DISL01000052.1 GCA_002421845.1 Epsilonproteobacteria bacterium UBA6211 | reverse complement strand
AAAAATCAGGAATATTTTTGGCTTCTGATGATGAAGCTATTAGCACTTCAAGACTAATAGAACTTATAGCAAAAAATTTAGATAAAAAGATATATCTTGTCAAGATACCATTTTTTGAAAGTTTATTAGAGCTAGTTAAGCCATCATTTCATAAAAGACTTTATGGAAGTTTAGAGGTAGATAACAGTATCACAAAAGAGAAATTAAACCTAAAAAATCCTTATAGCGTGGAAGATGGAATAAAGTTAATGATAAATGGTGAATAATTGTATAAATTACTTTACAAATTTTAGTAAATTAAGATAATTGTAAATTAATTTGTACAAGGTAGTGAAATGATAGAGATATCTCACCACCAAAAAAGAGTTCTTGGGCTTCGTGATTGATATTAAGCCATCAAATCATTTATGACATAATATATATTGACAATAAAGTATGAAAAATAGTACAATAAAAAATACTAAATAAGGAGTGATATATGCAACCAATATTAGCAAACTATACAGCAAGTATAACTGAACTTAAAAAATCACCAACTCAACTACTCAAAGATGCTGGAGATGAAGCAATAGCTATACTCAATCATAATGTAGCTTCTGCTTATTTAGTTCCAGCAAGTTTGTATGAAAAGATGATGGAAGTTATGGATGATTACTACCTAAGCAAAGAGCTTGAGGAAAGACTTAAAGACAATGAAAAACCAATAAGAGTAGAGCTAGATGAGCTACTTTCTTGATTTTCATCCAAAAGCTTTGAAAGAGTGGAAAAATCTCAACCAATCTATAAAAGTGCAGTTTCATAAAAAACTAAAAGAACGATTAGAAAATCCAAGAGTACCAAAAGATAAATTAAGTGGCTATGAAAATGTTTATAAAATAAAATTAAGGAGTTCCGGTTTTAGACTTGCTTATGAGGTTAAAGATCAAGAGATAATAGTATATGTCGTAAGTGTAGGTAAAAGAGAGAATAATAAAGTGTATGAAAACTTGAAAGATAGAATATGATATATTTAATACTATTTGTACTTTCATTTTTTCTAACATACTTTATCAAAGAGTATGCAATAAAAAAATCACTTGTAGCACAAGTAAATGAGCGAAGTAGTCATACCGTACCTACTCCTCACGGTGGAGGAATCGCTATTGCTTTGACTTGGTTTGTGGGGCTTTGTTATTTATATATTACGGATGGTATAGATACGTCTCTTTTTTATGCATTTAGTGCAGGTATTTTGATATCGGTTGTGAGTTTTTTTGATGATTTGTATGAGCTTAGCCCAAAAATAAGACTTGTCATACAATCAGCAGTTGCCGTGCTAGGTTTGGTCGCTATCGGAGGTCTAAAAAGTATAGACCTTGGATTATTTACTATAGAAAATCAGTTTATTACGAACATCTTTGCTTTTTTACTTATAGTTTGGTATATCAATCTTACGAATTTCATAGACGGTATCAACGGATATGTAGGTAGTATGTTTGTATTTTTGGGTGTAGCAGGTCTTATGCTTGTAGGTGATGCTTATTTTGGTGTACTTGCCGTTGCCGTACTTGGGTTTTTGTATTGGAACTGGAATAAAGCAAAGATTTTTATGGGAGATGTTGGTAGTACGCTTCTTGGGTACAATATAGCAATAATCACATTGTATTATGCAAATGAGCAATCAACAAATCTTTTGATATGGATAATTTTGTTTGGATTGTTTTGGTTTGATGCTACAGTGACTTTAATAAGACGTAAGTTAAACGGTGAGAAATTATCTCAAGCTCACAAAAAACACGCATATCAAAGACTCACACAAGCAGGTTGGAGTCATTATAAAGTTACAAACTTTTCTATAATGATAAATTTAAGTTTATTTGCAATAGTTTATTTGTTACATAATGTGTTTTTGGCTTTTTTTATAGCTATTATGGTATTATCTCTTAGTATGAAATATGTAGACAATAAAAAAAGGTTTGAATAGTGTTATATCAAGAAGATTAAGTTTAGTTAAAACTTGATATAATAATCTAAAAATTAGGGGGTTTTTATGCATACAATCAAATTGAATGTTGGGGATAGTGTATATACTCATTTAATGTTTTTATTAAAAAATCTTAAAACTAACGAATTGGAAATTATAGAAGATAAAAGATATGATCAAACAGTAAATAATCATGAAATAGATTTTGCTAAATTTAAAGTAAAATCTTTTGAAAGCATCAAAGATCCTGTGAGATGGCAACAAAATATAAGAGATGAGTGGGATAGATAGTGCAAAAATATCTTCTTGATACTAATACGATAATTTATGCACTTAATAATGGTTTTAAATTTCCATCAAATATTTATTTGGTATCCGTAATCACTGAGATTGAATTGTTATCATACTCAAATTTAACCGATGTTGATGCAAAAATTTTAAAGATGGCATTGAGTAATTTTCAATCAGTGGAACTAACGTCTGACATAAAAGAGTTGACTATTCAAATAAGAAAACAATCGAAGTTGAAACTACCTGATAGTATTATCGTATCTAGTGCCATTAATGAGAACGCTATATTGGTAACTTCAGATAAGCAGTTATTGAATGCCCAAATAGTTAAGACTATATTGCTAGATGAATTATAAAATATAATTTCATGACTAAAATTGATAGTTTTATTAGGACACAAATAATATGATAGACAAACGAATACTTAACTTTCTTGTGATTATAACTCTGACGTTTATCACTTTTGGGTGGACTTTTTTTATATTCAAAAAAGCATTTATTATGGAAGCTGTTTTCTTTGTGATGGGTGTTAGGATGTTGGCTTCATTTTTTATTTTCAAAGATTATTCTCTCAGCTGGAGCAAGGCTACACAGCGTACTTTTATCATAAAAAGTATAGTGTATATAGTAGCTTTTGTTGTTTACGCTCCTTTTTTATACGGCAAAGTTGTATTGGTACTTTTAATATCTGAGCTATTTTTGTATTTATTTGCTATCAATTTTTTGATGTATTCGTACCATTATATTATAAATAGGTCAAGAACTCTCAAAACAAAATCGGTAGTGATATACGGTGCAGGAAAAGCAGGTATCAAACTTGAAGAAGAGTTTAGAAATAGTGAGTATAAGGTGACATACTTTGTAGATGATGATGCAATATTACATAAACGCTCTATTGACGGTATCAAGATTTTATCCAAAGATGAGCTAAAAGAGACAATTTCCAAAAATGGAAAAATGGATTTGCTTGTCATTGCTATGCCGTCTGCTTCTACAAAAAGAGTAAAAGAGATATATGACAAACTAAGCCCTTATTTCAAATCAATCAAAATTTTACCCTCTTTGAGTGATATGCTTATGGATAAAAACTACTCTACACAACTAAAAGACATAAGCGTAGAGGATTTACTTGCACGTCATCCAAAAGATTTGGATAAAAAACTAATTCAAAATTTCATCAAAAACAAAAAAGTCCTTATCACCGGAGCAGGGGGAAGTATAGGTAGCGAGATAAGCCGTCAGTGTGCAAGATTTGGTGCAAGACAGCTTATTTTACTAGACCATAGTGAGTACAATTTATATGCCATAAGCGAAGAACTGGCTATTTATAATCCGATACATATCATGCAATCTGTGGTAAATAAAGATATGCTAGATAAAACTTTTGATAAATACAAGCCGGACATCGTTATACACGCAGCAGCTTACAAGCATGTACCGCTTGTGGAAGAAAATATAACGGAAGCAATAGTAAACAACGTAATAGGTACAAAAAACGCTATAGATTGTGCCATAAAACACAATGTCAAAAAGTTTGTTCTGATTTCTACGGACAAAGCGGTTCGCCCGACGAATGTAATGGGTACCACAAAACGTATTTGTGAGTTATATGCACAGAATATCAATACCCCTGAAAATACGGAAATAGTAGCCGTAAGATTCGGTAATGTTCTAGGGTCAAGCGGAAGCGTAATACCTAAGTTCAAAGCTCAAATTGCATCAGGAGGACCTATCACGGTAACACATCCTGATATTACTAGATATTTTATGCTTATTCCTGAAGCTTGTGAACTTGTACTTCAAGCTGCAAGTATCGGTAAAGGCGGTGAGATATTTATCCTTGATATGGGTGAGCCTGTCAAAATAGTGGATTTGGCTCAAAAAATGTGTGAACTAAGCGGACGTGATGACATCAAGATAGAGTTTACGGGGCTAAGAGCCGGTGAGAAGCTATATGAAGAGCTTTTGATAGACGACACGGACGCACAGACAGACTATGAGTCTATAACCGTGGCAGGTAAAACCGAGTATGATATAGCACAGCTAAATCATGATATTTTTGAGCTTATTAGTTGTGAAGATAAACTGACTAAGTTAAAAGAGATAGTACCTGAATTCAATCATCAAGTGAATTAGGTGATAAATACAAGAGTGGTTTAAGTTTTTTTTGATAAAATACTTTTAAAAGTACTATTAAGGATACTATTATGACAATAACCGCAAATGAAGTGAAAACAAACGGTGTTTCAATATTCGGTGATATGTTGCAAAAGGCTGATGAGTTGTTTATCAATGTTCGTGGCAAAAATAAATATGTGGTGCTAGATATTGAGAGATATAATGAATTTAGACAAAATGAACTTGATATCGCACATATGAAAGTAATGAAAGATATACAAGAGGGTAGATACAAAGTACAAACGGCATCAGAACATATCAAAGAGCTGATGGATGAACTATAAAATAATTCAAACCGATGAATATTTTAAGAAGCTAAAAAAGTTTATCAAAAAACATCCTGATATATTGGATAGGTACGTAAAAACAATCGAACTGCTTGAGATAGACCCATATCACCCATCTTTAAGGCTTCATAAATTACAAGGTAAACTTAGAGTCTATCATAGCGTGTCTATCAATATGCAATATAGAGTAGTAATAGATTTTATACTTCAAGATAAAGAGATTATACCTATTGATATAGGTACGCATGATGAAGTTTATTAATGGGGCTTGGTTCTTAATATAACCATAAAATGGGCTTTTTGTAAAATGTATATTTTTTATACAGTTTGCAGTCCAAAAAATCACAAAATTTGGGTATAATCACGCAATTTATGACAAATTTGTAACATTGCAAACTTGTCAATCAAAGGGACGAAAATGGGATGTAATTTAGATTTATTAACTTCTTTTAGAGATAACTGTGGTTTTGGACTCCTTGCTAGTCTAAAAGGTAAACCGACTCATCAAAACCTTCAAGATGCTATAACTTCGCTAGAGCGTATGATGCACAGAGGTGCTATAGCAGCTGACGGTAAAAGCGGTGACGGTTGTGGACTGCTTCTTTCTATGCCTGATAATTTTATGAGAAAAGTAGCTCTGAACAACGGTGTAGATTTACCTAATATGTATGCGGTTGCAATGATTTTTGCACCGGAGATGAAAGACATAGAGACATTTAAAAAGCATTGTGCTAGAAACGATTTAAAAGTATTATTTACTAGAATCGTACCTGTAAATAAAGATGCTTTAGGTAAACTTGCTCTTGATACGTTGCCAAATATTATTCAAGTATTTGTTACACCAAATTCACTTGTTTCTACAAATAGATTTGATGCTATGATTTATTTGACGAGAAAAGAGTGCGAACATGAACTAAAAAACAAAGAAGGTTTTTATATCCCGACCTTTTCATCAAAAGTAATATCTTATAAAGGTCTTTTGATGCCTACGCATATCAAAGAGTTTTATACAGACTTAAAAGACCCTGATTTTGCTATCACTTTTTCACTATTTCACCAAAGATTTTCTACAAATACATTGCCAAAATGGAGACTTGCTCAACCTTTTAGAAGTATAGCTCATAACGGTGAGATAAACTCCGTAGAAGCAAATAGATTCAACGTAAAAGTAAAATCTGAAAATATCAAATCAAACGTATTTAGCGATGAAGAGTTACAAAGAATTTTCCCTATTTTACAAGACGGCGGAAGTGATAGTGCAAGTTTAGACAATATGTTTGAATTTATGATTGTAAACGGTCTTGATTTCTTCAAAGCTGCTAGAAGTTTAGTTCCTGCTCCATGGCAAAATGCACCGCATATGGATAGTGATTTGAGAGCGTTTTATGAATACACTTCAACAGCTCAAGAGGCTTGGGACGGCCCAGCTGCTATAAGCTTAACTGACGGAAGATATATCGGCTGTGTACTTGATAGAAACGGTCTAAGACCATCCAAATATATTATCACAAAAGATGATAGAATAATCATCACAAGTGAATACGGTACCATCGATATAAGCGAAGAAAATATCGTAGAGCGTGGAAGACTATCAGGCGGTCAGATGATAGGTTTAGACCTAAAACACGGCGTAGTTTTAAAAGACAAAGATATAAATAACTATCTTAAATCATCTCAAAATTACTCAAAATGGTTGAGCCATGATATGGAATATCTACAAGAGTATATAGAGGATTCTTTCCTTGATATAAGCGAGTATAAATTTGATGCAATAGAGAAAAAACAAAAACTTTTCAATATCACTTACGAAGTAATAGACCAAGTAATAGAGCCTATGACAAAAGATGGTAAAGAGGCTGTAGGAAGTATGGGTGATGATACTCCTTTGGCTGCATTTTCTACAGTTCAAAGAAATTTTACAGATTTTTTTAGACAAAAATTTGCTCAAGTTACAAATCCTCCTATCGACCCGTACAGAGAAAAAGTCGTAATGAGTTTAAATACTGGATTTGGTAGAATCCACAATATTCTTGAAGAAGATGCGGTATATGCAAAAAGATTGAAATCAAGCTCACCGATACTTATGAAAGAGAACTTTGATATTTTAAAATCATTCGGTGATAAAACACATCCTAGATATGATTCATACTATAAGAAAAAAACTTTTGCTACTACATTTACAAAAGACCTTGAAAAGTCACTAAAAGCTCTCGGTGATGAAGTGGTTAAAAGTGTTAAAAATGGTGTAAGCATAGTAATACTAGATGACAGAGCAGTAGATGAAAAAAGCAAGATTATCCCTATGGCTATGGCTGTGGGATATATCAACCAATACCTAACAGGCTTCAAGCTAAGACATAACGTATCTATAGTTGCAGTTACAGGTGAAGTTTATGATGCTCACAGTGCTGCGGTACTTATAGGATACGGTGCAGCTGCTATCTATCCTTATATGTTATATGCTTCAATAGTTGCACTTAACGATAGAAAAGGGTTGTCTGTATATGAAATGCAACAAAAACTAAAAAATAGTCAAAAAGCAATAAATGCAGGTATCTTGAAAATTATGTCAAAAATGGGTATCTCTACTATAGCAAGTTATAGAAACTCTGGGCTTTTTGATGTACTTGGGCTAAACGACAAAATAGTAGATGAGTGTTTTACGGGAAGTCATAGCGATTTATCCGGTCTTGGATATGCCGATATCGAAGCAAGACTTGAAAAGGCACATTTCAACGCATTTTATGACAATAACCACGTATTGCCTTTAAATCTAGGCGGTATTTATAAATATATAGACGGTGGTGAATATCACGATTACGGTCCTGCTATTACAAAAGCAATGCACAACAAACAAGCTACCGATTTTGATAGTATTACCGATTTTAATACCCTAAAAGATATGGTAAAAACTAGAAAAAACAAAATGATTAGGGACTTTTTTGAGTTTTCAAGCGATAGAAAATCTATAGAACTAAATGAAGTAGAGTCAAAAGAGGCAATATTCAAAAGATTTGCTAGTGCAGCTATGAGTCTTGGTTCTATCTCTCCTGAAGCACACGAAGCTTTGGCTACCGCTATGAATACAATAGGCGGACAAAGCAACTGCGGTGAGGGTGGTGAAGATAAAGCTAGATTTAAAACTATCAAAAACTCAAAAATCAAACAAGTTGCATCTGGAAGATTCGGTGTAACTCCAGGGTATTTAAGAAATGCTGAAGAACTTCAAATCAAGGTAGCCCAAGGTGCAAAACCTGGTGAGGGTGGACAATTACCAGGATATAAAGTAACGGGTCTTATAGCAAAACTAAGACATACGGTTCCTGGTGTGACACTTATTTCACCTCCACCGCATCACGATATTTACTCTATCGAAGATTTGGCACAGTTGATTTTCGACTTAAAACAAGTAAATCCTGAAGCGGTAATCGCAGTAAAACTTGTATCAAGTATCGGAGTAGGAACAATAGCAGCCGGTGTTGCAAAAGCTTATGCAGATAAAATCATCATAAGCGGTGGTGACGGCGGTACTGGGGCAGCTCCTCTTACATCTATCAAACACGCAGGTAACCCATGGGAACTTGGACTTTCTGAAGCACACAATGCCCTAAAAGCAAACCACCTAAGAGAGATGGTACATCTTCAAACAGACGGTGGACTAAAAACGGGACTTGACGTGGTAAAAGCTGCTATGCTTGGTGCTGAAAGTTATGCTTTCGGTACGGCTGCACTTACTATTCTTGGATGTAAAATCTTAAGAATTTGTCATACAAACAAATGTTCTGTGGGTGTTGCTACTCAAGATGAAGACCTAAGAGGACATTTCGGCGGTACGGTGCAAAGACTTATCGCTTACTTTACCTTTATAGCTGAAGAAGTACGTGAAATACTAGCAACTCTAGGATATAAATCTTTACAAGAAGTAATCGGTAGAAGCGATTTACTAAAAGTAATAGACGATGAATTTGCTAAGAAGTTTGATTTTAGTAATATCTTAAGAAAACTTGACGGTGTAGATACTTGTCAAGTAAGCTCAAATGAACCGTTTGATAAAAACGAATTTGAAAAAGAGATACTAAAAAAAGTACATAAAACCATAGAAAACCCTACAACTCCTATAAAAATGAGTGCAGATATTTGTAACTTAAATAGAAGTTTCGGTGCTTTGATTTCAGGTCATATTGCTAAATATTACGGTGATGAAGGGCTTAAAGAGGATTCTATTACACTAAATCTAAAAGGTACTGCAGGGCAATCTTTTGGTGCGTTTTTGAGCAAAGGTATGAGTTTGTATCTTGACGGTGCTGCAAACGACTATGTGGGTAAAGGTATGCACGGCGGTAAAATAGTAATCACTCCAAAACTCCAAGGTGAAAGTTTCGGTGGAGCAGGTAATACTTGTCTTTACGGTGCTACAGGCGGTAAATTGTATGTAAGAGCCGGAGTAGGTGAGAGATTTGCAGTTAGAAACTCAGGTGCGATAGCCGTGGTAGAAGGTACGGGGGATAGTGCTTGTGAGTATATGACGGGCGGTATTATCGTAATCCTTGGAAATACGGGTATCAACTTCGGTGCAGGTATGACGGGTGGACTAGCTTTTGTTTATGATGAAAAACATACGTTTATAGATAAAATGAACCAAGAGCTTATAGAGGCTATAAGAATAGATACGGATGATACGGAAAGAGAGAGAATTTATCTCAAAAAACTTTTACGTGATTACGTAAACGAAACGCAAAGTGCAAAAGCTTTAAGTATGTTGGAAAACTTTAGAGCAGAGATTAGAAACTTTTGGTTGGTTAAACCGAAAAATATGACTGTATTACCGTTAAATCCTGCGGATGGAGACTAAGAGATGTTGAAATTTACCGATATAAAAAGAAGAAACCCTGAAAAAAGGGATGTATTACAAAGAATAAAAGATTTTGATGAAGTATATGAACTTTTAAACGACAATGAAACTACAAGACAAGCAAGTAGATGTATAGGGTGCGGTGACCCTTACTGTCACAACAAATGTCCGTTGCATAACTTCATCCCTAGTTGGTTAAAGCAAATTGCAAGCAACGATTTGGAACTTGCGTTTAAATTATCAAACGAAACATCTCCGTTTCCTGAAATTTTAGGTAAGATTTGTCCACATGACGTACTTTGCGAAGGTGATTGTACGCTAAACGATACCCACGGTGCTATTACGATAGGTGCGGTGGAAACTTATGTAAATGAAAAAGCGTTTGAAAACGGATACAAACCTACTTTCCCAAAAGTATCTCCTATGGGCAAAAAAGTAGCTATTATAGGAAGCGGTCCTGCAGGACTTAGTGCTGCTACGTTTTTGATTAGAAACGGTGTGAGCGTAGAGATGTTTGAAAGAGCAGGACGTGCAGGTGGACTTCTTACATTTGGAATACCTGGATTTAAGCTTGATAAATCAAAAGTTCAAAGAAGAATAGATTGGCTTGTAGAAGCAGGTATGAAACTTCATCTAAACTGTGAAATAGGAAAAGATAAAAGCTTTGATGAGCTAGTTCACGGTTATGACGCAGTATTTGTAGGTATAGGTGCTACAAAAGGTAAAACTGCAGGACTTGAAGGTGAAAATGCTTCAAACGTACATTTGGCAATGGAGTTTTTAACTGCTATCCAAAAAAGAAACTTCGGTATGAAAGTAGAAAACTTTATAGACGTAAAAGATAAAAACGTAGTCGTAATAGGTGGTGGAGATACCGCTATGGACTGTGTACGTACAAGCGTTCGTGAGGGTGCAAAAAGTGTAAAATGTCTATACAGAAGAGACGAAAGCACGATGCCTGGAAGTAAAAAAGAGGTTGTAAATGCAAAAGAAGAGGGTGTTGAATTTGTTTTCAACGTAAGCCCTACGAAAATAATCTCTTCAAAAGGTGTTGCAACCGGTGTTGCGCTTATCAAAACTGAGCTTGATTTTTCAACTTCAAAAAGAGGTAATCTTATCAACGTAGCAGGAAGTGAATACGTAGAAAATGCTGATGTTATCATTTACGCATTAGGATTTGATCAAGAATTGCCTACATTTATAAAAGAGAGCGGTTTGGAGCTTGATAAATGGAACGGTATCAAAACAAACGAAAACTACCAAACATCAAATCCTAAGATTTTCTCAGGCGGTGATGCCGTAAGAGGTGCTGATTTGGCTGTTACTGCTACGGCTGACGGAAGAAATGCAGCACTTAAAATAGTTGAACTATTAAAGTAATGACGGATATAATAAAGGCTGTTTTAAGTGCCAATAAAGAGATTTATGAATATATAAACAACTCTTTAACGGCTGAAGATTTCGGTTATAGCGGTATTATAGGAGCAGGTGGAGATGACTCTGCTCTTATGGATATAAAAGCTGAAAATATCTTCATAAAACACCTTTTACCGTACGGTGATATTTTATCCGAAGAAAGCGGTTACATTGCTTCTAATTCAACATTTAAAATTCAACATTCACAATTTATAATAGACCCCATAGACGGTAGCGATAATTTTATGGCAAGACTGCCGTATTTCGGCTCTTCAGTGGCTTATGAGGTAAATGGAGAGATTAAACTTGCCGTAATAGGAAACTTTTGTAACGGTGAGTGTTTGGTATATGATGGAACAGAGAAAAAAGTTTATAATTTAGCAAATAGCAATACCATAGAAACTTTTGAAATTTCAAATCCGAAATTTGGTATTTTTGAGCGTTCTTACCAATTTCCGCAGATTTGTGCAAAATTGACACAACTTGGTATTAAGTTCCGTAGTCCTGGTGCAGTTGCACTTACATTGGCAAATGCTCACAACTGTCAATTCGTCCTTTTTGGCGGTAAAATGAGAGATTATGACCTCAAAGCAGGATTGTTTTTGACGCAAGATTTACATAGATTTGAAAACGGTAAATTTCTTTTGATTGCAAAAGAAAAAGAAATTTTTTCCAAACTTAAAGAGATTATAAAAGAACTTTAGGTATAAATCCATATTAAAAATTATATTAATGAGGTTATAGATGGCTTTAATGATAACTGATGAATGTATCGCTTGTGATGCATGTAGAGATGAATGTCCGAATGTTGCTATAGAAGAGGGTGATCCGATTTATGTTATAGACCCTGATAGATGTACGGAGTGTGTAGGACATTATGAAGAGCCTGCTTGTATAGAGGTTTGTCCTGTTGATTGTATTATACTTGATCCTGATAATGAAGAGACAATGGAAGAGCTTAGATTTAAATATGAGCAACTTCAAGAAGAAGACCTGTAAGGTATAGTTTAGATTATGGCAAAAATTACAACTATCATTGACATTGGGTCAAACTCAATGAGGATGGTGGTACTCAAAAAAACAAGTCGTTTCGGTTTTCACCTGATAAATGAGAGTAAATGTAAAGTTAAGATAAGTGAAGGGTGCTATCAAAACGGCGGTAACTTACAACAAGTTCCTATGCAAAGAGCATTTGAGGCTTTAAAGTCTTTTTTGCATATTTCAAATGCTCTAAAATCAAGAAAAATTCTTTGTGTTGCTACGTCTGCACTTCGTGATGCACCTAATAAAGCTGAATTTGTCTCTCGTGTTAGTAAAGAGCTTGGACTTAATATAAAAGTTATAGACGGTTCTAAAGAGGCGTATTACGGCGGTGTTGCCGCACTTAACCTTCTGCATACCGACAATTTCGTCACGGTCGATATAGGTGGTGGAAGTACAGAGTTTGCTATTGTCAAAAACAAAAAAATAGTGGATTATATCTCACTTGATATAGGTACGGTTAGATTAAAAGAGCTTTTTTTCTATAAAGACGATATGCAAGGTGCAAAAGAGTATATACTGGGTGAACTCAAAAAAGTATCTCCGGAACATATGCAAGATATTTCGACGGTTGTCGGTATCGGAGGTAGTATAAGGGCTATTAGTAAGCTTTTTATGAATGATATGGAATATCCTCTTGACGTACTTCACGGATTTGATTATAAATACAAAGAACATAAAAGCTATTTTGAAGATATAATAAATGCAAAAAATGAGAGCGAACTTAGAAAACTAGGTGTAAAAAAAGATAGATACGATACTATAAAAGAGGGTGCTTTTATCTTTAATACAATCTTGTCCTATTTTGATATTGATAGTGTAGTAACAAGCGGTGTAGGTGTACGTGAGGGTGTATATCTTTGTGATTTATTACGTAACCAAAACGATAAATTCCCTGAAAACTTTAATTTGAGTGTAAGAACCTTTATAGATAGATTTGAGCTTGACGGCAAACTAACGGCTTATCTTGGCAATAATGCTACGAAAATTTTTCAAGCATTGAAGCCTTTGCATAATCTTGACACTAAATATAATTCGCTACTTGTCGTTGCTTCTAAGCTTCATAGTGTTGGTACAACGCTGAATTTTTATAAATATAGTGAAAATAGCTTTGATTTTATTTTGAATGGTCTAAATTACGGATTTAGTCATAGTGATAAGGTTTTGATTGCCCATATGATAAAGTTTTCTACAAACGACTTGCCTACTAGTGATGATTTGTATGAATATAAAGAGCTTTTACCAGATACTTGGATTGTGCAATGGCTTAGCTTTATGTTGAGTTTAAATGTGGCTTTAAATAGCGACTATGGGCGTAGAAAGTATGAGTATGCCTTGGAAAGAAACGAATTAACTATAAGCGATGGTGATATACCGTATTTTATAAGAGAAAATATCGATAAGTTAGAAGTGCCGATAGGGCTTAGATTGGTCGTGAGTAGTGAGTAGTGAGTAGTATTTTTCTTTACGATTTACGACTGACGAATAAAAACGGAGTTTTTATATGAAAATAGCTATTGTAAGACTTAGTGCTATCGGTGATATTGTTCATACTATGGTAGTTTTACAGTTTATCAAAGCTAAATTCCCAAGTGCCTCTATAGACTGGATAGTTGAAGAGTCACTTAGCGGTGTTTTAGAAAATAATCCACAAATAGATACGGTCTATAAAATAAATCTCAAATCAATCAAAAAATCATTTTCAAATATTTTTAAAGAGTTAGATAAACTAAAATTAATAGCAAAGAACAATTACGATATAGTCATAGATGCCCAAGGTCTTATAAAATCGGCTATCGTTGCCAAAATAATAGGCGCACGTGTAGTGGGCAGTAAAATATGCGGTTTTGATAAAGATAGTATCAGAGAAGGGGTGGCTAGTTATTTCTATGATGATAAAATATCTATTAGTTATACTCAAAATAAGATATTTAGAAACTGTTATTTAGCGGCAAAATCTTTAGGGTTTAACATAACCCATGATGATATACTTGCAAAAAAACCTTTTTTGTATTTCAAAGAGCATAATTTTGATTTTTTGAGTGATATTAGAAAAAATATTTTATTTGTTGTAGGTTCTTCTTGGCTTAGCAAAAATTACCCATGGCAAAAATATGCCAATATCATAAAAGAATTAAATGAAAATGCTATTATAATCTGGGGAAACGAAGCTGAACTTGAACTTGCACAAAATATCAAATCAATAGCAAAAGATGCCGTAATAGCTCCAAAACTATCATTTGATGAGCTAAAAGCATTGATAGCAAAATCTGACCTTGTAATAGGCAATGATACGGGACCTACCCATATGGCATGGGGACTAAATAAACCATCTATTATGCTATTTGGTCCAACACCTATAGAACAAGCCTATGAAACCAAAATTAACTACGTATTAAAATCACCCTCTATCGTAAATCATTACAAGCTTGATAAAAACGATTTCTCGATAGAGGAGATAAAAGAGGTTGAGGTAGTGAGGTTAGCTAGATTGTTTTGCTAAACCTTCTTTGATTTTCAGGCACTTTTTTCAAGTAAGCATCAAAAGGCATCACTATATTTCTAATAAGCATAGTTCCAGTCTGACTTACTTCTATTTTATCATCGCTTATAGTTACAAGCCCTGCATCAATAAATTCTTGAAGCTCAGGTAAATCTTCTTTGAAATACTCTTTGAAAACTATACCGAATTTCTCTTCGACTCTTTTTATATTTAATGCAAAGTTACTCATCATTTCCATGATTACGTATTGTCTTATCATATCATCATTGCTTAATTGATACCCTTTAAATACAGGTAGTCTTCCGCTATCTATGGCATTTTCATACACGTCAAGCTCTTTGAAATTTTGAGCGTAATAGTCCACCCCGTCACCGATACTTGTAAGCCCTATACCTATCAAGTCAGCTCCGCCTTTTGTGGTGTATCCTTG
>DISL01000130.1 GCA_002421845.1 Epsilonproteobacteria bacterium UBA6211 | reverse complement strand
CGATTCTAAGGGGATTGAAACAATGAATCAAATGACTCTAAATACTTTTTGTTTTTAATACAATATGACCCGATTCTAAGGGGATTGAAACAAAAGCATATAGTAACGCTCTTTATGGATTAAAATACAATATGACCCGATTCTAAGGGGATTGAAACAATATTAAGATATTTATTTTCTTTACCATTGAAATTTAATACAATATGACCCGATTCTAAGGGGATTGAAACACGTTTTTTATTGTATTTATAATTTTCATCTTCAAATACAATATGACCCGATTCTAAGGGGATTGAAACCATGAATCTTTTCCACTTGTTCTCCTTCGTTGTGAATACAATATGACCCGATTCTAAGGGGATTGAAACAACCCCTTTGTCGTTCTTAATGATTCTCACGTAAATACAATATGACCCGATTCTAAGGGGATTGAAACAATGCCATTATTTACTATTCCGCCGTCACTAACAGAAATACAATATGACCCGATTCTAAGGGGATTGAAACCCTCTGGTTTTGTACCACGTTTTATAAGTCATCATAATACAATATGACCCGATTCTAAGGGGATTGTCCTCGACCTTTAGTCTGTGGGGCAAATTTGCTAAAGCAAATGTGCAAAACACAATATGACCTGAAAGCCGTTAAATAAACGATACCTGCTTATCGTTTATAGGCTTGAAACCGTAAGTATCTTAAATATAATCGTTTTTTTCCTATAATATATCAAATCTTTATGTGGATACCATTATGAGTCTAAGAATAGTTAAAAAAGCAAATAAAACAAAAAAACCGATGAATAAGCAAGCAGTTATTACAATACTTGGCATACAAGGTGGATATATTGACCAAAATAATAATGTAGTTTTTAATGATTTCAACAATAAAGCTAAATATTATTTTGAAAATGAATCATTACATAAAGAATATTTTAATACTTTACCACTTCTTATAGAAAAGTATTACAATACACATACCATAATACCTATTTTTACAGAAGATGCAAAGATTTTTAATCAAAAAGTACTTAGTGTTGGGTATCCGACTTTTCATATAGATTTCAAAGAGGAGTACCTTATTGAAGATGAAAAAGACTATAAAGCTTTTTTTAACCTTATAGACAGAATCGTAGATAGCTTTGATGAAGTTATCGTTGATGTATCGCATGGTTTTAGACATCTTCCTATTTTAATGATAGTTGACTTAATAATCCAGAACTTTCAAAATACACAAAAAGTCCAAAAAATTATATTCGCTAAAGAGATAATCAAACATTTAGCGAATAGTCAAGGGTTATACGAAATAATAGATCTTAAAGAATATCTTGAACTTGCTAATATTGCTTTTATTCTCACAAATTTTGAAAAAAACTACACAGTTGCTAGCCACATTAAATCAGATAAATACAAAAATCTAATTGATAGTTTAAACGGTTTTTCCAATGATTTAATGGCACTAAATATAGGGCATCTCCAAATATCTGCAAGAGTCCTTATCAATGAACTAGATAAAATAAATGATGTTTCTATATATTTACTTGCACAAAATCTCAAACAAACAATCTCTATATTAGTATCATTTGAAAATAAAAAACGGTATTTAACCTATTTTGAACTCTCAAAAGAACTTTTTGAAAAAAATTATATGCTTATATCTTTGGCACTTTTATTCGAAAGTATCCGTTTTTTCATAAGAACATCTATTAAAAAACAACATAAGCTACTAGTAGCGAAGATTGAACAAGAATTAAATAATGATGATTATAAAATAAATCAGTTTTTTAAAAACCTCAAAAAACCTTTTGACCAAAACAACAAGAATCTAACTATTAACGAAAATGAGTATTACAAATTACAAAATTCTTTCCCATCAAAAACAATACAGTTATATAGTGCAATTGATAAAAAAAGAAATACCCTAGCACATGCAAATTCCAATGCATTATTTACTCATATACAATATGAAATAGACAAACTAATAAAAGAATATGAACTACTAATTAAGAACTGACTTATTTATTAAAACGAAACAACATATTCGTTATTTAATGTTATAATGTTAAAATAAACTTTTACTAAAAAGGGGACATCATGGAAATCTCAATAGTCGCAATAGTAATAGCATTTTTTGCTATAGTTATAGCTAGTAAAGGTATTACAATAGTACCTCAAGCTAATATTTATGTAGTTGAAAGACTTGGAAAGTTTCACAAAGAGCTTCATGGAGGATTTCATATCATCATACCTGTGATTGATAGTATTAGAAATAAGCTTACAATTCAAGAGCAAATCATAGATATAGACAAACAACATGTTATCACTAGAGATAATGTTGTCATCTCTATAGATGGTATCGTATTTGTCAAAATAATAGATGGAAAAGAAGCGACTTACAATGTAGTAAATGTAAACAATGCTATATCAAACCTTGCGATGACAACTCTAAGAAGTGAAATTGGTCAGTTATCTTTGGATGATACACTAAGTTCAAGAGAACAACTCAACGGAAGACTTTTGACAGAACTAGACAGAGCTACTGTAAATTGGGGTGTGAAGATAATGAGGGTAGAAATAGCTGATATTTCTGTACCAAGAGAGATAGAACAATCCATGCAAGCACAGTTAAAAGCCGAGAGAGACAAAAGAGCGATAGAGCTTACAGTACAAGCTAATAAAGAAGCTACTATTAGAGAAGCTGAAGGACAAAAACAAAAAACAGTCCTAGAAGCTGAAGCAATAGAAAGAATGGCAGATGCCAAAAAATATGAAGAAATAGCACTAGCTCAAGGGCAAAAACAAGCTATAGAAATGATAAATGAAGCAATGGAAAATAACTCAAAAGCTGCTGAGTTTTTACTAGCAAAAGATAGAATATCAGCATTTTCAGGTATTGCAAACTCAAACAGCCAAAACAAAATAGTAATACCATATGAAACAGCCGATGTTTTAGGAAGTCTTTCGGTGATAACAGAATTTTTAAAAGATAAACCAAAAGGGTGATGATGTTAAATCCTATAGATATAAGCTATCTTTTGGCATTTGGGGTAGCCCTTATTGCTTTTGAGATGATTACTGGCTCTTTTGTCCTTTTTTGGTTTGGACTTGGATTTATTGTAGTTGCTCTTTTAGGACTTGTTTTTCCATTTGGTGATGGAGTGGTACAAATAGCACTATCTTTTGGCTTAGGTGCTATTATGCTTTATACTTTAAGGACAAAGTTTATAGCTACATTTATGAACTCAAAAGAAAAACACACAGATTTTTTTGAAAATGATGGTGAAAGTGAAGGTGTCATCTTAAATGGTAAAGTACTATACAAAGGGACTTATTGGGACGCTGATATGGAAGGATTAAAAGAAGGTGATAAGGTCATAATTACTAAAATTGACCATGGAAAGTTAATACTAAAAAAGGAGTAATATTAAAAAAAACTACTGTCGCACTTGAATGTTTAATGGGAGTTATAATACTACTCACAGTCTTAATATTGCACCAATAGAAACAATGACTTACAATTAAAGTTGGACTATAAATCATTTAATGGGTATCCATAGGGTAGCTTTTATTTTTAGTAAAAAACAAATAAATATCCATAATATCCATAAATAGGCAATCCTTTGATTCTTTAGGAGAAGTACTATATAGAAACTCACATTCCATTATTTCTCCTTGGCAAGATTGTCTAATTTAGCTTGAAAAAAGTTTTTAACATCTTCATAATAAATAGTCTCTTTAAAATCTTCAAATTTACACCCGGCAGCATTCTTATGTCCACCGCCACCTGCAAGTTTTGCCGCCAACTCACTTACGTCAATATTACCTTTTGCTCTAAAAGATGCAATACCTCGTTTTCCAATATCTACAAAGAAATCAAAATCACTGTTTTGTTTCAAAAATTGATTTGCTACTATAGAAATAGAACCCAACGTATATGTCAACAAACCTTTGTGTCCTTTGTAAGAGATGCTTAAATAATCTTTTTGAGCACTTAACATTGATACTAGTTTAATAGCTATAAGATTATCTATGGTATCATCAATCTCTGTTATTCTTAAGTAATCTTTTTTAATTTTATGGAAATCATTGTCCAAGAGTATATGACCGTTTTCAAGAGGTATATATTGTGATGCTTTTTTTAACAGATAGTGTCTAAAGTTTCTACTTTCATCTGCAAATAAAAATTGATTTATCTCATTGCACTCTTTCATAAGACGCATACAAACTTTACCGAATTCAAAATTATTTGTTTCATTTTCAAGCCAAATATCTACGGCATTGACTGCATCTACCAAAGGTTCAAGCCAATTTCTAGTCTCGCCTTCAAAACCGTAATTTTCACTAAAATAATCAAAAACTATTTTAGTAGCAGAACGTTTTATATCTAAAAAATACCACTCAAACTCATCGGCACTTTTTTGACCTGATATATGATGGTCCAACAACTGCAATTTTATTTCAAAACCATCATTATTTAAGGAATTCACGGTTCTATTCAACCATTTTGATTCATCATAAGTGAGATTTAAATCACTTATCACGAAAAGTATTTTTTCCTCTTTACATTCACTGATTTTTGTAATTACATACTCCAAAGCTAGTTTTACTTCCAAACCGTAATTTGCATTTAGATAAGTACCTTCGGGGAAGAACTCTTTTGCAATAAGTTGGCATGTATAACCATCCAAATCCGTATGAGATATATGAAAATATTTCATTCTACTAATTCCTTCAAGGTTAAATCATCTAAAAAACCGTTAATCTTATTTTGAAGTTTATTTAAAGTCGGCCATATAGTACAACAAGTACCGTTATTACTAGGGCAATGAAATACCGATGATGAACACTCAAATACAGCCGGTATCTTCTCCTCTGCCGCTTTTGTAATTTCTAAAATAGTTATTTTATCACTGCTTTTAGAAAGTACGAATCCACCGTTAGCCCCTTTATATGATTGAACTATACCGTTCTTTGCTAAGCTTTGTAATATTTTTGCCAAAAAAGATTTTGATATATTAAGCTCACTAGAAAGCACATCAACATTTTTAGGTTCTTCACTTTTGGCAATAACGATAAGAGATAAAAGTGCATATTCACTTTTTTTTGTCAATAACATATGACTCCTAAGAAGAGTTTTTTATTATTTTACTATAAAATGTTTAAATTTGAGTTTAAATAGGATAGATATAGTCTTATTTGTAAGAATAGCCTAAGCCGGACGCTTAGGCTAAGAATTATTTTGCTCTTATTCCAAGTTCGCTTACAAGAGTTGTAAACTTACTGTAATCTTTAGCTTTTAGGTAGTTTAGAAGTCTTTTTCTTTTTCCTACCATTTTTAAAAGACCTAATCTTGA
>DISL01000103.1 GCA_002421845.1 Epsilonproteobacteria bacterium UBA6211 | reverse complement strand
AACTTTTCTATGCTCTATGAGATACCACTTGATATCGTAAAAATCGATAAAAAAATCATAGAATTTACCAAAACCTCCAAAGGGTTGGTTTTGTATAAAAATATTTGCCAATTATGCGTTAATCTTGATTTGCAAATCGTCTTAGAGGGCGTGGAAACACAAGAAGAGTATGAGAGGCTTATGAGTCAAGATGTTGATTTTATCCAAGGGTGGTACTACTCTAAAGCGATTCCTTTTGACGCGGTAGAATCCTTCTCTAAAAACTTCAATGCGTAAACCTCTCTAAGCCTATCCTCTTTTTGCAGTTGAAACAAAAGCTGCTGCTACAAGTAGCATACTTCCTGTGATAGTGTTTTGGATTTTCATAGCTTTTGTGTTAGAGACTAAAAACTTCAACTTTGATGCCAAAGAAGAATAACCAGTCATCACTACGATATCTACCAAACACAAAGTCAAACCTATGATAGCAAACTGAAGCCATAAAGACTCATTTGGGTTGAGAAACTGCGGTATAAAAGCAACTAAAAAAACAGTAGCTTTGATGTTTGTAAGGTTGATAAAACTCGCAGTTACAAAGGCTTTTTTACCATCAAAAGAGTCTAAAATCTCCTCTTGATTGATAACTTGTACTTTTTCAAATATCTTACTCAGCCCTAGATAAACAAGATAAGCTACACCTATCCATTTGACGAGATTAAAAAGCATCAAAGACTTTGAGATGATAGAACCTAGTCCGATAACTACTAAAAAAGCCTGAGCAAGATAGCCAACTTGAAGACCAAAGATAGTGGCATATGATTTTTTAAGTCCATATTTTAGCCCTGAATTCATGGAGACAACAGCCCCAGCACCAGGAGAGATAGAGATAACGATGGAAGCTATGAGAAGCGTTAACCAGATGTCAAATTGCATTTTCTTCCTTCAAAAGATTTTTGGAATTTTATCATAAGCATTTTAAAACTCATAAAAATCTTAATCATTTTGCTAAAATATTATAGATATGCGTTAATAGTTATATGTAAAATATCATTGGGTGGTTACATCCGAGATAACGTTTGACTCTAGCCAATAAATGACTGCTAAGACATTTATTGGTTACAAGGTTTTGTTATAGTGACTGTAGCTCTTTTCTAAGTAAAGCATTTATAAGAGTCTGATAAGGTACTTTTTTTTCACTTGCTAATTTTTTGAAATATAAGATGATATCATTGTCCAACCGTAGTGAAACTGGTATCTTTTTAGGTTCATAAAATCTACCTCGAACACCATCTGTAAAATCATATTCATCTTCCATTTCATATTCATCAAATTTTTCTCTTTGTTTAATGTTGCTCATAAAAAATCCTTTCTTTTTGATTTGCTTTTCTTGCACTTATGATTCTGATGATTTCTTCACCATTCTCATCAAAAAACATGTTGGCAACAACTATGATTTTATCTTTAGTTGTTGTTCCTAATGTTATCCATCTTTCTTCAAAATAGTCAATGCGATGGTCTAATTTTGAAATATGCATAGGATCTAAAAAAACTTCTTTAGCCTCATCAAAACTAATTTGATGTTTTTCAATATTTAAGTTGTTCTTTTCATCACTCCATTCAAATTTCAAAATAACACCTTTATTGATATGATTTAATTATAGTATTTTGTATTTACATTGTCAATGTTTATGTTGTGAGTATAACGGTTGAGTTGAGAAATAGTTGCGCCCGTAGGGTCAAATATTTCTCTCCAATAGTTTGTTGTATCTATATTTATATTTGGATATGTTTATATTCTGATTTGGTATTCTCTAAAAACATTTTCATATCATTTGAGATGGGTTTACCAATGAAAAAATCACCAAACTCTTTTTCTAATCTAAACCAGTTTTTTTTAAGATTTCCTCTATTTCTAAAAAAAGGATGAAACCAAATCCATTCTAATTTATGATGAAGTTCATCACCAATTTTCATTTCACTAAAAAGACAAGCTCCATAAATTCTATACGGCATTGAATCACCATAATATTGATCAAATGCTTGTTCTGTAAAAAGTAAAACATTGCATGGTTTATCTAACATACCCATTTTACAAAATGGGACACGATCATAATTTAGTTCCTCTTTAAAGTATTTTGCAAATGTATAGACTTCTTCATATAAACTTTGGTTAGTACTTTTACTAACTCTTAGTATATTATCGCTCGAATCATATTTTTCAGATACAGGTAAATCTATTAAATAATTATTCATAGTACTCACTTTTTATATTGATACAACGGCCGTGCTAAGCGATAATTTTCCCGCAGGGCAAAAATTATTGCGACTCCACGTACTTGTTAGCTTCATTACCATTCATGCTTATTAAGTTCTATCTTATAAGTCTTAATAAAATTGATTAAATTTCTGTAAGATTCTAATAAGCTGCCACGACTAAACCAATTATTACTTTCATCATCAATTCCTGGTTTAAGGAAGGTACCTGAATCTGGGATAAAATGGTGTATCCAATCATTATCTAAACAACTTTTACTATGCTCCCAATCTGAATGAAATACATGTTCAAAATTATCTAAAAAAACTCCTACAAGATGATTAAATTCATCTTTCAATGATGAAGGGGTAATATTGCTTTTGCTTGATTTAGAAATTATTCTGGTTAAATTCAATATCTCTTCCATCATATTTCTATCACTTCTGATTTGCTCAGTGGGGATAATTTTTTGTTCATCATATATAGTTTTTATTTTTTCTTCTAATTTAGGCCATCGGCTCTCAAAAACTTCATTTAGGACACTATCTTTAAGGACGATGGTTGGATTAACAGTATTAATAGATTTTATTAAACTTTTAATTTCATATTTTCCAAATTGAGTAATTTGAAACTGGCTTAGAGGACCTGTTATATCTGTCGTATTTAGGCCAAAAAGAATTGGACAGACCAATGATTGTTCTAGTTTCTTTGAGATTGCTCCAGCTTCAAACAAGAGCCAAGGACTATTTAAGTTATCTTTTGTAATACAAAAGATACCTATTACTGCTTCATCTAGCTCTTTTGCTATGCTCGAAGCCCATCTATTACCTTTTTCAATATCTGAAGGTGTGAAATATGGAATTGCTGTTTGTAAAACAGTCGGAAGCCAATTTCTTATTTCTTCTGCTAGCCTTTTACTTGTATCTCCAGACCAACTTATAAATATTTTCAATGTTTTTCCTTTTGTAAGCTAACGTATAAAATGAGCCGATGAATTGCCCGCAGGGTAATTTATTGGCTCCACTGATTTGTTATACCTATTTATCTTGTCTCCATTGTGTTAAGCATATTTGTGATTTGTAGAATCATACTCGTTCCATTATAACTATACATACTTCTTTTAATTTCTTGACCTTCAATCATTTTTTTGCGTGTATCTTCGTCAGCATATTCAAATTTGATTTCTTTAATCATGTATTCTATGTAACTGTACTCACTTCCTGAACTAGTTTCAGCCCACTCAAAGCCACTTTCTTTTATTAACTCATTAAAAGTTATACTCTTTTTTGAAACTTTGTCAAAAACCTTAGGGGAAGAGGCTTTTAAATAGCACATGAAAGCAATCGCAATTTGGTAGTTGGGATAATATTTTGTTTCACCAGAGGACATATTGTGTACTAATGCAACATTGGAGAGTATTTGCTCGATTTCTCTATATGAAGGTTTTTTCGCTTTTACTAGTTCGCGGAGTAATTCAATTAAATCTGTATTTTTAATTTCTTCACCTGCATCAAGCATAGATTTTAGAGCAAAATCTAAATACTTTTCACCATAGTCATCGTAACGTTCTGAAGAGCGAGGTAAAGAAAACCATATATTTACAAACTTTTGTAAATAGAGTGAAGCATTCACATCGTTCCCATATCTAGCTTTTACCGAAGCCTCTAACTGTTGTCTATTTTGTACAAGAAGAAAAGTAATTCCCTGAACAGAAAAAATATGTTTTATCTGCTCTACAAGTTCTAAAGCAAAGTCAGGTCTACAACGATCTAATTCATCAATTATAAAGATTATTGGGTTGTCATTGCTATGTTCTTTAGCTAGTTGTTGTAAATATTTTTTAAAATGTACAAGAGCAGTTTTATCTTCTTCACTGTTTTGTAATCGATCAGCTACAATTGCATCAATCTGTTCAGCAGCTAGTTCAGAAATGTCATTTTCTACAGAGTCCACAATTGTGCCGTCTAAAATTCCTCCACTAAGAGAACGAATTCCAATTTTTAATGCTCCTCTAGACATTGATTTAATAACATCGCTTGCTTTTTTCTTGAATTCTTTTTGCTTCTCTACCTTATCATCTTTTAATAAGCTGTATAACTCTGCTGTCAAAGCGATAAAAGGGTCTTTCTGATAATCATTTGCAAAGGCATCGAAGTAAATCGTTTTGAACTTATTGTCACGTTGATTCTGGATATAGCCTTGCCACATTTTTATAAATGTACTTTTTCCTTCGCCCCAAGGTGCATCTAATGCTACTACAATATTATCTTGAGAATTTTCGAAGAGATTAGCAAGTCTTTCACCGAATTGTTTACGCTTGAAAATGTCTATTTTTGCTGAGAAGCCCTCATCTTCTAAAATACTAAGTGGTGGAACTGTTAATCTCATGATGTTTCCCTATATGTATAACGGTTAAAATGAGCCGATGAATTGCCCGTAGGGTAATTTATTGGCTCCACTGATTTGTTATATATTAATTTGTTGTAATTCATGTAACATAGTAGTTGCATTTTGAAATCTTATGTTTTCATTTGATATAGACTTGACAATAAAGTTTATTATTTCATCGTTTATTTCTTGTTCATTTAAATAATATTCTGTATTTCCTGGAGTAGGAAGTTTTCCAGTCAGTAAAACATGAAACAATATTCCAAGAGAATAACAATCGATTGATTTTTCTTTTAATTGAGGATTATCATAAAGTTCAGGTGCAATATATCCTTGTGTACCAATAGCACTACTAGTTATTCTTGTTGATAACCTTTCAGTTATCCATTGACTTGCACCAAAATCTAAGACTATACATTGTTCCCCATTCCACAATATATTTGTAGACTTTATATCTCTGTGAATTATATCTTTTTCATGTGCATGAGATATTGCATCCAGTATTTGAAGCATCATAGTTGTTGCTTCTTTTAAAGTTAAAAGACCATGAGTATTAATGACTTCTTGAAGATTTACACCATCAATATATTCCATTACATAAAATGGACAATTATCTGCTATTCCTGCATCATAAACTTTAACAATATACTTATTATCTAAACCGTTTAAAATTTTTATTTCTCTTGCAAATCGCCTTAAAGCTTTTAACTCACCATTAGCATCAGCAAATAAAGGATCTAGCTTTTTTACTGCTCGATATTCGTCCAATACAATATGGTGAACTTTATATACAACACCAAAGCCTCCACTTCCCAATTCATCTTCTAAAGACATGTCTCGATTAAAAATTTCTTCTTCAAAACTATTCTCTTTAAATTGATTCATTTGACTTTTATAATATTCTGTAAAATTTTCACGAACAAAAATTCGTCTTGATTCGTAATCTGCTAAATCAGACGTAATGGTTTGGTGCCAAAGACTATATAAGTCAGGAGCATTCATTAAAAAATCTGGAACATTACCTATAAATGGTTTGTAAGCAATTAATCTTCTTCTGAGACTTTGATAATCACTTTGTATGACATCAAAATGCTTTTTACCAGTGAATGCGTCAATTAAAATATCACCCATCTTTTGAATTGTTTGTTTAATGATAATTCTACTAGACATTTATTTCCTTATATATAACTATTTATTGAACATACATTATATATAAAACACCCTGAAAAATGACAAATAAACATACATTAAAAATGTTGTATATTAAAATAACTATAAACACCTTAAATAAAGTCTTTTTGAACATTTTACTATAAAAAATATTGCAATTTGCCATATTTTTTAAATAAATTTTAAGTTTATGATATAGTTTTTATGTATGTTTAATGTCGATATTTCGATGATAATAGTACATTATGTATGTATATTATGACAATATCGTGATAAATCTGCATTTTGTTAAATTTATCAGGAAGTGTATTAGGAAAAAAAAGGGGGCAGGGTTAAACTCTAAACTTTTAGGAAATAAAAAATAGCTTACATGTAAAGGTTTTAAAGCTAACTCTTTTATTTCGATTTTCTATATAATACTCATGTATTAAACCATGGAGAACATTATGCTACAAAAACTTTTTTGGGCTGACCATTATTTGAGTGAAATTCAGGCGAAAATTGAAGCGGTTGAGGGTGATTGTATTTACTTAGATAAGACCATTTTTTACGCATTTTCAGGCGGACAAGAGAGC
>DISL01000123.1 GCA_002421845.1 Epsilonproteobacteria bacterium UBA6211 | reverse complement strand
ACAAGTACTGATGCACTTACATTGACGCTGACAGATACTACGTTAGCATCGGTAGATGATTTGATAGCACTAGATGGAAAAACAAGCGTAGCGGTTAATGCGTCAAGTGTTACGACTATCACGGATAGTTATGCTGATTTAAATACAGTGTATAGTTCGGCTGGAATAAGCGGTCTTGGAAATGAAAACGTAACGGTTAGCGATACTAGTATTAGTGCATCTAATCTATCTACATTAAATACTTATACGACAGGTACTATAAATGCTACCAATGTGACCAATATCAACGGCACATTGACGGAGGTAAATACACTTTACGGTGAAACAGGATTTAGTAATCTAACCAATAAAACTGCTAACCTATCGACTTCAGGTAGTTTTGATATGAGTAACTTTAATAACATAGATAGCGGTGAGATAAGTACTCTGAATTTTGCAGGTGGTGCAGATACTATTAATTTTACGGATAAATCAAGTTTTGATAGTTGGGCAAGTAAATTTAGTTCGGTGAACGGTGGAAGCGGTACTGATAGTCTAAGTTTTAGTAGTGCGGTTACAAGTGATTTAGATTTTAGTAAGCTTAGCTCTTTTGAGACTTTAACGTTTGGTAGTAATAGTGACACTATTACGTTTGGAACGGATGAATTTAATGCAGGTATTAGAACACTAAATCTTGGAGACGGTACAAATATGGCTAATCTCAATGCTAATACAACTTCACAAGTTCAAGTAAACGGTGGAAGCGGTAATGATGAGTTTGTACTTGATTTTAGTAGAATAAACGATGGAGATTATCAACTTGACGGTGTGAGTGGAAGTGATATCGTAAAAGTTACTGGAAGTTGGAGTTTATCCGGAGATATGAATTTTGCAGCTTCAACCGCTTTTGATAATATAGAAACATTAGATTTAACAGGATTATCAATAAGTGGAGATACTGAAAATGATTTCATTTTTAGTGGTGATATGATTAGTAGTTGGACAGATAGTGGAAATTCTATGACCCTAAAAATTACGTCAGGTCAAGAAAATTATATAGACTATACAGATGTGAGTAGTACGGTTGGCAATACAGTGACATTTACTAATGGTGCAATACTTACAATAGAAACTGTTTAAATTTAAAAGAGGATTAATGCAAGATATTAGAGAAACATTGTTACAGCAAAGTGAACAAGCCTACAAAAACAAAGACTACAAAACAGCCATATCAACACTCCTTGATATGGTAAAAGCAGGGTATGCTTCAGGGCAGATTCTGTGTAATCTCGGAGCTTTATTTGCCCGTACTTCTCAGTGGCAAAATGCCGTAAACGCATACCAAGAAGCACTAAAGATAGAGCCGAAATTTATGGCTACATACCACAATTTCGGTAACCTTCTAAAAAGATTAGGTAAAAATAAAGAGGCATTGCAAGTATATATTATGGGTGTAAGACAAAATCCAAAAGATTTTAATCTTCACAATAATATAGGTATGATGTATGAGACTTTGGGGCAAAATGCAAATGCTATTACAGCTTATAAAAATGCGGTTAGAGTAAATCCAAAGTTTGCAAAAGCGGTCAACAATATTGCAGTTGTGTTGTACAAACAAAAAAGATACAAAGAATCAAGCGATATGTTCAATCTTGCCCTTGATATTGACCCTAATTATAATGAAGTTTATAGCAACCTAGGAGCTGCGCTAAATCGTCAAAAAAGGTATGATGAGTCCATCAAAGCACTAGAAACAGCAATAGAAAAGCTACCAAAAAGTGCAGGGGCATATACAAATTTAGGCAATGTCTATAGTAAATTACACGATTACAAAAAAGCACAAAAACTGCACGAAAAATCTATAGAATTAGAGCCAAAAGGCTCAAACGCCTATGCAAATCTAGGAAGTACACTAAAAAACCAAGGACTTATGGGTAAAGCAATAGAAAATTACAAAAAAGCGATAGCCCTTGAGCCAAATTTCGTGAATGCACACTTTGATTTATCTACGGCACTTCTAACAATAGGTGAGTTTGAAGAGGGGCTTAGAGAATATGAGTGGAGATTCAAAAAAGATGAGATGATACCTCATATCATCAAGTATAAAGAGATTTTTTCAAAACCGATGCTTTTACAAAATAGTGATGTAAAAAACAAAACATTATTAGTTCATAGTGAGCAAGGTTTTGGAGATAGCATAATGTATGCTAGATTTATTCCAAAAATCAAAGAGAAGTTTGGATGTAGAGTAGTTTTTAAAGCTAGAGATGAGCTAGTGGAGCTTTTTCAAGGTACTTGTGATATAGATGAAGTTACATATAGGAGTGAGCCTACACCTGAGTTTGACTACCATTTACCTATTATGAGTGCTGCATATATTTTGGATTGTAAAACAGAACAAGATTTTTATTCTAAGCCGTATTTGTTCGGTGAAGAAAATAATGAACTAAAACTAAATAAAAAAGACAAAAAACCAAATATAGGAATTTGTTGGAGTGCTAGTGTAACAGGTGAGAGTTATGACGGAAAAGTATTTGATTTACAATACTTTGAGCCTATTATCAAAAGCGATAAACTAAATATTTACTCTTTGCAAGTTGGTGACGGTAGTGAGGATATAGCTAAATACGGATATGAAAATAATATTATAGACTTGAGTGACAAGCTAATAAATTTTGAAAAAACGGCATCTTTGGTAAAACAACTTGATTTAGTCATAACATCCGATACTAGCGTAGCTCATCTATGCGGTGCTATGGGTGTCAAGACATGGGTATTACTTCAAAAATACCCTGATTGGAGATGGACGAATAAAGGTGAAAAATCATATATGTACAACAATATGAAGCTTATTAGACAAAAAACAGATAGACAATGGGAGAGCGTTTTTCAATCGGTTTATGATAGATTACAAAAAGAGTTTAAATTGTCACTAAATTAAAATATTAACTTTTAGAAAAAAACAATTTGTGGAAAAAAATTCTCTTTATTTAAGTTTTATTAAAAGAAAAGTATAGTACAATTTCATTATATAGGTTGTTTTTATAACATCTATAAATATAAATAATGAAAAAGGAGACACACATGAAAACTTTCAGTGTTGTTGTAAGTGGTTTATTATTAACTGGTTCGTTTGCTATGGCAAATGATGCTGCTCTTTTGAAAAAAGCTCAAGATAACGGTCTTAAAGCTATTCCTCAATCAAAATTAGAGGTTTTGAAACTTGTAGATAATGAAAAAAATCCAATTACGGATTGTAAAGTAGAACTTGGTAAAAAACTATATTTTGACCCAAGACTTTCAAAAAGTAATCTTATAAGCTGTAATACTTGTCACAATCTAGCAATGGGTGGTGTTGACGGTGTTGGTGCTGCAGTAGGTCACAAATGGACGCCAAATCCAGCTCACTTAAACTCTCCAACAGTATATAACTCTGTATTAAATAAAGCACAATTTTGGGATGGTAGAGACCCACACTTAGAAGCTCAAGCTCAAGGTCCTGTACAAGCTGGTCCAGAAATGGCTGCTCCAAAAGAATTAGTTGTAGCTAGAGTTACATCTATGCCTGAATACGTTGCAGAATTCAAAAAAGCTTACGGTCCAAACGTAAAAATTACATTTGAATTAATAACAGATACTATTGCAGTATTTGAAAGAACTTTGATTACTCCATCAAGATTTGATGCATTTATGCACGGTAATTTAGATGCTTTAACGAAAGAAGAAAAAGAGGGTATGAGCTTATTTATAGACAAAGGTTGTGCTGCTTGTCACAACGACATAGGTCTTGGCGGTACAATGCAACCGTTTGATGCTTCTAAATATAACCTAAATGTAGGTGGATTTACAGGTACGAAAGACGGTATGATTAAAACTCCAACACTTAGAAATATCCAAGAAACTGCTCCTTATTTCCACAACGGAAATGTATGGACATTAAGAGAAGCTGTTAAACTTATGGGTGATATTCAACTTGGTATGAAAATTACAGATAAAGATGCTGATAAAATCGTAACATTCTTGAATTCATTAACAGGTAAAAAACCTGAAATTACTTACCCAATTTTACCGGTAATTACTGACAAAACTCCAAAACCGGATATGAACTAATATCTGTTTTACATCTTCTCCTTTTGGAGGAGATGTAATTATTTAATAGAATTCATCAAATTAATCTTATAAGATGTAAGTTCTCTTTTTATTATATCGTTGGTCATTGCACCAAGAAGAGCAGGAAGTTTTTCTGATACCAAAACCCCTTTTATTTTGTTGTGTTTTTTATTTAAAAGTGTATAGAATATCAAAATACCGGCTCCAATCCCGGTAGGATATGAAATATAAGTAGAGCCTGAATAAGGTGTTTTTAGTAAATCCGTATATCGATTAAACGATACGCCTATAGATTCCGTACTTTTTACTTTTTTTGGATTGTCAGGGTAAGATATTTCCAAAGATATATCAGCTATTGCAGAAAATTCAGCATATTTGATGATTTTATCTTTTACGTAATCTTCGATGACTTCAGGAGATTTCATTTTAGGGATTACATCTTTTATGATACTATTTATTGAGATTTTAGAGTCTTGATAACCATAGCAGTATTTATTTGATAAAAGATTAAGTTGATAAAGATTTTTCATCAGCTCAATTTCATTACCACCTACAAACATTCTTATTTCAGCCACATCTTCAAAGCTTTGTTTTAGTGATATGAGTTCTTCTTGGAATACAGGATAAACCTCCACAAAATTTTTGAAATATGGAAATTTATATGTTCTTGATTTGGAAAATGGTTCAACTGATTTTAGTTTATTTTTTTTGAAAAATACAGGACGATATGAAATCTCTTCTATTGCTACATTTGGAGACCAAGAAAAAATAAGTTGCTTTGAATGTATCTCTTCAAGAAGATTTATCTCTATTTTTGTAACTTTTGTTTGATATGGTAGATTTGAAAAAGCAAATATTCTCTCACCTATCAAAAAGTTTGTGATACCAGGCGAAATTCCTAAGTTTATAAGTGAAAAAAGTGATTTTTTATCAAACTCTTCATTTAATGTTTGTTGTTCAAATTTAAGTGATGACATAACTTCATCATTATAAATATCACTTGCCAAATCGGCATAATTTGCATCAAATAAAAGTGCCAATTTCATAATAGATATATTGTATGATGGTATAGAGGCATTAATAAAAATTGTAGATTTTTTGAAATCTTTTTTATACTCTTGTGGATTGGCAAAAATATCATCAAACTTAGATACTTCAAGAAATTGAGCATCATCTAGTAACTCTACATTTTTGAAAAAATGTGTTTTTGCTTTTTTTGTATCTCTTACAACAAATAAAAATTCAATCTCCGTTGAGCTTTTTTTTGATAGCTCATACAAAACTCTTGCAATAACACTGCTTACAGCTCCGACACCAAAAATAACTATCTTCATCACAAGCCTTTTTTCTTTTAAGTATATCCTATTTTACATCAATTATAAATGATAATATGGTATTATTTTGATTATCTTTTAAAGGATTTATATGCAAAAACAAAAACCGTATTTAGAGTCTATGCCAAACGAACAAGGATTTTTTGGACAATTTGGAGGAGCTTTTATCCCACCACAGCTTGAAAAGCCGTTTGCTGAGATAAATGAGGCATACGATAAATTATCTAAGTCATTTGATTTTATCAATGAACTAAAAAAAATTAGAAAATACTATCAAGGTCGTCCTACTCCGGTAACATATTGTAAAAATTTGTCAGATTATATAGGTGGAGGGCAAATATATATAAAAAGAGAGGATTTAAACCACACCGGAGCTCACAAGCTAAACCACTGTATGGCAGAGGCTCTTTTGGCAAAATATCTAGGTAAGAAAAAACTAATAGCAGAAACGGGAGCAGGGCAACACGGCGTGGCACTTGCTACGGCTGCGGCATATTTTGGGCTAGAGTGTGAAATACATATGGGTGAAGTGGATATTAAAAAAGAACACCCAAACGTAGTAAGGATGAAGATATTGGGTGCAAAGGTCGTCCCTGCAACCCACGGACTAAAAACTCTAAAAGAGGCGGTTGATAGTGCTTTTGAAGCATATCTCAAAGATACAGATACGCAAATGTTTGCAATAGGTTCTGTTGTAGGTCCTCATCCGTTCCCAAGAATGGTTAGGGATTTTCAAAGTGTTGTAGGCTTTGAAGCAAAAGAACAGTTTTTTGAAATGACGGGCAAACTTCCTGATATGGTAACTGCTTGTGTCGGTGGCGGAAGTAATGCGATGGGTATTTTTAGTGCGTTTATAGAAGATGCCGTCAAACTATATGCCGTTGAACCGGCAGGAAAAGGGTGTAATCTAGGAGAACACAGTGCAAGTCTTACTTACGGAAGTGAAGGGATAATGCACGGATTTAATTCTATTATGCTAAAAGACGCTGACGGAAATCCTGCTCCCGTTCACTCTATAGGAAGCGGTATAGATTATCCATCAGTCGGTCCTGAACACGCATACTTAAATAGTATAGGTAGGACAAATGTCGGACTTTGTAATGATGATGAAGCGGTTGATGCGTTTTATAAACTTTCACAATATGAGGGGATTATCCCTGCACTAGAGTCAGCTCATGCTTTGGCATTTGCGATGAAATATGCAAAAGAGAATAAAAAAGAATCAATTTTGGTAAACCTAAGCGGAAGAGGGGATAAAGATATAGATTACGTTATCGAACACTATCCTATCCCACAAAAAATATAGTCTATTTCAACGCTTCCAAATCAGACCTTAAGGCCAAAGCCTTAGGGTAGGGTGCTAGAAATTTTTGTTTTAGTATATACTCGCAGTCGTGTTTTTTTGCAAACATTTCAAGTAGCATGATAGGAGCTATAAGTGGGACTATTTTATTTCTAAAATTATCCAAGCTTTCAAAAAAACTCTCTTTTTCATCTTTTGAGATAAAATCTTTCACATAACCGTAGCAGTGTTCTAGTACATTGATAGTTTTTTTAATACTACTTTTGAGTTGCAAAGTTTTTTTGAACTCCGTTTCATATTCGCTCAAAACATCTTTAAACTCTTTTTTTGAGCGATTTGCTACTATATTGCCTAGATTTTTATAAGCAACCGTACTTTTTGACATAATAAGATATTTGTATCCCGTATGAAACTCTACAAGTTTACCCATATTTGGCGTGTTTGATTTGAATTTCTCAAAATCTGCATAGGCAAAGAGTTGCATCATAAAATTTTCCCTTAGCCACGCATCAAGTAAGCGGTTGTTTTCCTCTATGGGCAGTAAAGGGAAGTGTTTTTTCAGCTCTTTTGCAAGTACACCTATACCGTTTGACGGCATACTCATACCGTTTTTGGCATAAACTTTAACTCTCTCCAACCCACAACTAGGGGATTTTGATTTTAATACCACACCGTAGATAGATGGGTCGTTTTGGATTTGCTTCACTATGTGTAGTGATTGTGTTGTTAGCTCATTCGTAAAATCTTTAATTGTTTTGTTTGATATTACCCTTAACTCACCGTCAAAATCAACCAATCTTATTGTCTCTCTAGGTGTACCAAGTACAGGCAATTCAGGACAAAAGTGCATAAATTCAAAATACTTCGATAGACTTTTTCGTACAAAATCATCGTTATTGTTACTAGCACTATAGGTTACGTTGTGACCGTCAAGACATGCCGATATTGCCAATTTCATATATTATCTCCAAAAAGTTTAGTATAGTCTTTTGCTCTTTTTATTATATCTTGATTTTGCCAAATATCGCTTATGACGCTTACCATATCTACTCCTTGATTGATTAGAAGAGGTGCATTTTCAAGGGTTATACCTCCTATTGCACAAACGGGAACGGTTATTGTTTCCTTTGCTTTTGATATGGTATCTATAGGAACTATATTTGACTCCGGTTTGGTAGGAGAGTGGAAAAATGAACCAAAAGCGACATAATCAGCCCCTTGAGTTTCCATATTTTTTGCATAGGTTACATCGCCGTAGCATGATACCCCTATAATAAAGCCCTTTAACTCTTCCCTTATATCTTTTAGTTTCACATCAAATTTTCCTATATGGACACCGTCGCTTTTTACTCTTTTTGCAAGAGCTACCCTGTCGTCTATGATAAATTTGCAGTCATATTTTTTACATAGCTCTTTTATACTAGATGCCAAATCAAATAGTTCGTTATCGGTCGATTTTTTATTTCTTAGTTGGAGTATCTTTGCCCCTCCTATCAAAGCCGATTCTAACATATCCATAGTTTGATGGTCGGCTTTAGATATTTCCGGAGTTATTACGTATAGACCTCTCATAATATCCCCTTTTTGTGACCTATTGCACCGTTTCCATGACCAAGAGCAGGGGAGTTTAGAAGTGCATGATATATAAAATCTTTTGCTTCGGAGATAGACTTTTCTAGTGTTCTTCCACGAGCTAGTCCACAAGCTATGGCGGTAGAATAGCTACACCCCGTACCGTTAGTATGTTTTGTATCAACGGTTGGTGAGCCAAATTCTTCCACATACTTGTCAGTAAAAAGAGTATCTATTGTATTATCAGCTGTTTTTGGGAATTGTTTTATCAAAAATGCACTTTTATGTTTTGTAACAAATTGATTTGCTTGAGTTATTATAGAGGATATGTCATTTTGAGTCAAGTTTAATAAATAGCACGCCTCATAGAAATTTGGTGTAACAATAGACGCTAAATCAAAAAGTTTGTCGTAAGCTTCTATAGCATCATCTTTTAGTAGTTTATCACCGCTTCGTGAGATACACACAGGATCAACAACTAAAGGTATGTTTTTATTTTCAAGTACGGATGTTACAGTTTGTATTATATCTTTATCAAAAAGCATCCCTGTTTTGATGGCGGATACTTCATAGTCATCAAAAATAGCTTCAAGTTGATTTTTGATAAATTCGGGATTTATTGGATAAATATTTTTTACGCCTGTTGTGTTTTGTGCTGTTAGAACAGTGATACAAGTGGTACTAAAACATCCAAATGCTTCGGCAGTTTTAATATCTGCTTGAATACCTGCACAACCTCCGCTATCACTTCCTGCAATAGATAAAATCACTTTCATGCAAATACCTCTTAGTTTTTATTAGATTGTATCCAATTAAGAGGTTGTTTTGTATTTGTTTTTTGTAAATTAAGAGTGAATTTTGTGTTTAAAAGCTAAGATAGCAAGAGCAAGTGATGAAAACATAACTACACCGAAATCTATTTCACTAGCTTTATGAAAAGCTTCAAAAAGTGCTATGTTCTGCTCTATCCATATCTCACCTTTCATTATAAAAGAAAAAATCCCTTCACTAAAATAAAAATTAAAAAGTAAAGAACTAATAGCAAATACCGCAAAAGCAAAAATAGTCATATAAGATGCCAAAAACTCTTTATATTTATAAGCGTGATAGCCGGTAACTATAAGTAAAGCTACATTTAGAATATTACCGAATCTTCTAAATATCTCACTCATCAAAAGACCGTTGTCAAATCTTCCAAGAGTAGTGTTATCAAGATACAATCCACTGTTAAATACTACAGGTGCTACGATAGCACCAAGTAGCACGGTGGAAGCAAAAATAAATAAAAGCGTAGCGATATATATGAAATCGACAATTTGTTCTGATCTGGTTTTTTGTTTGTTCATAGTTTAAATAATTCCTTCAGTTTTATCAAAATACTATCATAAAATGATTTAAAATCATCTACCTAAATTTTATTATTTCTTAATTCATCTATTTTTTCATAGCCGTAATTGTAAATTTCACTATTTAGTAGCTTGTTTTTTGAGAAATTAATTATATCGTATCTTTTTTTATCTTCAATAGGTTCTATATTGAAATTCGAGCCTATTAATCCCTGAGCCAAACAATACTCATTGGCAAATGTTTGATTAAATATAAAATTCATAGTCTCACATCTATCAATCCATAGGAATTTTTCACCATTTTGCATCCATGCAAATTCTTCGTATAAATGTACATATCCATCAAACTCAAAAAAAGGCTGTATTTCATTATCTTCATTTACTTTGATTAAAATAGGAAAACTATAATCAGACCTACTCAATTTAATTAGCTTGTTATCAAAATTAATATCAAAAAAAGAGGACAGTTTTGGAAAACTCCAAAAATCAAGTATATATTCTCTCCATTGTTGAAGTTGTTTATCAAAATCTTCAAATACGCCGTATATAGACTCTTTAATAACTAAATTTCTTCCCAAACCTAAATCCGTGTGGATGCCTATAAAACTAAGTACGGTTGATGCAATATCAAACATTGTTCCTGTTGTGGCAATTTCTTTGTATTGTGTATTACTTGGATCAAGAACAACAAATAAATTGCTCCTTTCAAAGGCATCATCCAAAATCTCACTAGCGGTATTTCTCATAGCTAGATGGTCTGATGATAAAACTATAAGTGTATCTTTTGCATATGGTGAGTTTTGTATCTTCGTTATAAAATCGGATATTAACATATCTGAACATTTAGCCGTATTTAGTATTTCGTTTGAACCGTCTAAATATAGGTTATCATAACAAGATTGTGATAAATGTCCATTTGGATGATGGGTATCTAATGTCAATAAAAATAGTGCAAATTTATCTTTGCTTTGTGCTAAAGATTCAAATTCTTCGTATGCTCTTTGCAATGTTATATCATCATATAAACCCCAACCATGCTGATATTCCGTGTCATCCAACGACTCTACAAACTCATCATATCCTTGTAGTTTATCAAATTGATGGGTAGTGAAAAATTTATTTTTTCCACCGAAACTTAGTCTAGCCCCTTGTACATAACTCAAATAATAACCGTCTTTTTTCAAGACATCACCTAAACATATAGCTTTTGGATAGAATTTTTCTATACCTCTCATTGAATTACCATGGGATGTGGTAAAAAGAGGTACTCCACACTGACTTGATACGATACCTGCAATAGTAAACCAAGTACCGTAAACTTGTTTTATATTTGTAAATTCAATACCGTTTGATTTGATAATAGAACTTAGATTCGGCATTAAATCAGGAAACATTATCTCATCAAAATATGTTCTTTCCAAACTTTCTGCATAGATATAGACAATATTTTTTTGTTTAATACCTTCAATCTTGATAGGATTTGCAATCTCGTAATAGTCATAAAAATCATCACTTTGTTGTGTGTTGATTATTTCATACATTTTATTTATATCTTTAAAAAACGGGTGGGACATAAAAGCAAGTATTAAAAATCCATTATGTAGAAAAAACTTTATTTTATTTGGATTTGGTTGGTTGACTTTATGTAGATGTTTGTAATAGAAAAATGCAATAATAAAAAGTATCACAAAAGCAAATAAAGATAGAAAAATCAAAGGTAAATATTCTTTAAAACCTGCACCTTCAAGCCCAAGACTAATGGTTGCAAGGACACTTTCATTTAGCCCATTTCCGGTGAAGTAGTTTGCTCCTATGTATATAATTGTCACAATAGTAAAGATTATCAAAAGAGTAATATCAAGAATAATTCTAAAACGGTTTTTTTGTTTGTATTTTGCAGTAGCGATAGATAAAATAAAAAGTATCACCGACAAAATAAGTATAGTATTCATATTCTAAAATCCTTATTTGATGTCATATTGTTTGAATTGATTATTGAGTTTGTTCCCTAATTCTCGTAATCTTATAGTAAATATTGAATTTGTAGATTGTGTTATCTTGCCAATTTTATTTATATTGTACGCTGTTGAGCTATTAAAAACCATTAAAGGCTCTAAATCAACCCTTTTATTTAGAGGGAGAATTTTGAAACTTAGATTATCAAGTATCAAAGGGTTGGTATCTGATTCATAATAAACAACCACAAGGTGAAATTCATTATTCGGTCTTGTTTTTTCACGTACTACCATAAGATAGAGTTTATTTTCATCAATTCCAGCTATTTTTAGAGCTTCATATTTACTTATAGCATACTCTTCACAGTCACCTTTCCCTTTTTTGACAAAGTCTATCATTGTATCCCATTCATCACGGTTTACATCGCTAAAAGAGTCATAAGCAGATACTATTTGGTTGAAATATAGATTTACGGAGTTTAATTTTTGTTCTATGTTTTTTGTAGATAGAGAATTTATAAATTGTTTTAAATTCTCTATCCTTTTTGTTTCATTTGCATGGATAAATAAAAACGATAAGGCTATTAAAACTACTACTTTAAACATTTGTCCATCTGTTTTATAGTACTTTGTGTGACTTTCGTCCCAAGAAAAAGCTCCAGTGCTAAAACACCTTGATATAAAAGCATATCTTTGCCGTCTTTATATTTGACATTCATCTCTCTTGCCATAGCTAAAAACGGTGTAATTTTTCCGTAAATACAATCAAAGGCAAATTTAGAGTTTTTAAGTAGTTGTTTTAAAAGTTCTTTCGGCACAGGTAATAAATCATCTTTTAGACCTGCACTTGTGGTGTTTATAACAAGAGTGACTGAGTGACTAAGTGACTGAGTGACTGAGATAGAAATTTCATCGGTTGTGTAGCATGTACAACCCAAGTTTTCAAAAAACTCCAATCTTCCCTCACGTGAGCGGTTGATTACCGTTACTTCTATACCTGCATCTTTTAGTGCTACGGCTATGGCTCTAGCTGTCCCTCCAGCCCCCAAGATACAAGCGCTTTTTATCTCTCCAAACTCCTCTATGGCTTTCATAAACCCTGGTGCATCTGTATTGTAAGCGACTACTTTGTCATCTTCTTTTACATATGTATTTACCGCACCTATTTTTGATGCTATTCCTCTTACTTCATCGGCATTTTTAAATGCCTCTTCTTTGTGTGGAACGGTTATATTTGCACCGTTTAGTTCTAGTTTTTTAAATTCATCTTTTATCTTTGAACCGTCAATCAAAAGATATTTATCATAAAACCCATTTATAGCAAGTGATTTCAATGCACTGTTTTGCATCAAAGGTGATTTGCTATGAGCTACCGGGTTGCCGAAAATTCCGAGTTTTATCATCTAAAAAGACCTTTTAATAGATTTTTACCCTCTTCACCGAGGTGTTTTTCTACAGCTCTATCTACCTCTTTTTTAACCTTTTCTTCTACTACTTTTGTACCTTCTATAGAAATATTAGGTGATGCCGTTTGACCTGTTAGTTTTGCTTTTATAGGCATTTTTGCGGTTTGTATTTCAAGTAGTGCATCTATAGTCTGTTTTTCATTATCAAGAAGAGCGTTTTTGGTTTTTATATCCACTAAACCGGAACTCATATTCAAATCCGTACTAATGATATTTTTATTTATTTTACTTTGTAAAGTTGCCTTTGAAAAAGTCTCATTAAGTATATCTACTCTTGTAATTCCTGATACCAATGTAGTAAAATTGTTTTTAGCAAAATGTCCACCGGCAAAGTCTGCGTTTACAAGACCTGTTTTATTTAACGTATCGTAGTTTATATCACCGCTTAGCTTACCTTTGAAAAACTGATCATAATCCAACATTTTGAGTAGTTGGGCAATTTCCAAAGATTTCAAGTCAACTTTTAATTTTTCGTTTACCATATCGGCAGTCACATTACCACCTAAGGTATTTGATTTTATATTTAGTTTCAAATCTTGTTCTTTTTTGTATATATCACCGTTTAATTCAATATTACCTACAAGTTTTCTTTCCGTTATAAAGTATAAGTTATTCAAATCACTTACTTTTACTTTAAAATCACTTTTAAGAGATGAATCGCTCAAATCAAAAGTATTATCATTGATGCTAACATCAGCGATATTAGATATGAAATTGATTTTGGATTTGATTTGTGATTTGTCAAGTTTTGTATTTATTGTTGAGCTAAATTTATTTGTCTGAGGCATATTTATATCAAAAGCCTCTTTAAATGTTTTTGCTACAAAAGTACCGTTTTTGATATTGGTAGTTATATCTCCGTCTAGTTCACCTATTTTAGCTTTGTTGATTTGTAGTTGCATATCTACTAGTGAATTTGCATATATCGGTTGTGAAATCATATTTAGTAAACTTTGCGTATTTAAGTCTTTGATTGTACCGTTTATGTTGCTCAGTGCATAGTTTTTGAGGTTTATTTTGATATTCGTATCGCTTTTTGCCAAGTCTGATATTACTATAACGTCAAGATTTTCTTTATCACCTTTTACCGTACCTTTTGCATTTAAAGCACCTTTTAAAGGGTGTTTTATAATAGGTGTCAGAAGTCCTAGTTCGGATATATTGATGTTATATTTAGAGTCTATGAACATATTTTGTGATGTTACGTTACCGTCTGTTATGATTTTGGCAAGATTTGAGTCAAAATTCAAACTATAATCAATATCCTTTTGTAAAAGTATATCGGTGTTTAACGTAAAACTAGTATTTGGAAGTTCTATATCAAAATCATTCTTCATAACCGTAGTATTTATCTTACCGTTTGATATTATGAGTTTTACAAGACCGTCAAGTGATTGCGGTTTGAAATCTTTTATTAGTATATCCAAGTTTAAAAGTCCGTCGGCATAAGGTTTTTCACCTGCTATTGCCAATAGTTCGTTTACTTTTGCATTTTTAATATTAGCCAAAATCATCGTAGGATTGAATTGCACCAAATCAATATCAAAACTAGTGTTACTTGATGCAATATCGCTAGAACCTATGAGCTTGGTAGTAGCTAAATCACCGCTTACCTTACCACCTACATTAAATCCACCGTTAAGCTCTTTTCCGGTGAAGCTTGAAAACGATTTTAGGTCATTTAGTGCTAGATTATAATCCAAATCAAAAGATTTTGCAAACAAAGAATATTTACCTGCTATTTTGATAGAGTTGGTATCTATTTGAAGATTTGTATCTATACTTCCCCAAGATAAAGCAAAAGTTTGGAATTTTGCATTTAATCCTGTTTGTTCTTTTATCTTTGATTCTACAATCCCTGCAACTATAGGATTACCTACTGGTGTAAACAAAAATACAAATGTACCCACAAACATAAAAATTACAAAACTAATTACCAATAAACCAAATCTCATAGCATACTCCTTAGTTCTTCTTCCTCAATTACTTTTACACCTAGTTCCAACGCCTTATCAAGCTTACTTCCTGCGTCACTACCGCATATCAAATAGTCTGTTTTTTTAGATACGGATGATGCCACTTTAGCTCCAAGGCTTTCTAATTGTTCTTTTAGTATATCTCTACTCATACTTAACGTACCGGTTATTACGACAGTTTTACCGCTAAAAGCAGAATCTGTACTTTGAACTATTTTATTTACCGTAGGCTCTATTATCTCAAAAAGTTTTTGTACAGTCTCTTTATTTACCCTTGAAAACTCTAGTACGCTATCAGCCATCTCTTTCCCAAATCCATCTATTGCTATAAGTTCATCATAAGTTGCATTGACAAAGTCCAAACCAAACTTTTTGCATAGCTCTTTACTTGCCACTTCTCCGATAAGCTCTATCCCTAAAGCATTGATTACCTTATGACAAGGAGAGCCTTTTGTATTTGCTATAGCATTTAGAAGGTTGTTGATTTTTTTCTCTTTAAACCCTTCTAAATCTGTCAAATCATCATATTTAAGGGAGTACAAATCCAAAATATCGGTTATTTTCTTTTCGTTATAGAGTTGCTCTACTATTTTATTGCCCAGACCGTCTATATTCATAGCGTTTTTACTTGCAAAGTGTATGATAGAGTTTACTACACGTGATGGACACTCTAAGTTTTGACATTTGAGTATTATACCCTCATCAAGAAGTTCTTTACCGCAATCAGGACAATTTGTAGGTCTATTTATCTGTGTTTCGTTGCCTGATCTTCTTTCATGAAAAACTTTTATGATTTTAGGTATTACATCACCGCTTCTGATTATTGTTACCGTATCCCCAAGTCTTATATCAAGTCTTGCTATTTCATCAAAATTATGCAACGTTGCACGTTCTACCACCACCCCTTCTATATCCACAGGCTCTAGCACGGCTACCGGAGTAACGACTCCGGTACGTCCAACTTGAAGTATAATATCTTTTAAAACAGTAGATTTTTCTACAGCTTCAAATTTATATGCACATGACCATCTAGGGTGTTTTACCGTGTAGCCAAGCTCATCACAGATAGATACGGAGTTTACTTTGACGACCATTCCATCAAGCATCATAGGTATGTCGTTTCTTTGTTTTGCCATAGAAGCATAAAACTCTTCTACCTCTTGTAAAGATGCACACACCTTTGACATAGGAGGTTGTAAAAATCCAAGACCTCTTACAAAGCTCATTTGCTCCGCTATGGTTTTAAACTCCAATGTATTGTATCCTATCCCCCAGCTATAAAAAAATAGCTTTCTACTTGCAGTTATCTTAGGGTCTAGTTGTCTTAGGCTACCTGCTGCTGCATTTCTTGGGTTTGCAAATGGTGCTTCGTTGTTTTGTATCCTTTGGACATTGATTTTTTCAAAATCATCTTTTTTGATTACTATCTCACCCCTGATTTCTATGGTATCAAGATAATCTATCTCTAGCGGTATGGAGTGAATTGTGTATATGTTGTTTGTAACATCCTCACCTACGGTACCGTCACCCCTTGTTATGGCTTGTTTTAGTTTTCCGTTTTCATATATAAGGTTCATACTCGCACCGTCAAATTTCGGTTCACAGTAAAATTCCAAATTTGAGTTTACTTTTCTTGCTCTATTCGCCCAGTCTATCAACTCTTCGTGATTAAATACATCCTCTTGCGACCACATTCTTGATAAATGTGAAGCTTTGTTAAATCCGTCAAGTACCATACCTCCCAGCCTTTGAGTAGGTGAGCTTGGTGATATATCTTGTGGATTTTGTGATTCGTAAGATTTAAGTTCTCTGTATAGTTTATCGTATTCTTCATCGGTAGCTTGTGGGTTGTCTAGCACATAATAGGCATAAGCCCAAGATGATGCAAGTTTTACTTTGTTTAGGTATTCATCGTGTGTCATTTGGCACCTTATATTTAATAGTATTTGTATATAAGAGTACCAAAATATCGCTTAAAAGTCTAATAAATAATATCAAGTGGATTTATTAGCAATACAACAAAGGGGTGGTTAGTCCCTTTGCATGTCACTTTTAATAAAGCCTAGTCGCAAAGACTAAGATTATCAAAAGAAGTATTGCCATTTTGAGAAGCATGATGACTCCTTCTATCAACGCTCCCACCCAACACTACCCACATAAAAAAAGGCGAAGTCCTAAGACTCCACCTCTTTTTCAGCGTTAATAAAGTCAGATAACCACTTCTGACGAGAAAATTAACACCATGCTTCTCAATGAAACAATTATATCAAACAATATTTTAAAAGTCAATGCTAATTTTTGTATTTAGTATCTTTTTTAAAATATTAAAAATTTTATTTATTGAAGTTATCTCAACCTTTTCGTTAAAAGAGTGAGGAAAATATATATTAGGACCTATGGAAGCCATTTTTATATTCGGATATTTGTTTTTTAGTATAGAACACTCAAGACCTGCATGAATAGCATAAAGGGTAGGGGTGCTGAATTCCTCTTTGTATATATCAAATATGATGTCGCTTAGTTCGTTTATTTCAGGTTTCCAAGCAGGATATTTACCGCAAGTTGTTACATCAAATCCAAAATTCTTTAGAAGTAGGGCGGTTTCGTTTTTTATAAGTTCAAGTTTTTCGTTATCCATTGACCTTGCACTTAGTTCCACCGTCACTTTTTCGTAATCTGTTTTGATTATAGCTAGATTTATGGATGTTATGACGGAGTTTATATTCTTGTCATATTCTCTAATACCGTTTGCAAAAGAGTATAAAAAATCCAATATTTTTGGACTAAGGACGCTTAAATGTTGCGGTTTTGTATCTATCTTAGATATTTTGATAAATCTATCTTGAAACTCTTTGAGCTCATTTGAGGCTACTATCGCTTTTACCCTTTTTGGTATGGAGTTTATCCTCTCTCCGCCGTTTATGTCAAGTATAAGAGAGTTGGATTCTTTGAGAATTTTAGCTATCATTTTAAGAGCATTCGGGATGTTTTTGTCTATATCCACACCGCTATGCCCACCATCTAGTCCACTTATTTCCACATCAAAAAGTTCATATTCGTCATTTTGCATAATCTCTTTTTTGGTGATAGTACCTATGATATCTACTCCACCGGCACACCCTATACATATCTCATCTTCACACTCACTGTCAAGATTTATCATATATGTTGATTGTAGTTCAAAATCAATACCGTTTGCACCTATAAGTCCTATCTCCTCATCGCTTGTAAAAAGGTATTCCAAATCAAAGCCTTCATCCATCAGTGCCATCATCATAGCACATCCTATACCGTTATCTGCACCTAGCGTTGAGTTTTTGGCATGTAAATAACCGTCATTTTCTATTATCTCCGGTGGAGTTGCATTTTCGCTTAAGCAAACTATGTCATAGTGGGACTGTAGTGATACTTTTGCTTGAGAGTTTTTCTTTTTACATAGTATGTTATTAGTATCATCTACAAAAGTTTCATAACCCCTTTGTGTTGCAAAATTTGTGATAAATTCGATAAACGGCCAGTGATTTCTACTACATCTTGGAATAGCCGTCAAATCATAAAAAAAATCTATTACAGACATTTATTAAATCCTTGTATTAAAAAAGGGAGCATCGTTATGATACTCCCCTTGAATATTATTCCGTAGGTGTTATTTTGAGGTTTCTGTTTTTATAAGCAAATGCTATTAAAGCACCTATTGTTACTACGGATACATATACCCATGTAGGAACAGGTACCGGATCACCCGTAGCATAAGAGTGAAGACCTGAAAGATAGAAGTTTACCCCAAAGTATGTCATCAAAATAGCAGAAAACGCTACTAATGATGCAACGCTAAATACAAACGGAGTATCAAGTTTTTTGATAAGTCTTAAGTGTAAAACTATTGTATAAACGACTATAGATACATAAGCCCAAGTCTCTTTTGGATCCCATCCCCAGTATCTTCCCCAAGATTCATTTGCCCATACACCGCCTAAGAAGTTTCCTATTACTAAGAAGCTTAATCCAAAAATCAGTGCCATTTCATTTATAGCAGTAATTTGTTTGATAGTTTCATCTATGTGCGGCTTGTTTGGATTTCTGAAAATAAATAGTATAAGTGCCATAAATCCAAGCATTGCTCCAAGTCCTAAGAAACCGTAACTACCAGTTATCGTAGATACGTGTATAGTTAACCAATAAGATTTTAATACAGGAACTAGATTTGTAATTTGAGGGTTTATATTGTTTAAGTGAGCCGTAAACATAAATACACCTGCAACTACGGTAGTAGCAGCCAATGCCATCAACGAATTTCTAAAAAACACTGCTCCGGCAAGAGCCGCAGACCAAGCTATATATAGTAATGATTCATAAGTATCACTCCATGGTGCGTGTCCACTTATATACCATCTAAGACCCATACCTAAAGTGTGTATTGTAAATAAAACAGCTACAGCGTAGTATGCAGTTTTATTAACTTTTTCAGAGTATAGTTTTCTATTGATTACACTTGCCATAGCTATAATAAACAATAAAATACCTACTATCATATATCCGATAGTCAAATTAGGGAAAATTTGAGCTTTGTTTACAAATATTTCAAGGTCAAGTTTATTTTGTGAAGGCATTATTTCTTTACCTACACTTCTTTGGTAGGTATCGATATGACCTAAAAATACTTTTGCATTTTCATAATCATCATTTGCAAAAGAGTTTATAAAACCTTTTATCATTAGGCTAACAGCCTCAAGATGTGGCTCTTCAAAAGTATCCAATGCTTCAATAGGACTGTACCATTTTGCATTATGTGCGTTTTGGTATGGAAGGATTCTCAATAACGAGCTATTATAAACCATATATGCTATGTTTATTCTCTCATCTACTGCAATAATATCTCTTTCGAAAGTCCCTCTATCTATAGGTTTAATTCTATTTGTCTCTTCTACAAGTTTAGCAAGTCTATAGTTTCTTCCGTCAAAAACTTCACTGAAGGCTATATATCCCTCTTTTGTATCCACTTCTAAAAACTCTTTTAGTTTTGGTGATGTGATTTTTATCATCTTGATTTGAGACCAAATATCAGGACGTGTAAGCATACCTAGTACAATTTGGTCGCTATTCATACCAAACATTGTCGCTTTGCCTGATAATTTGTATGTTATATCTGTATTCAAAGTATTTAATGGTTTCATTCTACCTTGATTATCTTGTGTTATTAAATTTCCAAACTGCTCTGAAATCTCTTTTGATTTTTCTTTGTATGAGTTGAGATATGTTAGCATATCATCATTTGCCCGTAAATCAGAGCTTAATCCTACAAAAAGAGCTATCAAGAATACCGATGCTGTTTTAAAGCTTTTTAAATATCTTGATAATTGTAAAAATCTACTTTTTCTATCAAATAAATTCCATAATAAACCAACAGTTAATAAAAAATACCCTAAGTAAGTAGGTATTCTACCTGGGTCGTTGTTTACCGATAGTACGGTTCCTGTTTCATCTGGGTCGTAAGAACTTTGGAAAAATTTATACCCACCGTAATCAAGAGTATTATTCATATAAATTCTATAGTCGAATTTTGTATTTGTGTTATCATCTATTACGGTTACTTCACTTGCAAAAGATGATGGAGACATAGAACCTGGATACCTTGTAAGTTCAAAGTCCCTTAAATGAATTTTAAAAGGTATTGACATTTGTTTTGAGCCATATACAAAACCTACGCTAATACCGCCGAAGTCTTCCAATACAGGCATACCGGACATACCTCTTTTACCTACGAGTCTAATCTCTTTTTTTATATCACCAAAAGTTGCTTCAGCAAATAATATACCCATATCAGTACCGTTTTGTTTGACATATTTATAATCTTTGTATTTAAGATTCAAAGTTTTATCACCGAATTGTATATTATAATCAAAGTCGTTAAATAACGCACTAAACTCTTTTTGATATTCTTGATAATATTGATTTGTCCCGTCATCTATGGTGATTTGAATATATGGCTCAAGAGAAACCATTTGATTTGTAGTTTCACCCTCTTTAATTTGCATTATTCCTTCAAAGCCTACGTATCTTGTAATACCTGCACCTATCAAAATTACGACAAATGCAAAGTGAAATATGAATTTTGCAGGTTTTTTCCACATTTTCGTGAAATATATAATACCGGCCAAATTTACTGTTGTTAAAATAAGTGCAAGTTCATACCACCAAGAATTATAAACCATAACCCTAGCTGTAGATGTACCGAAGTCATTTTCGATAAAAGTTGCAACACCGGCACCAAAACCCAAAGTAAATAGAAGTAAAACAGTAGTTCTATAAGAAAAAAGTAGCTTTTTAAGTAAGTCCAATACACATCCTTTTGAAAGAGAATTGGTAATTATATATTAAGTCATATTAGATTTTTGTTTGTTTTACCAAACTAATGCTAAAATTAAAAGAAAATTTATAGTTAGTGGGTATTTATGGACATAAAAGCGATAAGAAATGAAAGAAACGGTTGGTTTTCTTGGAAAAATATAGAGCCAATATATAAAAAAATAGAAAGTGTAAAGAAAATTGACATCAAAAATATAGTGGTAAACAATAAAGAGTGGTTTGAAGTCGGGAATAAACAAGATTATTCTACTGAAGAAAATCTTTTGATTTTAGAAGCAGCAAAGCAACTTATGCCTTGGAGAAAAGGACCTTTTAAAGTATGTGATATAGAAATAGATAGTGAATGGCAAAGTAATATAAAATATAATATAATCAAAAATCATCTAAATATAGAAGACAAAATAGTTGCTGATGTAGGGTGTAACAATGGATATTATATGTTTAGGATGTTAGACAAAAATCCAAAAAAACTTGTAGGGTTTGACCCATCACCTCTCTTTAAATTGCAGTTTGATTTTGTAAACCATTTTGCAAAAAGTGATATAGTATATGAACTTTTAGGGGTAGAGCATATAGAATACTATGAACATAAATTCGATTTTATCGTTATGATGGGTGTACTATACCACAGAACTGACCCTATTGCTACACTCAAATCTTTAAATCGTGCTTTAAATAAAAACGGTGAAGTTTTGATAGATACTTTTATGATAGACGGTGAAGATGATATGGTTTTGACTCCGAAAGATAGATATTCAAAAATACCTAACGTTTATTTCGTACCTACCGTAAATGCACTAAAAAACTGGCTTAGTCGTGCAGGTTTTTGTGATTTTGAGTTGATAGATATTAAAAAAACAGATGCAACCGAGCAAAGAAAAACAGCTTGGAGTACGGAACAAAGTTTGGAAGATTTCTTAGACCCAAATGATGAAACAAAAACCGTAGAGGGGTATCCTGCACCTAAAAGGGTTTATTTGAAAGCAAGAAAAGCGTAAGTAGTGAGTTTTTTTGTCATCCTGAACTTGTTTCAGGAACTCTATTCGTTTTAGTTTAGATTCCGTGTCATGCACGGAATGACTAATATCTTCTTTTCTCTACCACCTGCTACCTACAATCTACTCTTCTTTCTCATCTAGCAGTCTCTCTTGTAACTTATCCAAAGCAGCTTCTAGTTTAGTTATATCAAGATTAAATTCACGTGCTAGTTCAAAAGCTCTAGCTATATTTCTTTCACTTAGTGGGTCTGTTATTGTACATGCAGTCTTAGCAACTTTTAATATTTGTGCTTTTTGCAAAAAATCAGGTTTTGCCTTTTCTATCTCATCTACAAACTCTATAGCATCAATAAGATTTTCACTTAATTTCCAGTGTTTGAAGATATTGGCAGTTATTTGAGAACTACTTAGTCCAACCATTCTTTTTTCAACCTCTTCAACACTTATTTGGTTACTACTGATTAGCTTATAAAAAGCATCTGTTTTACCGTAACTAGCAGCGATTTCTGCTATGATTAATTTTCCTATATCTTGCAAAAAAGCCGGTATCGATAACTCTTCCCTTAGCTCTTTTGATATAAGCCCTGTCCATATTCCCACAAGTGCAGCTATTAAATTTGAGTATCTCATAAATTGGTTAATATCAATACCGTAAGCCCTTAAATCACTTTTAAGTATGGTTTGCATAGAGCTTCCAAGTGCTATAGAGATAGTAAAATTAACTCCCAAAAGATTTATAGCTCGTCCAGGAGTTTCAACTTTGCTTCTAAATGCAAACATAGCGGAATTTGCCACTTTTAAAAGGGTTGATATGGTTAAAGGGTCTTTTTCAACAATAGATAATAAAACTTCAGGGTCTTTATTTAAACTTTTTCTAAAATTTTCAAGTTCTATAACTGTAGCAGGTAAAGGAGGTAGAGCATCTATTTTATTAGCAATTATCGACATTATACATCCTTAAAATAGTTCTATGCTTGTTTCAATCTCTTTTTTGAATACTAAAGCAGTTCCACGGGCAATATTTTTTGCTTCTTGCAATGCAATATCGGCATTTTTTATAACTTGTACCTTTGAGTCACTATGGTCTGGATATAGTGAGATACCAGCACATATTGTTTTTTTCAATGTTTGATTTGTATAGAAATTTACCATTACTTCAGATTTAGCAAATTTAGCGATTATACTCTTTGCCATTTCATAAACCCTATCTTCCGTCATATTAGGGATTAGTATTAACATTTCATAACCGGTTAACTTGACACATGTTGAGTCACTCGGTACAATAGATTTGATGACGTTTGCAAGTTCAACAAGTACCTTATCACCTATTTCATAATCAAACTCGTCAACTACAGCCTTAAATCTATCAACCTCTATCATCATAAATGCGGTATTTCTAGAATTACAATTAAAACTATTAGAATTTCTTAAGCACTCATCTAAATACTTTCTATTATAAAAACCTGTAATATGATCTTTTAGAGAGTTTTGTAAAAGTTCTTTTTGTATTATAAAGTCTTTGATAATAGGATTAACCAAAAAGAACATCGCACTAAGTATTGAAGAGTCGTTATCTATACCACTAAAATCATCATCGTTATCGGCATTTATTGCAATAACTAGATTTTTATAATAATGAATTTCTACTATAAAAGTTTTACAAAATTTACTATCTAGGTAGAAATCATCACCTCTTTGGAATAGTACTTGATTGTAATCTATTTCAAGATTATAAAATGTTACTTTAAAATCTTTTATATTGTATTTTGTATTAAACCACTTATATATTATTTCTATTAATGAGTCTATGCTATGTGAGTATTGTATATTTTCATATAATGAGAATATATCATTTACATTACCTTGAGCTTTTGCATCGCTTGAAATTTGGTTTATGAGGTTTAATAAATCACTTTTCATTAGAATAAATCCACCATTCCTTCTTGTTCTTTATGAAATCTTAGAACTTTACTTCTACCTAAATTTCTTGCTTCATAAAGTGATATATCGGCATTCTTTAAAATCTGATCGATTGAAGTAGAATCATTAGGATACATAGAAATCCCGACACAAATTGTTTTTTTGAGCTTTTGACCACTATAAACGTTCACATCAACTTCAACTTCACTAAATTTTTGAATCAGTTTTAATGCTACGGCTATTGTACTATCTTCATCTTTTACATTTGCTAAAACGACTAAAAATTCATCTGCATCAAGTCTTACTACCAAGTCAGATTCTCTTATGTTTTTTTTCAATGTATTTGCAAGTGCTATTAGTACTCTATCACCTATTTTATAATCAAACTCATCCACTACTGCTTTAAAGTGGTCAATTCCAACCATTAAAAATGCTATTTGTTTCCCTTCTCTTAGTGCCAAAGGGAGCATTTTATGTAAGTGTTCTACTAAAAAAACTCTATTATAAAGACCTGTGATATGGTCTTTTAGTGAATTTTCTTTTGACTCTTTATATAAAACGGCATTTTGGATACTATGTCTAATTGTATGAATTATTAAGGATATTTGTGAGATATTATTATACAAAAATTCTTGATGTTCATTATTGTCGGCACAAAATGAGAAAAATACATTTTCAAAATCATCTAACTCTATATGATTTGTAAAGACTAAATCATCATTTATATCAAACTCTTTTCCCTTGTGAAAAACAACAATAAAATTTTCCGTAGATTTATTATGAATTGTTATTTTAACGTGTCTTATTTTGTATTCTTTTGAGAGCCACATGGCGATTTTGCTAAAAAATTTATCAAAATCGGTGTAATCACTCTCTAACCATTCAACCAAGCTAAAAAGTGAATCCATCTTCACCTTTAACTCATCTCCTATAACATTATCTAGTACATCGAATATTAGTTGTCTCATTTTTACATCCTAAAATAAATCAACACCGGTTAATTGTTCTTGTGAAAATTCGATAACTCTATTTCTACCTTTTCTTTTTGCTTCATATAGTGCAATATCTGCATATTTTAATATACTATCTATTGATTTTGAGTTATCAGGGTAAATTGCCATACCTATACTTATTGTTTTCCTAATTGTAGTATTTTCATATACTTTAATCTCATTTTGACTTACTTTTAATCTTAATTTTTCTGCAACTTTCATAGCTTCAGCTTCAGAGTCAATACCCACTAACATAGCTATAAACTCTTCACCGCCAAATCTTACTACAACATCAGATTCTCTTAAATTAGAGACTAATACACGTGCAAGTTCTTTTAGTGCGAGGTCTCCAACATCGTGACCGTATTCATCGTTCACAGCTTTAAAGTGGTCCATATCAAGCATCAACACTGCCATTTTTTTGTTTTCTCTATCAAGTTGAGGGAGAAGCTTTTTCAAATGTTCATCTAAGAACTTTCTATTATATAGACCTGTTAAAGAGTCTTTAAATGCCGATTCTTTTAACGCTTTTAGAAGTAGTTTTACTTCGATGTTCGGTGCAGCCTCAGTAATATAACTTTTGATAAAACTAACATTTTGGTGTATAGTTTCTAGTTCCTCTTTTGTTTCAAGTACAAAATTTAAAATCAAACTTATATCGTTTGATAGTTTTGTTTCAATACAATAGTGGTATTTTGACTTGCTTAAAAAATATGGGCAACTATTGTGATACTCAAGACTTGTAACATCTGTTTTTGTCCTTGCTGCTCTACATAGTTCAGGGTTAGCCTCTAACTCTTTTGAACAAAAGTACAAATCACCGCTTTTAAATACCATATCCATCGTCTCTAGTTTGTGATTTACTTCAACTATCGTAAAATGTTTTAGTTTAAATTTATTATTTAGCACTTGTGCTAGTCTAGCATAAATATCATCTTTTGTTTCATCAAGTTCTATTGCTTTTTTGAATTGGAAGATATTTGATAGGTTATCTACTATCATATTTGCATCTTCAATTGGGTTGATAGCACCACGTATAGCAATATGCCCCGTCAAACCTTTTAGTTTATTATCTATTGCTATAAAAGTTTCGTCAAGTTTACTAATAAGGTTGTTATATCCGTTTACAAGATTGCTAATCTCTTTTTCATCTTGAGCATTTGATTTTAGAGAGATAAATTTACCGTTTACGGCTTGAGCTATATTTTCATCCAATTTTTCTATTACATCAAAGTATTTATGAAGTATTTTATTTAGTAGAGGGTAAACTATAATCAAAAGTAGAAGAGTCAATATAGAGAGCATATAGATAGTTTTCATACCAAGCTCTCTCAGGTCACTTATATCAAGCACCAAACTTATCGCACCCAATGTATCACCGAATTGAACATTATGACACTTTAGACAATCGGTAGAACCGTTATTTATAGCTTTATAGGGGATTGTTACCCTAAGCGTAGGTTCTGTCTCAAAATAGTCACTTACGATAAATTCCATTTTGCCGTTTTTTAAAACTTTTTTATCAATTTCATCTCTAGGATATTCGTTTTTGAAAGGCTCACCGTATTGGTTTATTACATTATCGCCTCTTACAACCCAAAGTTCTTTAATATTTTGAATATGTGAAATAGAGTTAAGAAAAACATCCCTTTGGTGTGTGTTTCCGTTAATCATATGTGAAGTAAGCCCGTTTTTAACAAGTTCTGATACGGAAATAGCTTTATTCAAGCTAGAATTTATACCATAAGTTCGTGAATTATATAATTCATATAATGCAAACAATATAGTAAAAGTCAACAATATTAAAACGAACTTATTAACTATTTTTTTTCTCATATTTTTCCAAATTTATATATAATTTAACCAGCTTCTAAGAGAGTTTTGTTCACTCTTTAAAGTTGTCTTATTCCCATGACCGGGGTATATCTCATAATCTTTGTCTTGCAAATCCCAACTCAAAATTCTTTTAATACTATCTTTCATATCTTGTGGATTTGAATAAGGAAAATCAACCCTTCCGATAGAGCCTCTAAAAATAAAATCACCGCTAAAAACGGCATTGCCTATCTTGATTATACTACATCCAGGTGTATGTCCGGCAAATAATATATATTCAAAACTAATGCCGTTTATTTCAAATATTTGATTGTCTTCTACCAAAACATCGGCATTTGTTACCGGTACGCTATGACCAAACGGGTCTGATTGTAACATAAATGCATCAGCTTTTGGTATATAAATCGGTATGTTTAGCTTTTCTTTAAGCTCTTTGTTGCTCCAAATATGGTCAAAATGACCATGAGTGTTTAATATGGCTAAAGGATTTGTTACATTCTCAATAACCCACAAAGCAGCATCGACACCAGGGTCGATAATAAGCTGATACCCATTTATATCTACAATGTAACAATTTGTCTGATATATGCCCATCGGCATACATTTAATCGTCATAAAAAACCTTTTATGATAAAATTCTAAAATTAACTCCAATTTTATCACAAAAAGGTTTAAAGTGTTATTTTTTTCTGAAATTTATTCTATATTAATTACAACATCTGCAGATGAAAAGCTTAAAAAGTTTAATTTATTCTACAACGACTTTAAAGATAATAATATAAGTTTTGATAATCATAGTGACGTTCAAACTCTTATGACACCATCTTACATAGAATTTTGTAGTATTGTTTTGCCAAAAGAGCAAAAAAAGAGGAAATATCTTGATACGATAGAGGGTAAAAAACATCTTTTACATACGATAACACATATTGAATATAGTGCTATAGATTTGGCACTTGATGCTTGTTATAGATTTAGAAATATGCCTTTAGAGTTTTATCAAGATTGGCTTGAGGTTGCAGATGATGAAGTGAGACATTTTACAATGTTACGTGGGTTGATGGATGAACTAGGTGTTAAATATGGAGATTTCGGTGTGCATACTAATCTTTTTGAAGCAATGCAAAAAACACCTGTCTTGCTTGAAAGAATGGCAATAGTTCCAAGATATTTAGAGGCAAATGGATTGGAACAAAATCCAAAAATTATGGAGAAATTACATTCAAATCCTGATGAATTTAACCAAAAAATCATAAAAGCATTAGAGGTGATTTTGGATGAGGAGATTGACCACGTAAGAAAAGGTGATAGATGGTTTAAATTTGAGTGTGATAGATTGGGGCTTGATTATCAAAAAACATATTTTGAGATACTAGAAAAGCACTACCCTGGGAGTACGCAAAAAGAACAAAATCTCAACTTCCAAGCCAGAAAAGAGGCTGGATTTAGCTGTGATGAGTTGAAAACTTTATCCAAAAAAACAGATTGCAAGTAGGTTGTTAGTAGTTTATCAACCTACTTCATATTTGTTTCTACCGGTTTCCTTTGCCGTGTAAAGTGCCTTATCTGCTCTTTTAACTATTGATTCATCATTGTCACCATTTTTGTATATGGTAATTCCAAAAGAACAAGTGAGTTTTTCCACAGGTGCAAAAGATGTAATAGAAAGTTTTGTTTGAAGTTTTTTGACTAAATGCTCTAAAGAATTTATATCTGAATATTTTGCTATTATTACAAACTCTTCACCACCCCATCTAGCAAAAAAATCATCTTCTCTTAAGTTTTCTTGTATAGTATTTGAAATTGTTATAAGTACGTTATCTCCGACTTGATGACCGTAAGTATCATTGATTTTTTTGAAATAGTCTATATCAAACATCACAAACCCAAAAGGTTCATTGTACCTAGAGGCGCTTTTTATTTGAGTTTGTAGGTGTTTTACAAAAGCTCTTCTATTGTAAATACCGGTCAATGTATCATGTGCGGATATATATTCAAGCTCTTTTTTGTCTGTTATGTTCTCTCTATATGAGCTATATCCTATTTTGTTGCCATTGTCATCAAACATAGGGTCTATAACTATTTTAGTCCAATAACTCGTACCATCTTTGCTATAGTTTTGTATTTCACCAGTAAACCTCTCATTGTTGTTTATAGTTTCCCACAAATCTTCAAAAAATGATTTAGGCATAGAAGCATGTTTGAAAATACGATGATTTTTACCGATTAAAGATTCCTTATTATATCCTGTAAGATTAGCAAATGCTTCAGAGATATAAGTTATATTACCCTCTAAGTCCGTAGTTGTATATAATGCACTTTTAGAGATTATATCATTTAGTTTTTGAAGCTCTTTGGTTTTTTTGTTTATTTGTTTGAATATTTTGGTTAAATATTCATTTAATAAAAAGTATGTTATCAAAAGTGTTACAGCCAATAAGGCAATACTTTTTAGTATAAGCATTTTTAATTGTTCAGCATAGGTTGTAATGTCATTAAATATTACAATTTTCCCTATTTGTTGATTTAACGCATCAAATATAGGTTGTTGTATAATAGAATACGTATTTCCGTTTATAATTAAATCTTTATGATTATCTTTTTCCAAACTAAGTAAGTTTATAGCATTTGTAATAAATTCATCTTGCTTTGTACAAAGTGTACAGAGTTTGTATTTGCCTGATGATATTTTCTCTTTTTTATGGGCTAGTGTAAATTCCTCTTTAACAAAAAAATACATTTTTGAATCAAAAACTTTTTGTACATTTTTTATTATTATAGATGGCTTGATACCAAGTTCTAAAAATCCTATGATTAGTTCACCTTCATATATGGGTGTAATATGTCTAAATGCCAAACCGTTTTTGCCGACTTCAAAAAAACTAGAAACTCTTGGATTTTGAATAACATCTCTTACACAATCTCTAAATTCCGATAAATTATCTCCGGAACTAAGGCTATCGTGTAATCTACCTAATAATACACCGTTGTTATCGAAAATTTGCATTATTGCAAAGCCTTCAATTTCAGAAGTTGCTATTTCAAAGTCTGTTTTAAAAAGTTCTTGAATTGCCTTATAGTTTTTATTTTGTATAGCTTCCAATTTTAATTCAGAATTGTTTTTGTAAAGTATGGAGTTTACTCTTGATTTTAATTTAGTCTCTAGACCATCTTGTAGTATTTCATGTAATATATCTATTTGTGAAGTATGCTTGGATTTTAAATTGTGCAAATTGTTTTTCATATCAATATAATTCAGTATTGAATAAATTGAAAAAGTTCCTATAAACAACAATAGTATGGTGAATATAACGTTTTTATTTTTTATATTGTATGTCATTTAAATCCTTAATCCAAAATAATAATATATGCTCTTATAAGTTTATTCTAAGAAAACTTAATAAAATTTTTGACAAAAAAATAAGGGAGTGAATATCACTCCCTCGGTTTTAGCATTTATATGAAAATTTATTCAGCTACGTTTACTACTACAGCGTCACTTTCCCATATACCGTGTTTTGTACAGTATGCATGAGCTATTAAGTTTAGTTTGCTTCCTGTTGGAATGATATTGAAAGTTACTTCAGCTTGAGATTTCTCATTTCCAAGCATACCTGACATAAAATCAGCTTTAGCTAAAAGTGTTTCACCGTTGAAAAGGCTTACACTTGCAATATAGTGATCAAAATCATCCGGATGAGTATAAGCATCACCTACTTTAACCGTTACTGCAAACTTTTGACCTTTTTTTGCTTCACTTGGACAGTGTACGAAAGCAGAGTGTCTATCAATATAATCTTTTTTCGCTTCTCTTTCAACCGTATCTATATCAACATATCTATTTATTTTTGGCATTTTTTTCTCCTATGACTAAAATTATTAATGAATTATAGCATAAAAAGTATAATTAAATAGGATAATTCTTGTCTTAATTGTGTGGTGTAAGTTTTTTCTTAGGTAAAATCTAAAAAAATTAATTCAAAATTTAACATTCATCATTCAAAATTAACACAATAAAACCCAAAAGGTTTTATTGTATCGGTGTCACGTTGTGATTTAGTCCTAGTTCTTTTTCACTAAGACCAAGAGCAAGTCCTACCATTTGAGGTAAGTGAAGTACCGGGATACTGATTTCTCTTCCCATCTCTTTAGAAATGTTGTGTTGTTGTACGTCCATTCTTAAGTGGCAAAGAGGACAAGGTGTTACCATAATATCGGCATTATTGTCTATTGCATCAAGCATAGCCGAGCCTGATAGTCTATTTGCTGTTTTTGGATTTTGAAGTTCCACATGGAAACCGCAACATTTGTTGCTTGAACCGTAATCCACACTGTTTGCCCCAAGAGCTACAGCCAAATCATCTATTGATTTTGGAACATAAGGATTTTCTCCACCGTTTGAATGGTTTTGAAGATGGCTTGGTCTTATGTTGTGACATCCGTAAAATGCAGCTACATTTAGACCGGTAAGAGGTTTTGTTACGTGTTTAGCTATATTTTCGTATCCATAATCATCTTGCAATGCGTACAAGAAATGTTTAACTTCACTTGTACCTTTGTATTCTAAGCCAACTTCAGCTAGTTTTGCATTTACTTTTGCTTTAAGTTCAGGGTCTTTGTCTAATCTTTCTTTTGTAAGGCTTGTATTTAGTTGGCAAGTATTACAAATAGTTACCATATCAAGTCCTAATTTTTCAGCGTAGCATATATTTCTAGCATTTAAAACTAAAGATAACATATCGTCAAAGTCTTGTAAGTGACTAGCACCACAACAACTTGCTTCATCAAGAAGTACAAGCTCAATGCCTAGTTTATTTGCTATTGCCATAGTTGATTTTAGAAGTTCAGGAGTACTTTCTCTTGCGGTACATCCGGTATAAAGTGCATATCTTAATTTTTTCATATTAACTCCTAAAATTTCGCTGTAGATGTAGATTTAACAAGTTTTTTAATCTCATCAAGATTTTTTGATTTCGGCATATTCCAAGGCATTACAATTTTCCCTTTTTTTAACATAGCTATAGCTTCAGGAACGTGTTTTAAAACACCAATGTTACCTTCAGAGTATCTTACTAGTTCACCTTCGTCTAATATACCGTGTTTTATAATAGACCATTTGAAACCAACCGCATGTCTTGAAGCTACGTTATTTTCAACTTTACCTTTTTCAAATGATTGTAGGTGTAGTGATGTTATTTTGCTAATAGGGCTTAGCTCTTTTGGACAGGCTTCTGCACACTCAAAACATTTAACACAATCCCAAATACCGCTTCCAAGTTGGTTTACAATATCAAGTCTCTCTTCTACCGCGTCATCTCTAACATCGGCATTAAATCTCCAAGCTTTTGTAAGGGCAGCAGGTCCAAAATAATCTTCATTTACTTGTACGGCAGGACATGAATAGTAGCAGTTACCACACTGAATACAATAATCAGCCTCATCAAGTCTTGCAGCTTCTTCTTTTGATACTACGTTTTCTATTTCCGGATGAGCTTCAACGTCAGCTATCAAGTATGGTTTTACAGCATCGTATTTCGACCAGAAATCACCTTTGTCTATAACCATATCTTTATATACACGCTTAAAGCTTTGTGGCTCTAGCGTCAAAGTCGTACCGAATATCTCCACAAGTTTGAAAACATTGTCTTTACATGCAAGTGTAGCTTTGCCGTTTACTTTTACTGCACAACTTCCACAAATTCCGTGACGACAGCTTCTTCTATATGAAAAGCTTCCATCGTGTTCCCATTTGATTCTATTCATTACGTCAAGTACTACTTCGTCTTTGCTCACTTCTATTTCTATCGTGTCATAATGAGGTAGGTAGTCTGTAAGTTTGTTAAATCTAAATACTTTCCATGTTAGTTTTTTTGTATTACTCATTTGACACCTCTTAATATGTTCTTTCTACAGGTTCGTATTTGCCTAAAACAACATCCATATATTCTATATCTATGCTACCGTCTTTTTTCATATAAGCCATAGTGTGTTTTAGATACTTTTCATCATCTCTATTTGGGTAGTCATTTCTAAAATGAGCTCCACGACTCTCTCGTCTAGCTATTGAACCCTCTACGATAAATGCAGAGAAATCAAGCATATGCCCAAGTTCTATAGCTTCTTGTAGGTCTGTATTATAAACTTCTGATTTGTCGTCTATTCTTATGTCTTTGTACTCTTCTTTAAGTTGTTTTATAATCTCTTTTTGTTTTAGTAAAGACTCTTCAGTTCTAAATACTCCGGCGTTATTTGTCATGCTTTCTTGTAGTTTAGTTCGCAAGTCAGGTACTTTTACGCCACCGTTGTTCTCTCTAACTTTTTTTAGTTCAGCCATAGCACCTAGTGCATCTTGGTCTGTAGCTACTTTTAGACTTATACCGTCTTGTACATCTTTTACTATGTTTTGTCCAACATGTCTTCCGAAAAATAACGCTTCAAGTACGGAGTTTGCACCAAGTCTGTTTGCACCGTGAACACTCACACAAGCACACTCACCTGCAGCATAAAAGCCTTCTACGAAATCTTTTGTATTTTTTCTTACGTGACCGTTTATATCAACAGGGATACCACCCATAGAGTAGTGAGCAGTTGCTGCTATTGAAATTGGCTCTTTTATCATATCTTGACCTAGGAAAGTTATAGCAAGGTCTCTAAGTTCCGGTAATCTTTCCATAATGATTTTTTCACCAAGGTGTGTTAAATCTATCATAACATGGTCTTTGTTTACTCCACAACCACGCCCCTCAAGAATCTCTTGAGTAATAGCACGGCTTACAACGTCACGAGAGGCAAGTTCTAGCTTATTTGGAGCATATTTCTCCATAAATCTTTCACCCAAAGAGTTGTAAAGTTTTCCACCTTCACCCCTTGCCGCTTCAGAGATAAGTACACCGTTTCCTGCAATTCCTGTTGGATGGAATTGAACAAACTCCATATCTTCTAGCGGTAAGCCGTGTCTAGCAACTATTGAAAGTGCATCACCCGTATTTGCATGAGCGTTTGAGTTGATTTTGAAAGCTCTTCCGTATCCACCTGTAGCAAACATTACTGCACGAGCATTGAAAATAGCAGGTTTTGAGTTTGTTATATCGTATGCAATCACACCACTTACTTTTCCGTTATTATATATCATATCTGCAACATACCACTCATCTAAGAAAGTAACACCTTGTCTATGAGCTTGTTCGTAGATTGTTTGAAGAAGCGTGATACCTGTTCTATCTTTTGCATAACATGCTCTAGGTTTACTTTGTCCACCAAAAGGTCTTTGAGCTATATGACCGCTGTCATTTCTACTAAATGCAGCTCCCATTCTCTCTGCCCATCTTATAGTTTCAGGTGCTTTTTCACACATCAATGTGATAGCATCTTGATCTCCTAAGTAGTCACTACCTTTTACCGTATCAAAAACGTGTAAATCCGTACTATCTTCTGGATTAAGTGCAGCGTTTATACCACCTTGAGCGGCTCCTGAGTGGCTTCTTAGAGGGTGTAGTTTTGTAAGTACACAAACGCTTAAGCCTGATTCTTTGATTTCTTTAGCAGCTGCACACCCGGCAAGTCCTGCCCCAACGATAACAACATCATATTTATGTATAGGAATACCCATTTTGATCCTTTGTCACAATAATTCTATGGAGATTGTAACAAAAAAAGACATAATAGAAACTTTAGGTGAGTAGATTTATTAAAGATTGTAATAATAGCTGTTACGAAATGTGGCAGAGGAAAGGTAAAAGGTAAAAGGTAAAGTCGGCGGAAAATAAAACTCTTACCAATAACCAATAACTAATTACCAATACACCAGTTACTAAAATAAACCAACAACCACTTTATGCTTATCAAGCCCAAGTACTTTATCACCCTTGTTTCCATCTAGTATTTTTTTAAATTCAGTTTTCGTTAAAATAGGCATTTTTATCTCTCTACCTACCGCGTTTTCTATTTCATGTTGCATACCGTCAAATATAGCCAAAAACTCATCATCAACTATTACTAAGTCGGCATTGTTATCTTTTGCATCAAGTAAAAACTCACCTGCAAGTTTGAATGAAAATTTAGGATTTGTTTTAAGGCTACAAACTGCTATATCATTGTAAGCTGTAGATATATCTATATATTTTGCACCGCTTTTTTTGATAAGTTCTTTTGTCGCAAGAGTTGGCATATAAACGGCGATGTTGAAATTATCAAATTTTTGAAAAATATTCATATCATCCATATCAAGATATTTTGGAGCTTTGTATTCTACTTTTGCCGTTGCAAAAAGTTCTTTAATCTTATGTTCCTTATCTTCGCAATATTTATAAACTCTATTTTCTAGTGATGTATGGTAAGATATACCGCTATTTGTGTCGCAAACTATATTTAAAATCTCATTTTTTAAAGATGGGTTCTCTTTTATTAAATCATAGGCTATATAAAGTGCATGGTCGCCTATGTAATCACGGTTGAAGTTTAATGTATTTGAAGCATAATAAAATAATTCATAGTTATCTACATAATTTTGTTTTTGAGAATAGTTAAGATATGGTTTGAAAAGTCTTATTTTTGAGATAAAGTCGCTATTATCTATAATAAAATCTTTCACTGCTCTATATGTGCTAATTGGCTCTATTTTCCAATCTTTACCCAATAATTCAACAAGTTCATATACGTTTGCATTTGCATTTGTGTATAGGTGGTTGATTTTGACATTGATTGTTTTTGATTTATCTATTCCAAAAGACTCTTTGGCATACATTTCTTCTAAGAGGTCATTTACTGTTGTTTGCTCGTTTACTTTTAATGTATATTTTTTGTAGTAAGGCAAATAGTCGGTATTTTTATCAAAATGAAAAAGTTCAATATAGAGTTTTATCATCTGTCGCACTCCGTGTTTAATATTAGGACAACTCAAAAAATCTGTATGTTCATAGCTTTAGGATACTTTTTTAACTAAACAAGGCGAAGGCTTGAAGTACTACTTGTTGTAATACAAAAGACTTCAACGAAGTTTAGTAAAAAGTATCCAAAGCCCGTAGGGAAGGTAAAATAAACAGATATTTCACCAAAAAATTTTTAAAGTTACTTACAAGTAGCTTGAAAAATTTTTGTGACAAAATCTCAAGTTTATTTTTCTCTTCTATGAAATATACAAATTTTTAGAGGCGTCCTTGAAGATTATTATAGTATAATCTTTCTTATGAAAAACAGCAAAGAAAACTTTTTTATTGAACAATTTACTAAAAATACAAATCATATCGGTGATGACGGTGCAGTAATAGGTAAATGGGTTTATTCCCAAGATGCTTTTTTTGAAAATGTACATTTCAAAAAAGAGTGGATGAGCTTAGAACAAATTGCCACAAAAGCTATGCTTGTAAATATAAGTGACGCTATAGTGATGAATGCAAAACCGAAATATGCACTTTTGACCGTAGCTATACCAAAAAGTTATTCGGAAGATGATTTGGTATTATTGGCAAAGGGATTTCAAAAAACTGCCAAAAAATACGGTGTAGAGATAATAGGCGGTGATACCATATCAAACGAAAAGCTTGATATTTCAGTGACTATTATATCAAAAACCAAAAATCCGATTTTGCGAAGCGGTGCAAAGGTAGGTGAGCTAGTAGCACACACCGGTACTCTTGGCAACGTAAAAAAAGATTTGGATGTATTGCTTGGCGGTGGGGCTATAGACCAAAAATCAAAATTTATCAAACCAAAGCTAAATCCTGAGTTTTTTTATGATATATCCCCTTATATTTCTAGTGCTTTGGATATTTCCGATGGGCTATTTTTTGAGCTAGGAAGGGTGAGTCGTGCTAGTGGAGTAGGGTTTGAGCTTTTTGAAGAGATAGATATGGAAGTAGGGTGTAGCGGTGAAGAGTATGAAGTGCTTTTTACATTTGACGTCAAATATCTACAAAAAATAGAAAAAATAGCAAAAAAATACAAAATAGATATAAATATATTTGCAAAAGTCATAGATGGAAGCTATGAATGTCCTTGCAAAGAGCATCATTTTTAAAGGAAAAATTTGGAAAATCAATATTATTTAAATCATAGTCCAATCAACGTATATTTCAAGCAAAGTATAGATGACTTTGTGGTGACGGAAGTGCCGTTGTATGAGTTTAGCGGTGATGGTGAGCATTTGGTACTTTGTGTAAGAAAAAAAGATATGTCAACATGGGATATGCTTGAAATCATAAGCAACACGACTGGATGTAAGACGAGAGATATTGGGTATGCAGGGTTAAAAGACAAAAACGCTATGACCGTACAATACATCTCTATGCACAAAAGTTTTGAAGAAAAACTATCTCTTTTAAACCATCCAAATATCAAAATACTAAGTACAACTTACCACAATAACAAAATAAAAATAGGGCATTTAAAGGGGAATAAGTTTTTTGTACGATTTAAAAAAGTGTTTCAAAATGATGCAAATAAAATCCAAAATGTCTTAGGTGATATAGCAAAATACGGTATTGCTAATTATTTCGGTTTTCAAAGATTCGGCGTAGAACAAAACAACTACAAACTAGGATTAGAGATACTGCAAGGTAAAAGAAAAGAGCGAAATATGAAGCTCAAACAGATGTATATCAATGCTTATCAGAGTTATCTTTTTAATGAATGGCTTTCAAAAAGGATAGAAATAAGTAAATATATCTCTTCTTTTACACCCGCTGAAGCATCAAGTTTGACGGGACTTGATATAAAAACTATAAAAGAGTTACAAACTCAACCGCATCCTTTCAAAGTGCTTGACGGGGAGTTGATGAGCCATTATCCTTACGGTAAGATATTTATAGCAGATGATTTAAAAAGCGAATCGGATAAATTTTTTGCAAGGGATAGAGTCCCTACAGGACTTTTGGTCGGTAAAAAAGTCAAGCTAAGCGAAAGAGATGCAGCTATTTATGAGAAAAAGATAATGGATTTTATCCCTGCAATAGATGGTGCTAGAAGGTTTGCATGGATTTTTGTGGAAGATTTGGAGTCAAACTATAAAGAGGATAAGAAGTGGTTTGAAATGAGCTTTTTCTTACCTAAGGGGTCGTATGCGACAGAGGTCATTAGAGAAATCCTCCACCAATAAAAATAGCTATAAAACCAAGCTTTTTGAAAAACTCTTCGTTGGATAAAAACTCAAATTTTCGTCATTTACTACAGTAAACTCCTCGATTTGAGCCTTTATCCGCCTTGATTTTTCCTAAAAATCTCTATTTTCTAGCTATTTTTAAATATTTCAAGAAATGCTTTGCCTTTAAATCATATTTCCTATCAAGTTTAGTAAAATAGAGATTTACTCTATTTTCTAGCTATTTTTCTTTTTAACTAAACTTACGACTCACGATTCACGACTTACGATTCACGACTTACGATTCACGAACTATTAAGAATAATTAATGTAAACTTATAGCCAATTTTAATTAAAAGGTTTAAGTATGACTCAAGAAGAACTAGATGCTTTGATGGCGGGTGGTGATTTGGATAATGTAGAAACATCAAAAGCACAAAATAAGGTTAATGGTCACGAGCATAAACACCAAGACGGCTCCCATGTAGTAAAGCAACTAAGTGACGTTACAAAAGAATCAGAGCAAAAAGCGACACAAATTTTTGATAATCTTGATATAGTGTTAGAAAAGTTAGATCATTTAGAATGCGGTAGTATAGAATCTTGTACTGCTATTGAAGATATAAGAAATATTATATTTGATACAATGAGTATTATGCAATATCAAGATATTCACAGACAAAAAATAGAAAGAGTAATCCATACAATGAGAGATATTTATAGAATGATGGGTAGTACTCTAAACGAACTTGATGTTGATATAGCACCTGCAGCAAAACATATAAGCGGTGATGACGATACTAGAGATTTGGTTGATGATGATGAATTAGAGAGATTAATAGCACAAGCTAATGCGTGAGTAGTGAGTAGCGTCTTTACGACTTACGATTTTAATGTAAAAAAAGATATAATATCCAAATTTTAAGGGGATATTATGATAGTTGGATTAAAAGGGATTATTGACAAAAAAGAACCGACGAAGTTGCATGTTGATGTAAATGGAGTTGTGTATGAAGTTTTTGTTTCTATAACTTGTAGCGGAGCTATAACTGATTCTAAGGTTAAGCTTTTTACTACTCATATAGTTCGTGAAGATGCACAGGCTTTATACGGTTTTGTGGATATAAACGAAAAAAAACTTTTTGATACTCTTATAAAAATAAACGGTGTAGGACCGAAAGTAGCTCTTGCTATTTGTTCTACATTCTCTCCTAGTAGTTTTGCCCAAATTTTAATTACAAAAGATGTAAATCTTCTCAAAACGGTCCCGGGGATTGGTCCAAAGGGTGCTAGTAGAATTTTGGTAGAACTAAGCGGTATGAGTCTTGATATAGATGCAAACGGTGAGGGTGGTGTACATCTTGATAATAGCAAAAACGAAGCTTTGATGGCGTTGGAATCATTGGGTTTCAAAAAAGATGTTATTACAAAAGTATTATCTACTTGTACAAGTGCAACTACAAGTGAGCTTGTAAGAGAAGCATTGAAGAAATTGCAAAAATAATTGCGTGAATTGTGAGTCGTAAGTAGTAAAGAGTAAGGAAGTAAATATATGAATAAAATAGCGGTATTTTTCGGTGGAATGAGTTATGAGCATGAGATTAGTATAGTTAGTGCTATTGCTATGAAAAAAGTTATAAAAAAAGAGTTGGTATTTGTCTTTGTTGATCAAAACAGAGAGTTTTTCTTGATACCAAACGATAAAATGAAATCTACTTTATTTAGTACCGGTGGATATAAAAAAGAGCAAAAACTAGAAGTGTCAAACGGTGGTTTTTATAAGAGGGGATTATTCGGAACTACGAAAATAGATTTTGATATAGCCTTAAATCTTATTCACGGCGGTGACGGTGAAGACGGTGTGATAGCTTCAATATTCAACTTTTTTGATATTCCTTTTATCGGTCCTAGACCACAAGCATGTGTATTGAGCTTTGATAAATATATCACGAAAATGTTTGCTAAAGAAATAGGTGTCAAAACCGTAGATTTCATCAAAATAGACAAAAACAACCGTGAAATAAAGGGGATAGATTTCCCTATGATTATCAAACCTTGCAGACTTGGAAGTTCTATAGGAGTAAGCGTAGTAAAAGAGCAATCAGAACTTGAATACGCTCTTGATGTGGCATTTGAGTTTGATGAAGATGTTCTTGTAGAGCCTTTTATAAACGGAGTAAAAGAGTACAATCTAGCTGGAAGTATGACAAAAACAGGAATGGTATTTTCTATCGTAGAAGAACCGCAAAAAAAAGAGTTTTTGGACTTTGAGAAAAAATATCTTGATTTTGGAAGAAGTGAACAGGTAAATAGTGCCGATGTTGAAGCTAAGCTTATCGATGCACTTAAAGAAAATTTTACTAAAATCTATAATCCGTTTTTTATAGGTTCTATTATCAGATGTGATTTTTTCGTAGTTGACGGTCAAGTGCTTTTAAATGAAATCAATCCAATCCCAGGAAGTATGGCTAATTATCTATTTGAAGATTTTAATGCCGTAGTATCAAATATACTTCTACCAAAAAACAAAAAAATTAAAATCAATTATGATTACGTAAATAAAATCAAATCGGCAAAAGGTAAATTATAGGTATTGAATCGTGGCAAAAAAAGATATATTTTATAAAAATTACTTGTATTCAATCTCTTATGATATTATCAATTTTAATGCCACGAAGGATATAGTTTTTCTTCATGGTTGGGGAAGCAATAAAGAGGTTATGAAAACTGCTTTTAGCTCTTATTTACAAGAGATGAGACATATTTATATCGATATGCCCGGCTTTGGTAACAGTACCAATGAGCAAGTTCTTACTACATTTGATTATGTAGAGATTATAAAAGCTTTTTTGGAAGAGATAAAAAGCAATCCTGAAGTGATAGTAGGACACTCTTTCGGCGGTAAGGTAGCTACACTTTTGAATCCGAAATATTTGGTTTTACTAAGTAGTGCAGGTATATTGGAAGAAAAACCTCTGGATGTCAAAATCAAAATAGCTATGACGAAGATTTTGGGTAAATTGGGTCTTAGAGAATTTACCAAAGTTTTTAGAACAAAAGATGCTGCTAATTTACCTCAAAATATGTATGAAACACTTAAAAACGTAGTAAATGAGGATTTTTCATCCCGTTTTGCAGAGTTTAAAAACACGGCACTTATTTTTTGGGGTACAAAAGATAAAGCTACAAGTTTGCAAAGCGGTAAAGAAATATCAAGACTTATCAAAGATTCAAATTTTCACGCTTTAAACGGTGACCACTATTTCTTTTTGCAACATGCTAAATTTATCTCGGAGGTAATTAAATCAAATGTCTTGGATTGAAGTAATTTCTACTTTTACGTACTTTGTACTGATTTTAAGTCTTGGGTGGTATTTGATTACAAACCTCCAGTGGTACAACTATCAAATAGAACGTGTTGTATTAAAACACCATAAACCTCAATGGCATATAGTATATTTTGCTACACCTTTCGTATTGTATTATTTACTCCCTTTTGAGTATTTTGCCGTTTATTTTTATGCTTTATACCTTACAAGTTTTGTTATGTGGAACAAAAGACTTGATAGACCTTTGGTTTTGACAGGTAGAGTCAAAAGATTTTTTGCCATTTTATTTGTGGTTACGGTATCTTTGATAGTATTATGTTTGGCATTAAAAGGGTGTTCGAATCTAGGTGCAGTTTTACCTTTGGTTATCGCTTATTTAGTATCTTATGCAATAGAAAAGATAATGTTTTTGACTTTTAAAGAAAAAGCAAAACAAAGATTAAAAAGTTTTACAAATCTTCAAATTGTAGCTATTACGGCATCGTTTGGAAAAACATCTATCAAAAACTACCTAAATCAGGTACTTAGTAAGAAATTTACAACATATATGACCCCAAGAAGTGTCAATACTATGGCAGGGATACTAAAAGACGTAAATGATGATTTGCCTCTAAATACGCAAGTATATATCGCTGAAGCCGGTGCTAGAGCAAAAGGTGATATAGATGAGATTACTAGATTTTTAGAGCCTCAAATAGCCGTTATCGGAAGTGTAGGGGAACAGCATATAGAGTATTTCAAGACATTAGATAACATCATATATACTAAAATGGAGATTTTAAACTCCCCTAGACTTGAACACGGATTTGTTCATGAGAGTGTACCTATTTTGGAGTATCCAAAAATAAGAAAATTCCCTGATAGTCTTCATATTACCATGAGCAATCTTGACGGTATTTGGTTTGATTTGGAAGTGGGTGGTAAAATAGAGCATTTTTATGCACCTATTTTGGGAAGTTTCAACGCTATCAATCTCACGGCTGTTATTTTGGTTGCACATCAATTAGGTATGAGTATAGATGAGATAAAACTAGCACTTTCAGAGCTAAAAGCAGTTTCACATAGGCTAGAACTTATCAAAGCCGGTGGTAAAATAATCCTTGATGACTCTTTCAACGGTAATTTAGAGGGTATGCTAGAGGGTGTTAATCTTGCTTCAACATACAAAGGTAGAAAAGTAATAGTAACACCTGGAATAGTAGAATCAACGGAAGCTGCAAATATAACTTTGGCAAAAGCAATAGAGAGAGTTTTTGATTTGGTTATAGTTACGGGTGATTTGAATAAGAAGATTTTTGAGCGTGAAATAAACGCTAAGCAGGTAATTTTCCTCAAAAATAAAAAAGAGCTTGAAAATACTTTGGTCGAATATACACATATCGGTGATTTGATATTGTTTGCGAATGATGCACCTAATTTCATTTAGTTATTAATTTTATCTTTTAAGGGTAATATGGAACTTCCAAATAGTTACTGGGACAAATTAGCTTCAAGGTATCCAAGATATACCGATGTTTCTATTCAAAAAGATGCTAGTTTTATATTTGGTGTTGCTATGGATTTCGGTGTAGAGTTCGAAAACAAAACTATCCTAGATATTGGGTGTGGAACAGGAACTTTAGCTATTCCTTTGGCATCTAAAGCATCCAAAATAACTGCTTTGGATTTATCACAGCCTATGCTTGATATTTTTTCACATGATGCAAAAATACTTAATCTTGACGATAAAATAGATATTATTACTTCAAGTTGGGATGATTTTGCATTGAATCAAACCTATGATATATCTATAGCCTCTATGACTCCTGCCGTATCATCTATAAAACATTTTGACAAATTCATATATTCTACTTCCGGTTACGGTATTTTTGTCGGGTGGGGAGATTATAAAAACAACGATATAGTTGATATTTTGATAGCAAAACACAACGCATCAAAAAGCAAGACTTTCGGTCAAACTAAGAAGTTTGTAGAACATCTATTATCCAAAAATATTCACCATACACTCTCATATTTTGAAACTTTTTGGAGTGATGACTATGGCTTTGACGATGCTTTTGAGTATTGTATATCTCATTTGGAGAGATTTGGAATAAAAGCAAACGAAGCTATAATAAAAGATACGTTAAATGCAGTTCGGCAAAACGATAAAATCACTTTTACCACAAATGCTCAAAAGGGAGTTGTAGTTTTTAAAAAACTTTTTGTATAATCTAAATATTTATTGGGTATAAGGTGTTTTATGAATGTAGACATTACGAGAGACATAGATTTTGTTAAAAGCGTTGTTGTTGATAATATTTTGTTTTCAGATATTAAACCAAGTTTAATCCATGGATTTGGATTGTTTGCGACAGAGCCTATTAAAAAAGATTCTATTGTAGGGATATTAGATGGTCAGATTATGCCGTGGAAACATTATGAACATATTGAAAACAAGATTAAAAACGATATAGGATTATATGGAAATTATATTTTTATGGAATGGAATGCAATAGATGAAGATACTTTACTAGTACGACCTTTTAGGACTAAGTATAGTTACATAAATCATTCGTATAAGCCAAATTTGCAAATCAAGTATAACCCTATTCGTATAGTTGCAATAGAAGAGATTAAAGAAAATGATGAGTTGACATTAGATTATTCAAAAGAACCGTTAAGAAAGGAATATAAAGAAGGACATGGATCCACATATCTCTAAAAACAATACAGTTAACTTAAATTTTTACTGTTTTCAACCGGTAGAATTAAGTATGAATAGTTTACAAGAACTATTTAATGCTAAAACCTCAAATTTGGCAGTAAAAAATATAGGTTCAAATATATATACTTCAAAGTGGCTCAAAGAGTTTTCAAATTTGAATAATGTATTTTATTCAATATTAAATGTAGAATTAGAAAATAGTGTGAGCATCAGTATATTAGAAGATGAACTTAAAACATCATTTCAAGTAAATGACAAATATTATTTAGATACATTCTTGGATAAGAACAATACTAAATATTATTTATTGTTTGACTATAGATTGATGTATTTTATTTTAGTGTATGAAATATCATTAAATATACCTATAGATTACTTAGATATTTATGATAATGGTTATTGTAAAGTTAAAAATGATTTGTATAATACGGTAAGAAATTTGTTGGTTAAAGAAACAGATAATACGTCTATTAGCATATGGGCAAATGAAATTAGACAAGGTGTCAAAAAAAGAATATTAAATATATTAAATGATGAGTTTAAACTTAAAATAAAAGAGTCTGATATTAATATAACGAATAATTCAGGAAATATAACTAATGTAGTTGATATGTCTGGGCTTGGTGATGACTTTTTAATGTATGAACAATTAAGCAATAAGTTACTCATCCTAAATAATAATGCTGAAAGATTAACAAATAATATAAAACCTATTGTAATTGAAGGTATTACTGATAAAGAATTTGAACAATTTTATAATTTTAACGGTCGTTTTCACACAGTGATATTATATAAATCAAGTGATTTGTACAGATATGTTCCTATTCAATTTCATATGCAATATATGTGGTTTTATCTTAAAGAGATTAATGTGATGCTAGAAAATGAGTATAATAAATTAATTGTGAATGCAGATTCAATATCTGATCTTGAAGAACGTGTTTATATGATAGATAACTATATAAGTAAAGTTGAAATTCTAACTATGCATAATGAAAACTTTAAACTTGCGATTGAGGTAGATAATGAGTTAATCTATCAAAAAATAGAAAAAAGGTGGAATATTGAAAATAAATTAAATAACTCAAATAAATACATAAGTTTCTTCAAAGATTATTTAACTAGGTTGTATTCTAAAAAAACATCTAAAATTGAACAGAGACAAAATAAGATTTTATTTATAATATCGATTGTACAGTTAATTACTTTAATTAGTGTATGGAATGATTATATAACGCTTTTTGAGAATTCTAATGTATTATATGAAAGTTGTTCTACAAATGGCTTATCCCATTATCTAAATATTTTTAGTGTATTTAGTACAATTATACTACCGGTAGGTATTGTAATGACTATATATGTTTTATATTTTGTTGTGTCTAAGAAAAATAAATAAAAATCATTTCAAAGCTACACAAAATAAGAACTTAAAAAAAGTATTAGAAAAACTTATAAATCTATTTTGATATTTTAAGATATTATTAATAATTATTGTACTAAGCTTATATTATACATATTTTAGGAGTATTAAGATGACAAAAATTAGAAATTTATTATTAGCGGGTGTGTTGGGTTATGGTTTGAGTGTAAGTGCTGCAGAGCTTTTGATAGACCAAAGTCACAGTGAAGTAGGTTTTAGTGTTAAACATCTTATGATTTCAAACGTAAAGGGTAAGTTTAAAGATTATGACGGTGATATAAACTTTGACGTAAAAACAAAAACTTTTAACTCTTTTGATGCTATCGTAAATGCTGCTACCATAGATACGGGAATAGATAAGAGGGATGAACACTTAAGAAGTGCAGACTTTTTTGAAGTTACAAAATATCCTGAAATTAAGTTTATAATGAAGAGCTATGAAAAGAAATCAGATACAAACGGTGTTTTAAAGGGTGATATAACCATAAGAGGTATTTCAAAGCCTGTTGAGTTTAACGTAACGATAAACGGTATGGTAAAAGACATGTCAGGTAAGACAAAAATAGGTTTTACCCTTGATGGACAAATAAATAGAAAAGATTTTGGACTAAATTGGAACAAGGCTTTGGAGCTTGGCGGTGTTACCGTGGGTGATGAAGTGAAGCTTATGGCGGAGATACAAGCCGTAGTTATTGAAGATTAAAAAACGGAGTTTTATGCAGAAATTATATGCCCCTTGGAGAGATGAGTACGTAAAAGGTGAGAGGATAGAAGGTTGTGTGTTTTGTCATATTAGCAAACATACAGATGATGAGAGTTTGGGTGTATTATATCGTGATGAACATTGTTTCGTGGTGATGAACCGCTATCCTTACTCTCCAGGGCATTTTATGATTATTCCACATTTTCATACCGATAGTTTGGAAGAACTTGATTCGAATGTTTGGTTACATATGACGGCACTTGCTCAAAAAGGTGTTGCTATGCTCAAAAATGAGTTAAATGCAAAAGGTGTAAATATAGGGATGAATCTAGGTGCTGTAGGTGGTGCAGGTATAGCAGAACATATTCATCTTCACCTAGTTCCTAGATGGATGGGAGATACCAACTTTATAACAACTATAGGTGAAACAAGAGTTTATAGCGTAGATTTCGATGAAATTTATAAGAAGCTTTTAAAAGTATCTAAACAATATTTTTGTAGTAACTGAATTCTTTGAATAATTCATAAAAAAGACTCTGAATCAAGTTCAGAGTGACGGAATATAAGTCAGAGTGATTATAAGTAGGTCATCCTGAGTCATCCTGAGCTTGACTCAGGATCTAATTCGGTACTAGTTATCAACACTGAATTTATCTAGTTTCTTCAAAACTCAAAACTAATTATTAATCACTATCTAGAAAAAGCCACACCTAACGTAACGCGGTTGATATATCTTTGGTAGTCTATCAAATTATCTCCGTAACCGCTTGATACGTTGATATATCCGAAATACTTACTAAGTTTTGATTTTGTATAAAATGGAAAAGTCCAAGTAAAATCAACATAGTTTTTATTGTTTTCTCTGAAATTATTTCGTAGTTTCAAATCAAATATATGTTGTTTGTACGGGTATTTTATTTCAAGTTCACCAAAACCGTAATAAGTCGTTATATCCGGATTGTCGTCTCCGTAAGTGTCATTTGGGTCTTTTTTGGCACGTTCAGGTATTCTATACCACAAAGTAGGGGTAACAAATAGATTTCCTACCCTATATGTACCTTGTACATAAAGTCTATTCCATGATCTTGATTCTTCACCTCTTTGACCGTTTGAAGTATGAATAAAACCCATTTTATACGCTTTAAGAGGAGAGTTGTTGTCTTTGTTTAGAAAAAGTGCAAAGACTTCCGGAGAGTAGTTGGTTTCTCTAAACGGACCTGATTTCTCATATATCTGCCACCATGAAGTTTGTGTATATCCAAATTCTATAGATTCATCCATTCCCAAAATATTGTAGCTTATTGGCTTTCTGACACTTATTTGAAATTTTGCTTCATTCTTTTTTCTATCGTTTGCTTGAGTATTTTGGTATGAAATAGGTGCAAAATAGTTAGTGTTGTAGGCATAAAGACCAAATTCAGAACTAAGTAGTTGTCCTACACTTTGGGATGTTTCTTTGTCTTCGAAAGTTAGGTACTGTTTTGCAAATACTTGTCGATTGCTTTGGCTTTCTAGGTCTTGTTTCGGTATATCTTTTGTATTTTGTGTAGCTATTTCTTTATAGATAAGCATGGCTTCTTTATAGTTGCCTTGTTCTTCAAGTATTTGTGCTTTTTCAAGCATCTCTTCATTGTCTGCAAAAGCCAAACTAACAAATATCAAACAAAGTATTAGTTTTTTCATCTAGCCTCTATGAGTTTAATAGCTTCTTTGATAGCGTTTATATAACTTGTTGTATTGATATGAGAGTCTTTTTTGTATGCTATATCAAAAGCCGTTCCGTGGTCAACAGATGTACGAATTATCGGTAAATTAAGACTTGCATTTATACTCTCATCAAAATATAATGCTTTGAGCGGTCCAAGACCTTGGTCATGGTACATTGCTACGAAGTATTTGAAATTTTCTCTATTGTGTTTGGTAAATGCAATATCAGGCACTACGGGACCGTAAAATACTTTTTTGCCCAAAGTGTCGTTTGCTTCTTTGATAGCTTTGATTATTTTTACCTCTTCTTCACCAAGCACCCCTCCATCACCTGCATGTGGGTTTAGTCCAAGAACACATACTTTTTCTGCTTTGACGCTTCTTTGAAAATCTAGCAAGAATTGTAATAGTTTTTTTGTTTTGATACTGTCACATACTTTGGATAGGGGAATATGCTCCGTAAAAAGTGCCACAAACATTTTATCGCAGCCAAGCATCATTATGGCATCTTCTCCAAAAAAATCACGCAAAACTTCAGTATGACCTTTGTATTTTATACCTGCCTCAGACCATGATTGTTTGTTGATAGGTAGAGTAGTAATAGCATCGACTTTACCTTTTTTTGCTAGTTTTATAGCATCAAAAAAAGACTCGTAAGAGTATTTACCGCTTTTTTTAGTCACTTTCGAAGGTTTTATTTCAAATTCACCTTTTGTTGGGTATAGATTGAAGTTTGAAGGTTTTTCAATATTCAAAAGCTTCAATCCCTGTGCAAGCATTGTTTCATTTATACAGTAAATAGGCTCACAAAAAGTAGATATTTCATTGTGTGCTTTTAGTGCTATTTCAAGTCCTACACCGTTTAAATCGCCGATGCTAATGGCTATCTTTTTTAATGTTGAATGTTGAATGTTGAATGTTGAATTATTTTTCATTATTATCCTTACTTGATTTTACTATTTTTGTTATAATGTAGATGATTTCATTGATATCTGTAACTAAACTTTCTACATGTGATTCTTTAATATTTAGATAATCAGTTTTTATTAATAAATCAATCCAGTATTTTGTCTCCCTTGCTTCTTTGCTTGCAATACTCATTTTTGATATAAAGTCAGCTTTTGATTGACCAGCTTGTGCTTCATTTATATTCGCACCTATGGAGGTGCCACATCTTAAAAGTTGTTTTGATAAAATAAATTCTTTTTTGTCGTTAGATAAATATTTATAAAGTTTAACTATTCTTATAGCAAAGTCAAAGGATTTATTTAAAATTATATTTTCTTCTTTCATACTCTTCCTATTCAATCATTCAAAATTCATAATTTAAAATTCAAAATTTTTATCATCTCCCTTATTGCTACTTCAAGCCCCACATATACGCTTCGTGCTACTATACTTTGACCGATATTTAGTTCGGTTATCTCTTTGATATGTAGTATTTCATTTACGTTATTGTAGTTTAGTCCATGTCCTGCTGCTACGTGCAAACCCAAGTCATAAGCCTCTTTTGAAGCAAGTTCTAGTTCTTTTAGGCTTTTTGTGAGTAATGATTTTAGTTCGCTTCTTGGTAAATCAAGCTCTTTGATACAGTGGTGAGTTTGGCGAAGGTTTGTATAAAGCATAGCATATATATTTGCAAAGCTACCGGTATGAAACTCTACCCAGTCACTCCCAAGCATTTTTGAATAGTTACAAGCCTCCAAACTAGGGTCTATAAAAAGTGATACTTCTATTTCGTTTGCTTTGAGTTTGTCTATAGCTTTTTTTATTTTTTCATAGTTGCCTTTTAGGTCAAGTCCACCTTCCGTGGTCACTTCGTTTCTATTTTCAGGTACCAAAGTAGCACGAAACGGTTTGAGTGCACAGACGATATCTATTATTTCAGGATTTATAGAACACTCTAAATTTACAGGAAGTAAAGAAGCATTGATAATATCTCTAGCATCATTGTCATGAATGTGTCGTCTATCTTCTCTTAAGTGTATAGTTATCTGATCAGCACCTGCAATTCTACATACACCTACCGCGTCAAGAACACTTGGATCGTTTATCTTTCTAGCTTCTCTTAGTACTGCGATATGGTCTATATTTACACCTAACTTCATTCTTTATTCCTTAATTCAAAATTAAACATTCATAATTCATAATTTTTTAGAGTCCCTGCAATATTATATCCCAAAGATAATCAACCTCTTCATCGTTTAGATTTATAGCCGATTTTTCATTAAAAAGCTCTTCTATATGGTTACTATCAAAACCTTTTGAATAGCTACATTTAGGGTGTGTAGGCAAAAACCCTCTTACTAGCGATATGTTTTCTTCTATCTTTTGTTCACACAATAGGCATATATGTTCAGTGTGTAATCTTCCTTCGTGTTCAAGAATATCTATGTAAGCTTCAAGCATAGCTCTTTTTGGGTTTTGTTTGGTTATTTTTGTAATAAGTTTATTTAAAAGTTCAAAATAAAAGCTATCTAAGTGTTCTACTTCTTTAAGGTGTATGTAAAAAAGCTTAATAAATCTCTGCCAATTATACATTTTCTCAAAGTCACCCATCCATGAAAAGCCTAGTTGCATCACATCTTTTAGTCTTCCCATTGAGCTTTTTAGGGTAGCATCTACTTCAAAATCTATTTTATAACCTATGTTGAGTATGGAGTGTCTTGCACCGTAAAAACGGTACAAAGTATATACTTTTTCTTGAGCCAAAATAGACACTATCAAATCTTCATCTTTTACTTTTCGTATATTTATAATAAACCCTTGCATAACTACATTATATCAAACCATTTATAAAAACGATGTTAAGCCTCTAGTAAGTTATTTTGTGTTAAAATTATAGCCTAAATTATGATTTTTTGGAGAGTGAATGAACGGCAGTACTAAAGACTATATACAAGAAGATGAGATAGATTTAAAAGAACTTTTCAAAACTCTTTGGAATAACAAAAAATTCATTATGATTTTTACATCAGTTGTTACTTTGGTGAGTCTATTGTACGCATTGGCGGTGACTCCTATGTACGAGGTAAGAGCTTTGGTGGAAATAGGTAACTATAAGCTAGATAATAACAACACCGTTGTACTTGACAATGCTCCTCAACTTGAAAAGAAACTTTCTACTATTTTTATAGATATGTCAAAACATAACACAGATAAAGAATATACCATAAGTGCTATAACCGTACCAAAAGGTATGACAAATTTCCTTGAAATAAAATCTGAAGCAAAATCAAATGAAGACGCTATAAAAGGTATAACTAAAGTACTATCTTTTGTCCAAGAAGAACACCAAAAGAATTTGGATGATGTCAAACAAAAAAGAGAGTTTGAACTACGTAATATAGATTTACAGATTGCAGATATAAAAGAGAAAAAAGTAAATTTACTTGATAAAAAGATAGATTTACAAAAACAAAATCTTGAAGATTTACAAGGTCAGCTGAAGTTGGTCGATTCAAACTTGAAAAATATACAGTCGTTAAATCCTTCTTTGGCGGCACTTAAACTTATCGAAAAAAAGGATATTTCAAGTTCTATTATGAGTATAAGTTCACAACTTTTTGATATGGAAAATCAAAGAGACGAGTTACTAACTACTACTATTTACAGACTTGAAGAAAGTAAAAAAAATATTGAGACACTATTATTACCGCATAATTATAAAAATACTCAAATAGTGGGTGATATAATAACAAATAAAAGTCCGATTAAACCTAAAAAAACACTTATAGTTGTAGTTGCTTTTGTGACCGGGTTTATAATGTCTATATTTTTAGTTTTTTTCATACAGTTTATCAGAAATTTTAAAGAAGAGAAGTAGCCATGAAATACACAAAGAATTTCTATCAAATCAAATCAAACGAAACAATTTTTGAAGCAATCAAAGAAGAGGTTGATGTAATAGGGTATTACAACCTCCCATTACAAGATACTTCAGCGATAAAAGAATTTGCTTCGACAGTCAAGCAAAAACATATTGCCGTCATCGGTATAGGCGGTAGTACGCTAGGAACATTTGCTATATATCAGTTTTTGTTAAGAAGAACATCATTTGATAAAAAGCTTCACTTCTTTGAGTCAACGGACCCAACTGATATAAAACTCAGACTTAAAAAGCTTGATTTAAAAGATACTATGTTTGTAGTCATAAGCAAATCAGGTAACACGATAGAAACTATAAGTATTTTCAAGTATTTTTCGTCACTTGTCAAAATGGATTCTAATAATTGTATAATAGTGAGTGAGTCGGATACTAAGCTTACAAAATTTGCCGACTTACACAATATGAAAACATTTGAAATACCGAAAAACGTAGGTGGAAGGTTTTCCGTATTTAGTGCCGTCGGACTTGTACCTCTTGCTATTATAGGTGCAGATATAGATAAAATGCTTCTTGGTGCAAGAAGAGTAAGAGACAACTTCTTGTCGCAAAGTACATATTATGACGGTATTATGGAAAAAGCTAGATTTATGGTAGAAAATAAAAATAGATTTAATATCAATGTTGTTTTTAGCTATTCTACGTCACTAGAAGGTTTCAATAAATGGTATATTCAGCTTTGGGGTGAAAGCTTGGGTAAATTTAATATAAACAGAACTAGACAAGGTCTTACTCCTATAGGACTTATAGGACCTGTTGACCAACACTCGTTTTTACAACTTATAGCAGAGGGTAAAAGGGATAAAACGGTTACTTTTATCAAAGTGGAAGACTTTGAAGATGATGCAACTATCCCATCAGGGACGATGGAAGGTTTTGATGATTTAGAATATGTTGAAGGGCTTAAATTTGCAAAACTTATAGACGAACAAGCAAATTCAACTATACAAGCCATAGCCGATCTCAAAGATATACCGTACGATGTAATAACAATAGACAAAGTTGATGAGTATAATATAGCTAAGCTTATGTTTACTTTTCAGCTTCTTACTTCAGTAGTAGGTAAATTCGTCCAAATCAATACCTATGACCAACCAGGCGTTGAAGCAGGTAAAATCATACTCAAAAATAAATTGAGTACAAAGTAATTATCCGATATGATACTAGTAACAGGCGGTGCAGGGTATATCGGTAGTCATACTTTGATAGAGTTATCAAATGCCGGGTATGATTTCGTTGTTTATGACAACCTATCAAACTCACAAAAAGAGAGCATATCACGTGTTGAAAAGATAATAAACAAACATGTTTTTTTTGAAAAAGGTGATATACGAGATAGAAAAAGTTTAGAGCAATTGTTTTGTAGATATGACATAGATGCAGTTATACATTTTGCAGGACTCAAAGCTGTAGGTGAATCGGTATCAAATCCTTTGGAATATTATGATAACAATGTCAACGGTACTTTGGTACTTCTTGAAGTGATGAAAGAGTTTGGATGTAAGAAAATTGTATTTTCAAGTTCTGCTACCGTTTACGGTGACCCTCATACTACACCTATCAAAGAAGATTTTCCTACAGGCGATACTACAAATCCATATGGTACTTCAAAGTATATGATAGAGAGAATTTTAAAAGATCTTTACACAAGTGACAATGAGTGGAAAATAGCAATCTTGCGATATTTTAATCCAGTAGGTGCTCATGAATCAGGACTTATAGGTGAAGACCCAAACGGCATACCAAACAATCTTATGCCGTTTATATCTCAAGTAGCAGTGGGTAAAAGAGAATTTTTGAGTGTGTTTGGCAACGATTATGATACCCATGACGGTACTGGAGTTAGGGACTATATACATGTGGTTGATTTAGCTGATGCCCATGTCAAAGCTATTGATTATATAAATTCAGAAAAGTTTAACATTAAAAATTCAACATTCAACATTGGCACGGGTAAAGGCTATTCAGTATTGGATGTGGTCGAGGCATTCAAAAAAGCAAGTAATGTTGATATTCCCTACAAGCTAGTGCCTCGAAGACCAGGGGATATAGCAAAGTGCTATGCAGACCCTAGCTATGCTAAGGAAATAATCGTATGGGAAGCAAAAAAAACACTAGAAGATATGTGTCAAGATAGTTGGCGATGGCAGAGTAGAAACCCTAATGGGTACAGTAGTTGAAAATTGGGAATGGAGAATTTCAGACTACTTAAAAGATATTTTAGATATAATATGCAATAGATATTTTTAATAGTTATAGTTAAGCAGGAAATATTAAGATGAATACAGTAATTATAAATAAACTTAAAGAAATCAAACCAATACTCAATGAGAGATACGGTATCGAAGAGTTTGCTGTATTTGGTAGTGTAGCAAAAGGAACAGATACACAAGATAGTGATGTAGATATCGCAGTGACAAAATTAAATTTAAAAGACGCGTTTGCACTTCTTGATGCGAAAGAGTATCTTTCCAATATACTTCAAAAGCCGGTTGATATTGGTACATTTCGTTCTATGAAAACTTTTATAAAAAATAGAATACAAAAAGACTTTGTCTATGTTTAATATAAATGAAGTTGATAGAAATATAGAACTTTTTATATTTGATATCTATGTAGCGATACAAAAGATAAAAAGAGTTTCTAGTAATTTTGATAGTGTACAGAAGCTTTTATATGATTTTACTTCTTGGGATAGTGTTATAAGAGAATTTGAAATTATTGGAGAAGCATCAAAATATTTACTTCGAGATAAACTTATAGAGCAAAACTACAGAAGAATTGTAGATTTTAGAAATCAAATCTCACATGAATATTTCGGAATAGATCAAGATATAGTTTGGGGAATCATACATCAGAAACTTGAACCTTTTGAAAATGATATTTTGGAACTTATATCACATATAGAATCACATCTAAAAAATGAGCTAATCAACTCGTTTATAGAAGATAATCACTATTTAGATTTTATTGTGAATGCTTTGAAGGAATTAAAATGATGCACAACAAAAGAGAGCAAAACAAGCAGGAGCGAAGTTTCCTTGAAATTACGCAGTATAAAATAGCAATAGCAGGAACCGGATATGTAGGTTTGAGTAATGGATTATTACT
>DISL01000066.1 GCA_002421845.1 Epsilonproteobacteria bacterium UBA6211 | reverse complement strand
GTTACTTTTTTACCTCTCATTTTCATCCTTTTTGCATAGTTTATAAACCCACAAAAGGTTAAGGCTAAGTTTAGCTCTATAAATATTCTAGCACTAAACTTAATCTTAACCGTTTACTTTGCGGTTTTTAGGGATTAGAAAACTCTAATCCCTATATTATCGTAATTTTCTTTAGAAATTTAAATAACTACAAAACAACCGATTAAATTGCATCTATAATGTTATTTAATGTAGCACTCGGTCTCATAGCCTTACTTGCTTTTGCAAAATTAGGTCTATAGTATCCGCCAACATCTTGTGGTTTACCTTGTGCACCGATTAGTTCTGAGTTTATTTTATCTTCATTTGCTTTTAAATCAGCATAAACTTTTGTAAATTTAGCTTTAAGTTCAGAATCATCATTTTGATTTGCTAAAGCTTCAGCCCAGTATAGACCAAGATAGAAGTGGCTTCCTCTGTTATCAATACTTCCGATTTTTCTTGCAGGAGATTTGTCTTCTACAAGGAATTTATCATTTGCTAAATCTAAAGTTTTTGCTAAAACAGCAGCTTTTTTATTATCAAATGTATTTGCAAGGTGTTCTAAGCTTACTTGAAGTGCCAAGAACTCACCTAAACTATCCCATCTTAAATATCCCTCTTGCTCAAATTGTTGAACGTGTTTAGGAGCTGAACCACCCGCACCTGTTTCAAACAATCCACCACCGTTTAATAACGGTACTATTGAAAGCATTTTTGCACTTGTTCCAAGTTCTAAAATAGGGAAAAGGTCTGTTAAATAATCTCTCAATACGTTTCCTGTTGCAGAAATAGTATCTTGACCTTTTCTAATTCTTTCTAAAGAATAAGCCATAGCTTTTTCAGGAGCAAGAATCTCTATCGTTAAACCTTTTGTATCGTGTTCAGGTAAATATTTGTTCACTTTTGCAATGATTTGTGCGTCATGTGCTCTATTGCTATCTAACCAAAATACAACCGGAGTATTTGATAATCTAGCTCTTGTAACAGCAAGTTTAACCCAGTCTTTTATCGCTACATCTCTCGTTCTACTCATTCTCCAAATATCACCTGCTTCTACTTCGTGAGTCATTAATACATTTCCGTTACCGTCAACTACTCTTACGGTTCCATCTGCAGGAATTTCAAATGTTGTCGGGTGTGAGCCGTATTCTTCAGCTTTTTGAGCCATTAAACCTACGTTTGGAACAGTTCCCATTGTAGTAACGTCTAATTTACCTTTTGTTCTAACATCATCCATAATCTCTGCATACATAGTAGCATAACATCTATCAGGAATAACAGCTAAACAATCTTGTACTTTTCCTTCGCTATTCCACATTTTACCGCCGTCTCTTACCACTACAGGCATAGAAGCATCGATAATAACGTCATTTGGAACATGTAGATTTGTTATACCTTTGTCACTGTCAACCATTGCGATACTTGGTCTTTTTGTATAAACAGCTTGAATATCCGCTTCAATTTCTGCTTTTTTATCAGCAGGTAATTTTGCAATTCTTGCATATACGTCACCAAGACCGTTTTTAACATTTACACCTATTTCTTTGAAAGTGTCTGCATGTTTAGCAAATACATCTTTGTAAAATACCGTAACAAAATGACCGAACATAATAGGGTCACTTACTTTCATCATAGTTGCTTTTAAGTGAACTGAATATAAAAGACCGTCTTTTTGTGCTTCGGCTATTGACTCTTCTATAAACGCTCTTAAAGCTCTAACACTCATAAAAGTACCGTCAAGAACTTCACCGTCAGTTGATTTTAAACCATCTTTTAAAGTTACAACCGTTCCGTCTTTTTTTGCAAGTTCTATTTTAAATGAACCACCTTTTTCTACACAAACAGATTTTTCGTTACCGTAAAAATCTCCGCTTGTCATGTGTGAAACATGAGCTTTTGAACCTTCACTAAAATCTCTTAGTTTGTGTGGGTTTCTTTTTGCATAGTTTTTAACAGGTGTAGCACATCTTCTGTCACTATTTCCTTCTCTAAGTACCGGATTAACAGCACTTCCTAAACATTTTGAATATGCCTCTTGTACAGCTTTTTCTTCATCTGTTGATGGATTTTCAGGATAATCAGGAAGTTTATAACCTTTTGCCTGTAACTCTTTAATAGTTGCTATTAACTGAGGAACTGAAGCACTAATATTCGGTAGTTTAATAATGTTTGCTTCTTTTGTAAGTGCTAACTCACCAAGTTCTGCCAAATAATCAGCCATTCTTTGTTCTTCAGGTAACCAAGGGCTTAGATTTGCTATAACCCTTCCACTTAAAGATATATCTCTTGTTTCTACTGCAACACCGGCTGCTTTAGTAAAACCGTTTACGATTGGTAACAATGAGTACGTTGCCAAAGCAGGTGCTTCGTCAATTTCCGTCCAGATAATTTTTGTGTTTGCTGACATTTTCAATTCTCCTAAAAGTTGTTTATTGGATAATTGAATAGTAACATTTATATTCATAGTGTAGTATAAAGTTACACACAACTGCTAAAAAAAAGCAGATGTATGTTACTTTTTGTCACATTGCTACTTTATAGTCTCAAAAAGTGACTTAATATCAATAGGTTTTGTAGGTTCGCTAAATACCGAAGGCTCAATTTGATTTTTCGTATGAATCTGCGGCACAGGCTCTTTTTTGGCACTAACCGGTAAAGTTTTTGCCTTTAATTCTTCAGCTTTTGTGTAACTAATATTATCAACATGCTCTTTATATGTTTTACTAAAAATATGTGTGGTTGTAGTTTTATCACGTACAAAATATAAAAAGTCCGTATTTTTAGGCTTAATAGCTGCTACTAGAGCGTTTAAAGATACGTTACACACCGGATGTTCAGGCAAACCTTTGAACTTATAGGTATTATAAGGGCTTTCATCATCTTTGATTATTGTAGGAGTTATCGTCCTTTTGGAAAACTCACCGTATTTCAATGTTCCGTCCATTTGTAACGGCATACCACGTTTTAGCCTATTATAAACGACACTTGCAACCAAAGGCATCTCTTGCTCATTTGCCGCCTCTTTTTGAACTATAGAAGCAACTCTAATATATGTGTACCAGTGTTCTTTATCATATTTACCGAATATCTTTTTACTAACTTCAGAGTATTTTCTTTGTGTGTGACTGATAAGATAATACACCAGATATTGTTCATCCATACCTATTGGAATATTGTATGTTTCTGCCAAAATATTACCGTCATCTTTTACTTTCATATCATTATAAACTTCCATAAGCTTATCATACGATAAATTCATCTCAGAACTTACCTTAAGAAAGAAGTCGTGATATGTTTCTCCAGGTATCAAAGTAACACTTTTCATTGCAGCTTTTGATGTTGTAAGTTTATACAAAAAATCACCTTTGGTCATTTTTGTTGAACCCAAATCTATCCAACCGCTTTGAGGATACCCTAAAAACAACCTAATATAAAGGTTATCAATGTTGTTTAACTCATACCCACTTTTAGATAAATATGATATAATGCTGTTCGTTGAACCCTGAGGTATAAAAATAATCCTAGATGAATGTACATTAATACTCAGATAAAACAAAGTAGATACTATTAATACGGAAACTAATTCAAATATGAACAAACTATTTACCGCGATATTTCTTATATTATTACTTATTGTAGCCGCCTTATACGTAAAAATTAGATATTTTGGCGTAAGTATAGACAATTTTAGGTTTAATTCTTATTATGTGGAACAATTATACGTAAAATTAGACGACAAATTAACACTAACTGCACAAAAAATAGAACTTGGTAAACTTGAAGAAACTGCAGATGAAGATATAGACATCAAACAAACCGTAAATTACATTTGGGAAATTTTAAAATACTTCAACAAAATAGAAATAGGACTTTGTACTATAAAAGACGAAGAATTTTCAATTTCTTATAACAAAGAGGTTTTTTTCTTTGATAATAACTTATTAACGGTCAATGCAAAACCTATCCTAAAAGGCAATATAGTTGAGCTTGATATAGAATCATTACTGATAAAAAGCTACGATATAACAACTTCAGGTAAAATAAAAATAGATTTAGACGAACTGAACATGAATTACTTCGGTGATTTTAAATATGCTATGGTCGATGGAAGCTTGGGTATAAACGTAACAAAAAACTATATAGATTTTTTTATAGATACAAAAGGGATAGAAAATATCAAATTTGTCAAGGATTTTGTTGATTTACACCCTACCATAGAGCAATGGATGTATGATAGTGTTTTTGGAGAATATAGTTTGGAATACCTAAAAGGTAGATTTGATTTGACACAACAAACGGTGTTGATTAACTCCCTTGAAGGTAAAGCTAATGTCAAAAATGCAAAAATTAGATTTCATGAAAAGCTAGATTTTGTAAATACAGAAAATATAGAAGTTATATACCAAAACAATACATTATCCTTTAATCTTACCAATCCCATATACAAAAATATATCAATAGACGGTAGCTTTGTAGAAATATCGGATTTGGTAGATGCACCAAAACCAACCTTACTGGTAAATATCAAAACAGACTATTTACTGGATAATAAAATATTAAATATCCTCAAAGCTTACGATATAGATATACCGCTTATACAAGAAAACGGAAATACAAAAGCTAGTGTCATGATAAAGGTGAATTTGAGTGATTCCACGGTTCATGCTAGTGGTGCATTTGATATAAACAATGCCTATATCAAAATAGGTAACTTTGATTTTTTTGCAAGAAAAGGGAGTGTTTTATTACAAGATTATCTAATCCAAGTTAAAAATTTTGATGCTTCAATAAAAGATTTGATAGATGCTACGGGAAATATGACTATCGATACGAATACACAGATGATTAAAGGTACCGGAAATATAACAAATTTTAAAGTAAAAGCTCAAAAAAACGAGATAATCAACATTTCAAATCATACATCAGACTTTTCATACGATTTAACAAACAGTACTTTAACTTTGGATAATTTAGGTTTTAAATTGGAACAAAAAGGTGATGTTTTTGATATTAATTTGGATAATCTACTTTTATTACAACCATATTTTAATAAAGATATAGACCTCTCAAATATCAAACAGTGTTCTTTAAATTTAAAATTCAAAGATTATTCGGATATTAACTTTGAGACAAACGTAACATTCAAGGATTCAGTACTATATAAAAGTAATGAGCCTATCAAATCATATAACTTTAAAGGTTCATACAAACAAGATATTTTATCTTTACTAGATGACAACAATACGATAAATATGACTATGAACGGCGATAAAATAAATATTGATTTAAAAGATTATGATGTCAATTATAAAGATACGGACAATGAATCAGAAGATAAAAACTTTAAATATGAATTAACGATAAATTCTACAAACGGAAAACTATTGTACAATGACTCAAACATATTATCGGATAATTTTAAATTAATTAAATCAGGTTACGATACTACTTTTATATCCAACTATCAAAATAGTACTTTGGAAGTTAAAAAACAAAAAGAATCAACCAAAATCAAAGGTACAAATCTTAGCGATACGTTTATCAATACTTTTATAGAAAAAAATATCATAAAAAACGGCAAAGTAAATATAGATTTGCATAAATCGAATTCAAAAGATGACATATATATGGGAACAATCAATATCGAAGAGAGTACACTACAAAATATTGCCCTTTTAAATAATCTCCTAACCTTTATAGAAACATCACCTGCTATTATAAATCCTCTTTTGGCTATACCTTCAGCATATAGAGCACTAAAAGACGGTATAGGTTATGACGGATTTTTGGTCAAAAACGGTCAACTAAACGTCACTTACGATACACAAAATAGTGTATTCAATATCTATGAAGGGTATTTACAAGGTTCAAGGTCAGATTTGGTAGGTAATCTTCAAATTGATAAAAAAAATAGATTACTAGACGGTAATATAAGTGTAGTTATACTAAAAGACTATACAAAAGTCGTAAAACACATCCCAGTCATTGGATATATATTTTTAGGTGATGATGAGAGTGTTACACTATCTACAAAAGTAAGCGGTGATATAGATGACCCAAAAATTGAGACATTTGCAACATCGGATGCACTCAACGGAGCTACAAATATACTTAAGAGGATAATAACCTCACCTCTTAAGATATTTGAATAAAAACTAAGCTATTATTCGTTTCTAAGAACATCCAAAACATCTATTTTAGTTGCCTTATAAGCAGGATATAAAGAGGCTAAATATACTATTGTAAGTGAACCGAAAAGTATCATCAAAAAATCACTCACGGCAAGTTCCAAAGGTAGTTTAGAAGTACCGTAAACATCAGCAGGTAAAGAGATAATATCAAACTTATCAAGTATAAACATACCGCTAAAACCAAATACTAGCCCTATTACGATTCCGCTCACCCCTATAATCATACCCAAACGTAAAAATATCATTTTTATCTCTTTTGAAGAAACACCCATAGAAAGCATCAAAGCTATCTCTTTTCTTCTACTCATAACAGTCATAAGAAGAGAACTTATAATATTCAAAGATGCTATCAAAATAATAAGCATCAAAACTACGAATAATGCCCTTTTTTCAAGCTCCATAGCTGCAAAAAAATTACCGTTTTGTTGCCACCATCCAACAACACCTACATCAAAAGGTAATGCACTTTTAATATCGTTTATATCTTTAAAAGGGTCTTTTGAATAAATATGTATTCCGTCATACACATTTTCATCTTTCCCTAAAATACTTGTTAATGCCTCTATGGAAGTGTACATATAAGCGTTGTCGTAAGCATTTAGACCTGATTTGAAACTAGAAGCTATCTCAAATCTTTTCATTTTAGGCATCATAGATAGTCCGCTTGGTGTTATATTTGTGAAGTACAAGGTAACTTTCTCATTACCGTAAGAATGTACATTTTCTTTGATACCGTTACCTACTATCAAATCATACTTATCAAAAACTTTTCCATCAACAGCTTCTTTATATATGGCATTTACAAGTACTTCTTTTGTACTATCAACTCCAAATACGACTCCACCCGCCATTTTTTTGTTATGTTCAACAATAGCTTGTGTAGATATATAAGGAGAAAATATAAACTCAGGAAATTTCTCTTCAAGTGCACTCACTAGCTCTTTTGTGACACTATTTTCCATTTTCGGATAAATACTCAAAGGGTAATTCATAGTAAATAGCTTTCTTTCAAACTCTTTTTGCGTACCGTTCATTATTGCCATAGTAAGGATAAGTACCATTATACCCACGGCAACACCCAAAAAGGCTAAAATACCGCTAATACTTATAAAAGGATTTGTTTTATCAAACCTTAAATATTTAAATATGATATAGTTAATAAATTTTTTATTCATTGTTATTATCTAGCTAATAAACCTTTTTTAGGACCGCTTACACCGCAACATTGTTTATATTTTTTACCGCTTCCGCATGGACAAGGCTCGTTTCTAGCAATTTTCTTTTCCAAAGCAGCACTTAAATCAGTATTTGTAATAGAGTTTTTTGTACTTGCTTCCATATCATGAACGATATTTTCAATTACCTCTTTTTCTCTCTCTTCACCCTTTAATCTAAGTGAAAATAACACTTTTACGATTTCTAGTTTGATAGAAGCTATAAGCTCCATAAACATATTGTAACTCTCTTTTTTATACTCAACTAACGGGTCTTTTTGGTTATATCCACGAAGTCCGATACCTGTTTTTAGAGTATCCATAGAGTACAAATGGTCTCTCCAAGCATTATCTAGTATTTGAAGATAAAGTATTCTTTCTATTTCACTTCTTTGTTCAGGTGCTGCTATACTCATCTTATCATTATAATTATCCATTAATAGCTCTATTATTTTAGACTCTAAATCGGAATAATTTTCACTTTGTATAGATTCTAGTGATAACTCAAGATTTAACTCCTCTTTGATTTTAAGAAGTATCCCGTCATAATTAAACTCATCGGAATTCAATCCATCTACGATGTCAAAGTTAGATAACGTAGTTTGTACATACTCAACTATATTTTCTTCAAGCTTACTTTTAATATCAAATTCAGGATTTAAAAGCTCATCTCTAAAGTTATAGATTACTTTTCTTTGTTTATTTGCCACGTCATCATACTCTAGCAAGTGTTTTCTACTCTCAAAATGCATAGATTCTACTTTCTTTTGAGCGTTTTCAATAGCACGTGTTACCATTTTTGATTCTATATGTTCACCCTCTTGGATACCTATTCTTTCCATAATAGTTTTTATTCTATCACTACCGAATATTCTAAGAAGATTGTCTTCCAAACTCAAATAAAACTGTGACTCACCAACGTCACCTTGTCTTCCGCTTCTACCACGTAGCTGATTATCTATCCTTCTACTTTCATGTCTTTCGGTACCTATGATAGCAAGACCGCCTAGAGCTTTTATTTCATCCGTTAGTTTAATATCAACCCCACGTCCTGCCATATTAGTAGCTATTGTTACAGCTCCTCTTTTTCCTGCTTCGGCTATGATTTCAGCCTCTTTATCATGTTGTTTTGCATTTAATACCGTATGAGGAATTTTCTCTTTTTTCAAAATAGTGTTTAAAAGCTCACTTTTTTCGATACTTGCAGTACCTACAAGTACCGGTTGACCTTTTTCATGAAGCTCTTTGACTCTCTTACAAACAGCCTCAAATTTTTCTCTCTCACTTTTATATACAAGGTCATTTTTATCCATCCTTTGAATAGGAACGTTTGTAGGGATAGAAACAACATCCAGATTATAAATCTCTGCAAACTCAGTAGCTTCAGTTTGAGCAGTACCTGTCATACCTGCTATTTTATTGTACATTCTAAAATAATTTTGGAATGTTACGTCTGCTAGAGTTTGAGACTCATCTTGGATTTTTACACCCTCTTTTGCCTCTAGGGCTTGATGAAGACCGTCACTAAAACGTCTCCCTTCACTAAGTCTTCCGGTAAACTCATCTACGATGATAACTTGATTGTCTTTTACAACATAATCTACATCTTTTACAAAAAGGTAGTTAGCTTTCAAGGCTTGGTCAAGATAATGTGATAATTTTGCATTTTCTAAAGAATATAAATTGTCCACATCAAAAAGCTTTTCAGCATTTTTAATACCGTCTTCAGTGAGTAATATAACTCTATTTTTTTCATCCACCGTAAAATCACCCGTAGTTCTAACAGGCTCATCAGGTTTTGTAGGTTCTATTTTTTCACCACGTTCTAACTTTTGTGCAACCTGATTTGCTTGTTCATAATGGGTACTTTTTCTATTAGTAGGTCCACTGATAATAAGAGGTGTTCTTGCCTCATCTATCAAAATTGAGTCAACCTCATCGACTATTACGAAATTATGAGCTCTTTGAACTTTCTCGTTTAGGCTATATTTCATATTGTCTCTTAGATAATCAAAACCGTATTCATTGTTAGTACCGTAAAGAATATCACAATCATATTGAGCTTTTTTCAGTTCGTCATCATACATACCGCTTGTAATAACACCTACGCTATACCCCAAAAAGTTATACAAAGGCTCTAAATCTCTTGCATCCCTTGAAGCTAGATAATCATTTACCGTTACTACGTGTACACCTTTACCGCTCATAGCATTAAGAGCAACAGCCAAAGTAGCAACAAGTGTTTTACCCTCACCTGTTTTCATCTCTGCAATTCTTCCGTCATGTAAAACCATACCACCTATCAGCTGTACATCGTGATGTCTCATATTAAGAGTTCTTTTTGAAGCCTCTCTTGTAATAGCAAAAGAGTCTATCAAAACATCATCAAGTTGTTGTTTGTTCTCTTGGATACTTCTTTTTATTTCTTCAAATCTTTGTTTTAATTCATCATCACTAAAAGCGGCATAAACTTCCTCTTTAGCATTAATCTGTGCTACTATTTTTTTGTATTTTTTAATCTCTTTATCGTTTTTTGTACCGAAAATCTTAGTTAAAAAGCCTATCATAAAACTATCCCTTTTTCTTTATCATAACATTATACCTATTATGGTACTATTCTGGCTTGATTATACCAAATTATACTTTAAAGGAATCATCTTTGAGAATTTTTATAATATTTTGTTTGATTTTATCAAATATTTATGCTTTGGGTGCGATTAAAACATTTAATTCCGATTTTATTCAATCCGTCAAAAACCCTTCCGGCAGTAAAGTTGAATATACAGGCAATATAGTAATAGACACGGATAGTAAAGTAGCTTGGTTTTATAAAACTCCGGTTGAAAAAAATATATATATTTTAAATAAAGCAGTAACTATAATAGAGCCGCAAATAGAACAAGTGATTTTTACAAAACACAATATTCAAATAGACCTTTTTTCTATCATCGAAAAAGCTTCCACAAAAAAAGAGAACTTTACACACAAAGTAGATTCACAAAACTATAATATCAAAGTAGCCAAATCAGGCGATATAACAGGTATTGAGTATTTAGACGAATTTGAAAACAATGTGACTATTACATTTACAAATACACATTACAACAAAAAAATAAACCAAGATATATTTGAGTTTACTATACCGTCATCTTACGATATTCTTTATAAGTAAAGTTTAGGTACAATTTCCAAAAGGTATAATAGATAATAGCTTGGAAACACCGTTTTCAAGAGGAAAGTCCGAGCTGCAGTGAGGCAGGACTTCATTTAACAAATGACTAGAGTAATCTAAGGGACAGTGCAACAGAAAGTAAACAGCCGATTTTTCGGTGATGGTGAAACGGCGGTGTAAGAGACCACCAGACTTTTGAGTAATCTTAAGTGCTATGTAAACCCAGTCCGCAGCAAGAACGATATGGTAAAAGCTTCACATAAAGGTCGTTCGCAAGAACTTTTGAGTGATCAAAAGGCTTAGATAAATTATTATCAAATACAGAACTCGGCTTATAATTATACCTTTTTTAATTTACCATATAATCTTCATCATGCTCAATACTTGGGAACTCTATCACAAAACAAGCCCCCATACCAAATTCTGTAGTTATATTGTGAACTGTAATTTGCCCATTGAAATGGTTTTGTACTATTTGATTACTCATATAAAGTCCCAGACCTGTACCTTGAAACTGATGTTTAGTCGTGAAGTATGGGTCAAATATTTTTTCTTGTATTTCCTCTTTGATACCGCCACCGTTATCTTTTACTTCTATTCTTATGTTATTCTCATTTAAACTCAAAGAAATAATCACGTGTTTCTCTGCAATATGATTTTGAACAAGGGCATCTTTAGAATTTGATAACAGATTTAAAATCACTTGCGACAACATATTATCACTTCCAAAGTAATATATACTCTCATCAAGTTCTTTATCTAATTGAATAAAGTGGTTATCATAGGAAGCTTTTATTATATTTATTGTTTCATTGATGGAATTTGCAATAAAAAACTTACGTTTTATATGATCTTTTTTGAAAAAGTTTCTAAAATTATCTATGGTTTTTGATAAAAATTCCGCATTTTTTAAAATATGGTCATTCACTTCGGTTATATCATTATCTTCCATTAAACCATACTCTTGTTTCAATTTCAAACCACTTATAGATGATGTAATAGCACTAAGCGGTTGTCTCCATTGGTGAGCTATATTTGCCATCATTTCACCTATTGCCGCTAGTCTAGTTTGTTGTTGAAGTAATATATCCCTTTGATGGAGTTGTTCTTGTGCCAGTTTTCTATCCGTAATATCCCTTGAAGCCGCATACAAATACATTTTACCGTCAAGTTCTATACCTGAAGTCCTTACTTCCACATCAAAAACAGTACCGTCTTTTCTAGTATGTTTTGTTTCAAACGATTTTGGATTGATTACAAGTTGGGCTATTGTTTTTGTATCAAACCCTATATCCCACATGGTTACGTTTAATCTTGCCGTTTCCTCTTTCGTATATCCAAGGGAGTGAGCAAAAGAATCACTAAACATAAATACATTACCTTCCATATCAAGTATATGTATAAAATCTCCTGCATTTTCTAGTATAGCTTTTACCCTATTAGTCTCTTCTAGTAAGGAGTGTTCAAGTATAAGTTTTTCAGTAATATCTTCAGCAACACCTATATAACCGAATATTTGATCTTTGCTATCTTTTAGAGCAGTTACGCTCAATCTTATCTTAATTCTTTTGCCGTCTTTTGCTATATATGTCCAAATATGTTCATTTGGTAAATTTTTATCGGTTTTTACTACAAATACTTCAAATCCGGCATCTACTTGTTGATTCAATTCATCACTAAACTCTTTTGCACGTGCTATTACTTCATCTTTATCATGAAAAATCTCAGGAGTATAAACCCCGACAACTTCTGATGCCTTATAACCCAACATCTGTTCTGATTTATTATTGAAGCTTGTAATAATCCCATTTTTATCTGTTGCTATCATAGAGTATGCAATATTGTTTATTAATGCATTTTGAAACTCATTTTGTTGTTGTATTATGGATAGTTGATTTTTTATTTGAATAATCATATTATCAAATGTTCTTGATAAATGACCTATTTCATCGTCACTATCAATATTTATCTTAACATCAAAGTTTTTATTTGTAATACTTTCTGCTGCATCATTTAATAAAAACAAATTTTTTGTCAGCAAATAACCTATAGATAGCAACAAAATAGTTGTCAATACTATCTCTACAAATGCTATTATAAAACTTTGAGATACAAGCTCATTTTTAGCATTTTGTAAAAAAGCAGTGTCCACACCGAAATATGCTTCTGCATATGTTTGCCCTAAATAATCAATACTAATTTTTGTATGAAAAACATCAAAGTCCGTATTAAACTCTTCATTACCGCTAATATTAGGAATTTTTTGATTTACATCCCATTTTGAATGAGATATGATTTGTTTGTCATCTTGAACAAATATATACACTATTTTATTAGAATGTGTAAACTCGTTTAACATTGAATCCAAACTTGCATAATCTCTTGAAACAACAAGAGGCAATAAAGAAGCTTTTATATTTGACTTCGTTTCATTCAACTGCTTAACAGCTTGAGAAACTAGGTGATTTTCAATAAGCCTAGAACTATTAGCTATAAGCAAACTAAGCATCACCACCTCAATAAAAACGGAAAAAGCTATTAGTTTAAATCTAAGAGTCTTATAAAATTTCATTTAACTCCCAAAAACTTCTTTGTATCTTCCAAAACAGGAGTAACATCATCTAAATCTTTTTGAGAAATATCTCGATACCCTTTATAACCTGTCTTTTCAAAAAACTCCAACCCTTTTTGAGATGATTGAAAATTTAACAATACGGCTTTTATCTTTTGGACTTTTTCACTTGATAATGATGGATTTGCTATGGTAAACAAATGCGGCATTGCAAAGTCTGATTCTAAAATTCTTATCTTACTTTTTAAGTTCTCATCCGTAAGTTGTTGTACCGGCGTATATGTAGTAATAGCAGCGTTTGTTTCACCCAAAACTACACTCATAATTGCACTTGTGTGCGATTTTGCATTAACCAAATCAAAATCAACACCGTTTTTAAACCCTTGGTCTATAAGAGCTTTAATACCGCCTATTGATGATACGGAAAGATAATTTGATAATGATACTTTCGTATTTTTTAGATCACTTATTTTTGAATATTTACTATCTTTTGATACTACAAATATAGGTCTTAACTCCGTGTTGTACCTAACCATAGGTACAAAGCCATCTTTAAGGTGCAACAACCCAAAATGAGGACCCGTAATAACAATATCAAATTCTCCTTTTTTTGTATCTTCAAAAAACTTCTCATAACTTACAGACGTATAAACTTCAACATTTTCACCAAGCTCTGAAGATAAAAACTCTTTTAAAGGTTGATGGATACTTAGGATTTTTAAGGTATCGGTATATGGTATTACACCTATTTTAAGATTTTGTGCAACCAAAACATTAAAACAACAAACAATCAACAAAATAGATTTAAAAACATTCATAGCACACCCCTTTGTAATCGAACCATCTATTACAAAATGGTAACACTAATGAACTTTATTATTCCTTTTATGAAACGCATATTTTATAATTTAAACTAATTTTATACACTCATCATCAAGTTTGATTTGATTACTATCTATCAAACTTGTCAATGCTTTTTTATAAGCTTTTCTACTAAGTCCAAATACATCTTTTATATCTTCAGGTGAACTTTTGTAATTAAACTTTATCTCTCCGCCGTTTTTTGATAATATATCCAAAACTTTTTTAGTATCATTATCTACAGATGCCTGACCTATCGGCTTTAAGGCTATATCAATTTTACCGTCTTCTCTTATAGTCTTAATATACCCTACTTTTACATCTCCGACATTTATATTTTCAAATACGTCACTATGAAATAAAAGTGCATCATACAAATCATTTACTATGACTTTGTATCCCAAATCCGTTTTTTTATAAACTATAAATTTTACTTGTTGATTTTTTTCAAGCCCTTTTATATCTTTGCTCAAATACTTAGTATATTTATGATTTCCTACTATTCTATCTGTTTGTTCATCTATACAAACTCTAAGAACGGTTTTCATACCTACTTTAAAAGGTATTTTTTGCATAGATTTAGGGACAAACAAATCCTTAGGTAATCCCCAATTTACAAATGCACCGTGTGGACTCAAATCTACCACCTCAAAATATCCAAACTCATCAACCATAGCTTTTGGCATAGTAGTAACCGCTACTTTTCTATCTTCTGAATCGGTATATACAAATACTTCTACTTCATCTCCTATTTTCATATCAGGTGTGATATAACCGTTTGGCATCAACACCTCTTGTAAATCTTCCGAACATAGATAAAATCCGTTGTCCGTTTGTCTATTTATGAAAAGCCTATTTTTATAACCTGTTTTTATTGTTTTATCCATTGTTTTTACTTGCCAATTTTAATTTAGTTTTTGATTTTAATACACTGTTGAGATTCTCAAATAGTGATGTTTGTGTTGCTATAGGATTTAGATACAAAATAGATTCATCAAGAACTATCTGAAAAATTGCTAGATATGGTATATTCACCACACTACCGAAATTTTCTTTCCCGAAACCTGCCTCAAACTCCAAATAATCATCATATAATTTCAATGATTCAAAACTATAATTTGCAAGCATAAACATAGGGAAAGTCGATAATTTACCTTTTATTACACTAGGCAATTCAGGAGAAAATCCAACAGCCTGAACATTTGATGTTATACCAAATTCTACAGATTCTTTAGTTAAAAATGATATTATCTCTTTTACCTGTTTTGATACTATTTTGTGATAATCACTACTTCCTATAACATCTAAAATCATCCTATTTTTACCTCTTCTAATATATCAAAATCTATCATTGCATTTAAAAGTGCAATTTTTTTTGCATTTTTTAACATCTCTACACTAATATCTGCCGTTTTTAATAATCCGCTTTCTATGTATCTTTGCCTACATGTACCTTTCAAAAGCGGTTTATTCGGAGTTAGCCATTTATCATTTAAAAATACGGCGATATTTGCTATAGAAGTATCAGTTATAAATCCGTTTTGAACTATTATTATATCATCAAATTCACCCTTTTGCTCATAAAGTTCATTGATACTGTCACGATTTGCATATTTATATTTATAATCTATATTATTCTCATTCATCAGTTTTAGAGATTTAATCTCTCTTTTTGCATAGGGATGATACTCAATGTCTATAATATCATCGGCATAAGTTACCTTACACTTCAACAATTTTTTAGAAGGGACTTGCAAATATTTTGCAATATCCAAAGTATCACCACAACCGAATAAATCTTTTCTTGTACGATTAAATCGTTCATTATGGTAATCTAAATTTACTATCTCTTTATCAATACATTTAATAGTTTCAAATACTCTCATGACAAATAAACCTTTGATATTAACTCTTCATACTCAGAGACTACATCACTATCTAGCGTAATACCGCCACCGCTTTTATACACTAAATCTTTCCCATTTTTCTCTATGTATCTTATCAAAACTCCGCTGTCAAAACTCTTACCGTCAAAATATCCGAAAATTCCGGTAAAAAATCCTCTATCATAATTCTCAATCTTTTTTATTATCTCTAAAGTCTTCTTTTTCGGTGTTCCGCTTATGGAACCTGCCGGAAGAAGACTATTTAGAATATGACCTATGTTTGATTTCCAATCACTTTTCAATTTACCTTTTATTTCAGAGCTTACTTGAAAAAGATTTCCTTTTGATGTACTTATTTCATCTATATAACGAAATTTGGTAACCCTAACATTTTTTGAGATAGTAGATAAATCATTTCTAAGTAAATCAACTACCATAATATGTTCTGCCAACTCTTTTTTGTCATCAAGAATTTTTTGCTTTGCATTCGGTATATCTGCACTTATTGTACCTTTCATAGGGTACGTAAAAACTTCATCATCTACGATTTTTATAAACCTTTCCGGAGAAAAGCAAACAAATTTATCTTTATATAGTAATTTAAATTTTGCATTAGTAATATTATAAATCTCTTCTAACGTTAGTTTAGTATCTATTTTAGTAGGTGCGGTAAGATTTAGAAGATAAGTATTGCCGTTTTTTATCTCATCTATAACATAATCGAATTTCACTTTATAGTTTTCAAAATCAATAGGTTTAATAGTATCAAAACAGATATTTTTAGTGTGTTTTAGTTCCCTATTTTCAACTATCGAGAATTTGACGTTTGAAGTATCTTCACACGGATTTTGTATAATATCTACATCGGTTTTATCGAAATTGATTACAACCAAAAAAGGTATGGAGTTCTCACCTAGATGATTAAGCTTCTCAATAGCCGTTTTATTTAAACTTAACACCAATCATACCGCAGAAATTATTTCCATCATAAAACTCAATCCTAAAAGTTCTATTTTGGTTATCCATAGCAAATCTTTCTATAATATCAGAACGTTTTATCACAACATTATCCTGACTCTTTTTGTCTTTACCTACAAAACCGATTACGTTGACCCTAATACCTTTTTGAGATACAACTTTAAATGTTTTGTCCACTTCTACTATATCACCAAAACTTACATCTTTCATTTTACCGTCAATTTCAAGCTTTGCACCTTTTATGTCACAGTTAAAATCGAAATATTGAGGATAGATGGTAGCAACTCTCATATGTCCGATATTAATATCATAATAATTGCCTCTGTTTACTACTGCACCCAACGGATGAGAAAACTCTATTTTATTGTCACTCTTTTTCATAGGTACGTATCTTGTTGCAAACTTAACATCACTCAAATCTACCGTAAATCTATCGTTTAGTTTCAAAGTTCCATATTCATCAATACTTTTTTGAACAGCTTCACGGGTAAGCTCTATATTTTTTGTATATTCTATACCCATAACCTGCATCAATGCTTCAAAAGAACGAAGTTGATAAATCACTTTCAAATCAAGTTCCGTTATATTTTTACTAGTTTCCACTGCAATAGCCGGTTTTAAATTTGTAATAGAAAAATAGGTAAGAGATTTTTGCATAGCTTCATCAACCTCTTTTGTTTCGGTATTTTTTATATTGAAACTATGATGATTTTCATGTAAATCTTTATTTAATATTGATTCCATTTGTCTTGTAATATCATCAAGATTTCCGAACTCTACATCTTCTATATTTTTTTGGTCTATTATATAAGACTG
>DISL01000056.1 GCA_002421845.1 Epsilonproteobacteria bacterium UBA6211 | reverse complement strand
GAACTTGTAATGAAGTTGTAGGTTCAAACGCACTTTACGTAAAACCGGGCGGATATAAATCAGAGATAGATATAAAGTTTTCTAAATGCCAACAATGCGGTGAATGTATATCTGTTTGCCCTGTAGGTGCATTGGTATCAAACGGTTACAAATATACCTCAAATGCTTGGGAAGCAAAAAAAGTTCCTGCAAGTTGTGCTCATTGTAGTAGTGCTTGTAATTTAACATACGAAGTAAAACACGACGGTACGTTAAAAATGGACGGACAAAAAATCGTAAGGGTAAAAAACGATTTTGAATTTTCATCACTTTGCGGTGCAGGAAGATTTGGATACGATTTTGAAAACAAAAACATATCTTCAAAAGAGGATTTTGATAAGGCGATTGAAGCACTAAAAAAATGTGATGCTATAAGATTTGATTCTTATATCACAAACGAAGAGGCTTTGATACTACAAAATCTAAAAAGCAAACTCGGAATAAAACTATATAACGAAGATGCGAGAAATTTCGGTAAGTTTATGAAAAACTTTTCAAAAACTTCAGGAAAGTCTCTATATAGTGCTACATTAGAAGATGTAAAGGCAAGTGATTTCGTAATAGTTTTGGGAAGCAAAGTAAACAACGACAACCCTATGGTTAAATTTGCTATCAATCAAGCAAACAAGAAAAATAGAGCAGAAGTGATTTATATGCATCCAATAGCTGATGAATCATTAAAAGCTATTTATACGAAATACGTGAAATACGAAGCAGGTAGCGAAGACGGCGTTTTAGCATTACTTGCAAATGAATTCGTAAAAGAGTCTAACGGTACCGTAAGTGCATATCTAAATGACTTGGATATTGGATACATCAGTGCAGAGTCAAATGTCGGGGAAGAAGAAATATCTGATATTTCAGCTAGATTAACTAGAAAAAAATCACCGGTAATTGTCTTAGGCGAGGATTTATTCTCTCATCCGAATTCTGAAAATATTGCAAAAATAGCAGGTTTGTTTGAAGCATTTACAAACTTCAAAGTTTTAGTATCTCCTTCACAAACAAATACTTTAGGTGTTAGTTTGGTATGTGACCTTGACGTAGATAACGGTGGAGATTTCGTAGTAGGATATAACTCTTACGGTGATTATACTATAAGTGCTTCTGGTAACGGTGATTTTAATACCCCTGCACTAAATCAACAAGAAGGAACGTTTACAAACATTGATAAATGTGTAGTTCCTACAAATGTAGCTATAAACTACCAAGGTTATTGTCTAAATGATTTGGCAAATGCTATTTTTGATGACAGTGTCAAATATACCATAGATTATACCGTGAAATTACCGCTATCAAGCGGTTTCAAAGCTGTGAAGTTTGACTCTATAGAAGATTATTACGACAATACAGGTAAAGCCCATAGAGGATATAAACTAGAAGTTTATGACGTAGAAACAAATTTTGATATGGAAGAGATTGATTCTATTGAAAGCTTTGATGGAAGTATAATTTATAATTGCAATCCATTGCAACAATTCAATGAATTTACTGCAAAAACGAAGCATACGGCTCAAGATATTTATCTAAGAGGTAGTGAATCTTTTGCAAAATCTGCAAAGATTAGCGACGGCAATGAAATTATTATTAATATTAATAGTAGTACAATAAGAAAAATTTTTAAACTTGACAGTAGCCTAAAAGGTACTATAGCTTTATTAAGTATGTATGACATAGAAAAAAGCAATGACGTATTCAAAGGGTTCAGATACAAAAAAGTAAAAATACAAAAGGTTGATGTACAATGAGTAACTTAATAACATTAACAATCGACGGCAAAACTATACAAGCACCGGAGGGTGAATTTATCCTAAACGTAGCAAGAGCAAACGGTATATTTATACCTGCTATTTGCTATCTTACTAGATGCTCTCCTACTCTTGCTTGTAGGCTTTGTTTAGTTGAAGCTGACGGAAAACAAGTTTATTCTTGTAATGCTAAAGTTAAAGATGGTATGGCTGTAGTTACAACTACCGACAATATAGAAAAAGAACGAAAATCTATAATGGAAGTTTACGACGTAAACCATCCTTTACAATGTGGCGTATGTGACCAAAGCGGTGAATGTGAACTACAAAACTATACCCTTTATATGGGCGTAGAAAAACAACACTATGCAATAAAAGATATTCATAGACCTGCTCAAAGCTGGGGTGTAATGAAATATGACCCGGGTCTATGTATAGTATGTGAAAAATGTGTAACCGTATGTAAAGATATGATAGGTTCAAATGCCCTTGGAACTATAAAAAGAGGTGGCGAAGACCTTGATAAAACATACAAAGAGACAATGCCTAAAGATGCTTATGCAATGTGGAACAAACTTAACAAATCTCTTATAGGTTTTGAAGAGGAAAAATGTATAGATTGCGGTGAGTGTATCTCCGTATGTCCGGTAGGAGCACTTGTAAGTAGTGATTTCCAATACAAATCAAATGCTTGGGAACTTACAAGAGTACCTGCTTCAAACCCACATAGTAGTGATTGTAGCTTGATGTATTATGAAACAAAACATGATAGTATAGTAAACAATAAATCACAAAAAATCTATCGTGTTACAAACGACTCACACTACGTATCTCTAAGTGGAGCAGCAAGATTTGGGTACGAGTATGCTCTTGAATCATCAAAATGTGAACAATCTTTTACACATGCGATAGAAGCATTCAAAAAAGCGGACACTATCAAATTTGGCTCGTTTATTACAAATGAAGAGGCTTTGATACTTCAAAAACTAAAAGAAAAATTCGGTTATAAGCTTATAAATAACGATGCAAAAAGATACCAAGAATTTTTAAAAGCATTTAGTTCAACAAGCGGTACATCACTATATAACGGAAGCTTAAAAGACATTCACGATAGTAACTTTGTAATAAGTGTAGGAAGTTATTTCAAATCTGATGCACCTAGCGTAAGATATGCTTTCAATAACTCAATCAGTGTAAACAAAGGTGCAGGGCTTTATTTCCACCCTATGGAAGATACTACCGTAGAAAATTTCGGTAAAAAAGGTAAAACCATAGAGATAATCAAAAATGCTCCTATGTCTGAAGAGGCTATTTTGTATTTTATACTTGATATGTTCGGCAAAGATTTACCTGAAAACGTAACAGAGTATTTAAAATCTCAAAAAGAGATAAAAAAGAAAAAAGTAGTTGAGACTATAAAAGAAAGCATTATCGAAATAGTCGAAGATGAAGAAACGGGCGAGAAAAAAGAGGTAGAAAAACTAGTTCCTAAAAAAATAGAAACTGAAGTAGAATACCAATATTCTAAACTTCTTGAAATTATAGGGGCTGAAGAATCTTTACTAGAAACTATCTCATCTATGCTTGATAAAAAAGATACTTTCTCACTTATTATCGGGGAAGATTTGATTTATCACCCAAGAAGTAAAAACTTAGCAAAACTTGCAGGGCTTATCCAAAGATGTACAGAGTTTAAAGTAGTGATTATACCTACCCAAACAAATACTTTAGGTGTTAGCTTGATATGTGACCTTGATGATAAAGAGGGAAGTTTTACTATCGGATACAACAAATCCGGAAACTTTACTCTAAGTGCATTAGGTGACGGTGATTTGGACATGCCTCCTTTACTACAACAAGAAGGTACATTTACAAACCTAGATAAACGTGTAGTTCCTACAAATGCTGCATTATCTTATAGCGGATATACGTTAAACGATATTGCTAATGCTTTAGGTCTATATCAAGAGTTTACTATCGATTATACATCTGAATTACCTACTCAAAAAGGGTACAAGAGTGTAGAATTTGACTCTTTAAGTAACTATTTTTCAAATGACTTCAAAGAAAATAGAGGATATGTACTTGATTATAGTGATATAAGCTATAATAACGAAATTGAAAAAATTGAGTGTGAAAACATAGAAGGTGATTTGATTTATAAAGCAAATCCAATCAATCAATTCAACGATTTCACTGCTAAATCACGTCAAATAAAAGAGCCTATGGGTTGTTATATGAGCTCATCTAAAGCTGAGAATTTGGGTGTTAGTGAAGGTGATTTGGTAAAAGTTGAATCAAACGGTGCAAGTTTTGAACTAAATGTAATTATAGACAATCAACTTGCAGGGGATATTTGCTATATTCCTACGTTTGATAAAAATATTAAAACTTGTACACTCTTTAGCATCTCAAGATATGCTAAAGCAGTTATTAAAAAGTAGAGGTGTAAAAAATGGATCCGATATATTTCGTTGAAACAATAATAAAAGTTTTAGTTGTTCTACTGGTCTTTTCTGCACTTGCTGGATTTACTACTTATATAGAGAGAAAAGTTCTAGCATTTATGCAAAGAAGACTAGGTCCCGTACATGTTAGACCTATAGGGCTACTTCAAATTTTGGCTGACGGGGTTAAGCTTTTTACAAAAGAGGACTTTGTACCGCAAGGGGCAAACAAACCTATTTTTATGATAGCACCTGTTATTACTGCAGCAACTGCTTTTATAGCTATGAGTGCCGTTCCGTTTTTACCTGAGTTTAATATAGGAAACCATACTGTTACTCCTATTATAAGTGATGTAAACGTAGGTTTATTATTTGTTCTTGGTGTTATGGCTACAGGTCTTTATGGACCTTTACTAGCAGGTATGGCAAGTGGTAACAAATGGGCTTTACTAGGTGGAGCTAGAACTGCTATTCAATTACTTAGTTATGAAATAGTTACGGGCTTATCAATATTAGCACCTTTAATGCTTGTTGGAAGTTTATCTTTGATAGATATTAACAACTACCAAAACGGTGGATTGACTGATTGGTTATTATGGACTCAACCTGTTGCGTTTATACTATTTTTGATTGCAGGTTTTGCAGAAACAAACAGAACTCCTTTTGACTTACTAGAGCATGAAGCGGAAGTTATTGCCGGTTATGCAACAGAGTATTCAGGTATGAGATGGGGTATGTTTTTTATAGGTGAGTATGCGAACCTTTTTACTATATCATTTCTAGCAGCCCTTATCTTTATGGGTGGATTTAATGATTTATGGTTTATCCCTGGCGGTATTGCAATAATACTAAAAGTAATGTTTTTAATATTCTTCTTCTTATGGACAAGAGCTTCTTGGCCACATATAAGACCTGACCAATTAATGTGGTTATGTTGGAAGGTATTAATGCCGATTGCCGTAATTAACATAATAGTTACCGGCGTAGTAATAATGTTATAGGAGCTATCATGGGTGCACATATAGAAGAAAACGAAAACTTAAATCACGTTGTAGAATCTGATGGTTATATAACTGTTCATGACGGCAAATATCCGGATAATAGATGGCAAGAGTTTACGCAAGTAATGAGTAGAACTCTAAAAACAGAATTACTCGGCGGTCTAAAAATTACATTTAAAAATATGATTGATGCATTATTCAAAAATGAGATGCATACGGTTAGATACCCTCTTGAAAAACTACCTATTAGTCCAAGATACAGAGCCGTACACAAATTACTTGCTCTAATGGAAAGCGGTAACAACAGATGTATAGGTTGTGGACTTTGTGAAAAAATTTGTATTGCAAACTGTATAAGAATGGATACAAAAATAGATGAAAATTCAAGAAAAGAGGTAAGCGAATATACTATCAATTTAGGTAGATGTATATTTTGTGGATACTGTGCGGAAGTTTGTCCTGAACTTGCTATCGTTCACGGTGGACGATACGAAAATGCAAGTGAGCAAAGAGCACACTTTGTACTAAAAGATGATTTATTGACACCGCTTGATTTCTTGAAGAATCAACAAGAATTTACCGGTTTTGGTGCTACATCAGATGATGCTGATGAAAAAATCAAAAAAACACCACTGGCATATTAAGGAGAATTGATGGAAATAGTAGCATTTTACTTATTCGCTTTTTTAACTATTGCAATGTTTTCAACAACTGTGCTTACAAATAATGCACTTTATGCACTTAGTTCATTGGCAGCTGGTATGATTTTTATATCGGCATTTTATTTTATTTTAGATGCAGAGTTTTTGGGTGTTGTTCAAATCGTAGTTTATACCGGTGCAGTTATGGCATTATACGCGTTTGGTATGATGTTTTTTGATACAGTTGCAGACGTAAAAGAGGATATAAAACATCCAAAACTTGTATTTTTATTAAGTGGCGGTATAGCACTTTTGGTAGTAATGATTTTTACTGCACCTATAATAAGCGGTAATATCATATCAGCTCACCCTATGACTCCGGAGTACGGTAGCAACGTAAAAGATGTAGGTATGGTTTTATTTACAAAATATCTAGTGCCTTTTGAACTAGCTGCGGTTATGCTTCTTGTTGCTATGATAGGTGGGATTATACTTGCAGGTAAAAAAATGGATGTATCAATAACTCAGATGACGGAAGAAGAGATTGATAAATTAAGTTCTCATTCTGATATTGCAAAGGATAAAAAATGATGTTAAATGATTATTTAATACTTAGTTCAATACTTTTTTGTATAGGGCTAATAGGGGTAATTAGAAGAAAAAATCTTTTGATGTTATTCTTTGCATCTGAGATTATGCTTAATGCAGTAAACATAGGTTTAGCTGCCGTATCAAAATTTCATGGGGATTTAAGTGGACAAATGTTTGCATTTTTCATTATAGCAGTTGCGGCAAGTGAAGTTGCTATAGGTTTGGGATTATTGATTCTGACATATAAAAGAAAAAATTCACTTAGTCTTGATAATTTACAAAGTATGGGGGGCTGATTTATGGAAAAACTGTTATATATCGCATTATTTGCTCCGCTAGTAGGCTCACTATTCGCGGCTCTTTATTCGCACAGCCCTAAAAAACTTATAACGGGTATTTTTACGTCGGCAATGCTCGGTGTTTCTATGATAGCTTCTTTGATACTTCTTTCATGGGTAATGACAGGGAATATAGTACACGTTAGAATGCTTGATTGGATTGTAATAGGTAATATGAATGTACCTTTCGGTTTTGTTGTTGACCAAGTAAGTGCCGTTATGATGGTCGTAGTTACAGTAGTTTCTACGATGGTACATATCCACTCTATAGGTTATATGGATCACGACAAAGGGTTTAATAGATTTTTCTCTTACCTTTCTGCTTTCGTATTTTCTATGATGATTCTTGTTATGAGTGATAACTTTGCAGGATTGTTTATAGGATGGGAAGGTGTTGGTCTATGTTCTTGGTTACTAATAGGTTTTTGGTATCACAAAGAAGACAAGCCTCTTGTTAAAGATATTTATAATTCACCGTTTTCTACTCTTTCTCCACATTCGTCTATTTCTCCTGCTTTTGCAGCAAATGAGGCGTTTATTACAAACAGAGTAGCAGACCTTGGAATGTTAATCGGTTTGTTCTTAATTTATTGGAATTTAGGTAGTTTACAATATGATGAAGTATTTGCAAACATCGGTAGCTTAAACACTTCTACGGTTGTAGCAATAGCGATATTCTTATTTATCGGTGCTATGGGTAAATCAGCTCAATTTCCGTTCAATCAATGGCTTGCAAATGCAATGGAAGGTCCTACACCTGTTTCAGCGTTGATTCACGCTGCTACGATGGTTACTGCAGGTGTTTATTTGGTTATTAGAGCAAATGAGATTTTTACGGTAGTTCCTGAAGTAGGTGCATTTATAGCAGGTCTTGGGGCATTTGTAGCTATGTTTGCTGCTTCTCAAGCACTTGTTGCAACAAATATGAAAAAAATCATTGCATTTTCAACACTATCTCAATTAGGATATATGTTTGTTGCTGCAGGACTTGGGGCTTATTGGGTTGCATTATTCCACCTTGCTACACACGCATTTTTCAAATCTGTTTTATTCCTAGGTGCAGGTAACGTAATGCATGCTATGAATGATGAAATAAACATCAAAAAAATGGGTGGATTGTTTAAGCATATGCCAAAAACCGGTACGATTATGATACTTGCTTCTATAGCATTAGCAGGTATTTTCCCATTTGCAGGGTTCTTTTCAAAAGATTTAATTCTTGAAGTTGCATTTGGAACACACTCATACATTATATGGGGTGTATTATGGTTAACAGCCGGTATGACTGCATTTTATAGCTTTAGACTAATTATGTATATATTCTTCGGTAAAGAAAAATATCATGCTTTAGGATACCATCCACATGAAACTTATGGTTTCGTTATAGCTGCTATGACTCCTCTTGCTATACTTTCAGTTGTAGCCGGATGGACACAAACCGGATTTGTAAATATGATTACAGCCGTACTTCCACCGCTTGATATTCATGTTTCTCATGATACGGTATGGACACTTATAGCTGTTACTACGGCTATAGTTTTGGTAGGTATTGCATTTGCGGTATTCAAATACAAAAAAGATGAATCATATTTCGGTAATGCTATGAAAGATAGATTTTGTTATAAACTTTTAGCAAATCAATACTATATGCCTCATTTCTTTGAGAAAATTGTATTAAAACCATACCTAGCTATGTCAAGATTTAGCTGGAGAGAGATTGACTTGAAAATAGTAGATACTATCGTAGATGCTATTGCAAAATCAATTTACAATACAGGAAGCGAAGGTAGAGTAATACAAACTAGAAATTTATCAACTGCTCTTAGATGGATGGCATTTGGTTTACTTCTGTTAATCATTTTAGCGATACTACTAGTATCATACAAGTAAGGGGTAATTGATGGAATACATTTTATCGATATTAATATTTTTTCCAGCAGTTGCTGCTATGATGGGCTTTATTGTAAATAAAGACTCAATTAGAATGTACGCAATAACTGTGACGGCTATAGAGTTTGTTCTAAGCTGTGTTTTATGGTATTTCTTTGATACCGCAAATGGTGGGATGCAGTTTATGGAATTCATCCCTATTATACCTGAATATGGTATTAGTTATAATTTAGGACTTGACGGTATATCTTTATTCTTAGTTATTATGACTACATTTATGACTATGATAGCCGTAGTAGGATTGACTGAAACTAGAGATTTAAAGAATATGTTAATCACAGTACTATTCTTAGAGATGACAATGGTTGGTGTTTTCGTATCTTTAGATGCAATTATATTCTACCTTTTCTGGGAACTTTCACTTGTACCTATGCTTTATATAGTCGGTGCATGGGGTGGAGCTTTAAGAATATATGCTTCTGTTAAGTTTTTCCTTTATACATTCTTTGGAAGTTTAATAATGCTTGTAGGTATGTTATATCTTGGGTATGTTTACTATGCAACTACAGGCACATGGAGTTTTGCACTTGCTGATTGGAATATGTTGTTATTACCTTACAGTATGCAAATGTGGCTATTTATTGCTTTCTTTGCAGGTTTTGCTATCAAAGTTCCAATGGTTCCATTTCATACATGGTTACCGTACGCTCACGGTCAAGCACCAACTATAGGTTCTGTGATACTAGCTGCGGTTTTACTAAAAATGGGAACTTACGGTTTTATTAGATTTTCATTACCGCTTTTCCCGGATGCAAGTGTATCTATGATGATACCTATGGCTATATTAGGTCTTATTGCTATTATATATACGGCTATGGTTGCTTACGCTCAAGAAGATATGAAACAAGTTATCGCTTATAGTTCTGTTTCACACATGGGTGTTATAATCCTTGGTACTTTTGCACTTAACGTAGAAGGTATCGGTGGTTCTATATTTTTGATGATTAGCCATGGTATAGTTTCAGGGGCTCTGTTTATGCTTGTAGGTGTGTTGTACGATAGAAGACATACAAAAATGATAGCTGAATACGGCGGTATAGCTAAAGTTATGCCTAAATATGCTTTAGTATTCGGTATTATGCTAATGGCGAGTGTAGGTTTACCTCTAACTATTGGTTTTGTTGGTGAGTTCTTAAGTTTACTTGGATTTTTCAAAGTTTCTCCTGTTATTACGTTGTTAGCAGGTCTTACGATAATCCTTGGTGCAGTTTATATGCTTGTACTATACAAAAAAGTATTTTTCGGTCCTTTAACAAATGAGAAAAACAAAAAACTTGTTGATATTAAAGGTAGAGAACTAGCTGCTTTAATACCTCTTGTTGCATTGGTTGTTTATTTCGGTGTTTATCCAAAACCTATATTAGAACCTGTTGATAACTCTGTAAAACAACTTGTTCAAACTATGTATGTAAAATCAATAACTCCAACGGCAAAAGAGACACTTGCTAGAGTAAATTCAATAGGGGAGGCGCAATAATGGTAGAGCCAATCTCAATAGACCTTGTAAGTCTAAATCTTACTTCTTTAGCCCCTATGCTTATAGCTGTTATGGGTGCTTTGATTATATTATGTATAGATTTAATAAATAGAAATCTACATAAGTCATTTTATGTAATGTTAACTGTATTATTTTTAATAGTTGATTTGGGTGCTGTTTTAGGTTATAGCGGTTCTACAAAAGGGTTTTTTGACTTGATGCTTGTTGATGGTATATCTATACTTTCACAAATCATTATAATTGTAGCTTCCGGTTTATTTATACTTTTGGCTCTTTCACAACAAAGATTCCACGAATATAGATACCCTGAATATTTTGCACTGTTTTTATTTATGATTGCAGGATTCCAATTTATGGTAAGTAGCGACAATCTAATATTGATTTTCGTAGGACTTGAAACTGCATCTATGGCTCTTTATACTATGATTGCTATGCATAACCGTGATAAATCACTTGAAGCAGCTATCAAATATTTCACTATGGGTGCATTTGCAGCAGGTTGTTTTGCATTCGGTGTAATGATATTTTATGCAATTACGGGAAGTATGGAACTTTCTCAAATCAATGCAGTATTAGTGGAAAACAATTTTGAGCCGTTTGTACCTGTTTTACTAGGTGTAATATTTATGCTTGTTGCACTTGGATTTAAACTATCTTTGGTACCGTTTCATATTTGGGCACCGGATGTTTATGAGGGTTCAAGTTCTGCGATGGCTGGATATATGTCTATCGTACCAAAAATTGCTGCGTTTGTCGTTGCGTTAAGATTCTTTGAAATTTTTGTAAGTGCAAATATCGTATGGGTAGAAGTTATTTTATACGGTATGGTTGTAATAACTATGACGTTACCGAATATGATAGCTCTTGTTCAAGAAGATATAAAAAGAATGTTGGCTTACAGTTCAATTTCACATGCAGGTTTTGTTATGGCGGCTATATTACTTGGTACGACTCAAGCTACGCAAGGTTTATTTTTATATTGGTCACTGTTTTTGTTCACAAACCTTGGAGCATTTGCTATGCTATGGGTTCACAGACAAAAGAAACTTGAAGGTTTTGCGACAGACCATCCTTTTGAGAAGTTTTCAGGACTTGTAAAAAAATCACCTATGACAGCTTCTATTATGGGTCTATTTATGTTAAGCCTTGCCGGTGTTCCTCCATTTTCACTATTTTGGGGGAAAATGTACCTAATAGGTTCGGCTATAAATGCTGACTATATAATACTAGCGTTAATTATGGCAGTGAATAGTGCTATAGCAGCTTACTACTACCTAAAACTTGTAGTATTTATGTTCCTAAAAGACCCTGTAGCTAATGATAATGTTTCATTCTTAGGAAATGCAAATAATACGTTAAAAACAGTTATCGGAGTTTCTGCGCTAGTTACTATTTTGGCGATATTCTTTATAAATCCATTACTTGAAGTAATATCTTATTACGTTCAAACTAGCGGGTTTTAACGATACTTTACCTTACTAAGGTAAAGTCCGTTTGATGGGGCAGGTCTATTATAGACTTGCTCTTTTTTTTGTAGTTGATTTTTCAAATCTTCCAAGCTTAATTTACCTTTTGAAATAGCCAATAAAAATCCTACCATAACCCTTATTTGAGAGCGTAAAAAACCGTTTGCTTCAAACTTAAATACATAAATATCTTTATATTTATAAAATCGTGCATCATACATGATTCGAACCGTACTTTTAATCTGCGGATTTGATTTGGAAAAATATTCAAAGTCATAGGTTCCTACAAACTCTTTTGTAGCATTTCTTAATATATCATAATCAATACTATCTATATATGTAATCAAATCATCATTAAAAGGTGTTGTTTGCTTATCCGTAATAAGATACCTATAAACCCTTTTTTTAGCACTGTACCTTGCATGAAAGGTATCATCTACCATATTCATAGACTTAATTACAATACTAGCAGGTAATGCCCTATTCAAAATATTTTTTAATAAATCTATTTTGTGTGACCATATACTTGTTTCCACGTCAAAGCTTATAACCTGATACGTGGCATGTACACCCCTATCTGTTCTACCGCTAAAGTCAATTTTCGTATCTATATTAAATTGCTTTAAAGCATCTAAAAGTACCTTAGCAACCGTAAACTTATGATTTTGTACTTGTGAACCGTAAAACTTTGTCCCGTTGTATGCAATAACAGCTTTTAATTTCACTAATACCTACTTAAAACATATTTCTTAAGTAATATATAACTTACTATAATCCATACCGTAGGTATAATGATAATAGATACTATAGGTATATATTTGTTAAAAAGTACAATACTCACTATAAATAGAGTTATTGCTACAGCTGACAATAAACTTGCATTATTTTTTTCATATCTTGGATTAAAATACCCTATATATACAACCAAAAACATTGAAATAATAGGGAAAATAGAAATTAATACGGACAGTGCAAAATCTTTTCTTAATTTATCATTTTCTTTCATACTAGACCAATAATCTATCGGATTTGTGAATGTATCCTGAATGGCTTTTTGGTTATTTGAATTTAGCAATGTTAACTTCTCAAAATTTATTTGATCTATATCTTCTTTTATTATAAATGCTTTGCCGTTATATAGCGTAAACAAAAATTCACTATTATCAGATATACTATCAGCTTTATCGGAGGTTATAAATTCCTTTGAGTTTTGATCTTTTTTAAACATAGTGACATCATAAAAAACTTCATTTTGCTCACCTTGTATATATACAAGCCAATTACCGAACTTTTGACCGTTTTGGGAAGCTTGAATATTTAACTTTGCTTCATTTTTCTTTTTCTCTATAAACACTCTTGACAAATCTTTCGCTTTTGGTACAAGACCTAGAGACACTATAAGAAGAGTTATGGAGACAATCAACGTAATAGGTAAAAATATTTTAATTATTCTATATGGATTGAGACCAAAACTTGTGATTACGATAGTCTCATATTCGCTTGATAGTCTGCTAATAGTAATAGCAAGAGCCACAAAAAACACTATAGGCAAAGTATAAAATATAATATTAGGAGTTGCGTATAAATAAAGCATAAAAAGCTCAAACCCCGTCATTTGTATAATGGAGGTCAAAGAGGCTATACGTACAAGATAGATAATAGAAGTTATTGCAAATAATACGAAAAATATTTGAAAAAAGCTCGACGATAATTGGAAATATAAATAGTTTTTTAATTTATTCATTACTCTAATACCCATTCTAATTTAATATAATCAACCATAAAAAATATAACTAAAAATCCAGTAACAAGATATGGTATAAAAGGTGTTTCATCCTCTTTTTTTATTTTATTATAGACACTATGAACCAACGCAATACAACTTGCTACAACAATAGCCAAAAGTGCATATTTAATACCGAGAATACCGCCCATCATAGCTATGATAGGTATATCACCCTCACCTAGTGCCGTTTGGTTTTTTAGTAATTCGTTTTTTGTAATTCTTGCTTTAATATTTTGAATATAAAAAGTAACTACAAAATTCAAAATTACAAAACCACCTGCAAACATAAAACCGTTTTGAATGAACTGAAGCATATTATCACTCACAAAAGGGGCGATAAAAAGTACACTCAAAAGAAGATAATCAGGAACTGCTTTATATTTATAGTCGATAAAACTCAATAATACGAGTACATACACCAAAAGTGAAATAAACACTAATTTAACATCTTTATCAAATACCGCCATAGCAAATAAAATAAGTAATACTTGCACTAATATCACTTTTTTATCAAAGATAAATGACTTGATATTAAACCCCTCCAAATCTTCTCTCCCTTTTGGAAAAATCGCTTATTATATCTTCTAGTTCATACTCGTTAAAATCAGGCCAAAGTGTTTTAGTAAAGAAATACTCTGCATAGGCACTTTGCCATAATAAAAAGTTGGATACTCTCACTTCACCGCTTGTTCTTATTACCAAGTCAACATCCGGAGCAAATGCAGTGTCAAGGTAGCTGTTTATAGTATCTATAGTAATCTCTTTATTGTCTTTTAATGCTCTATTTACAGCCCTTGTTATCTCATCCCTTGAACCGTAATTGAGTGCTAATATCTGTGTAAGTCCGGTACAATGTGATGTTTTTTCCTCCACATCATAAATAGCCTTTTGCAAATTCTTACTAAACTTATCCAAATCACCGATAGCGCGAAATCTTATATTATTGTCACGATATGTTTGAAGCTCACTTTTTAGGTATTTTTCAAGCAACCTCATCAAAAATTCCACTTCAAGTTTCGGTCGATTCCAGTTTTCCGTACTAAAAGCATACAAAGTAAGATATCGTATCCCTATTTTGGCACAATAACTAGTAATCTTTCTTACTGTTTTAGCTCCCTCTTCGTGACCTGCTGTTCTATTTAATCCTCTATCTTTCGCCCATCTACCGTTACCGTCCATAATAATAGCCACATGCGTCGGTAGTTGGTGGTTGGCAGTCGGTAGTGATTTAGAATTAGTCATGAAACTCTTTTGCCAAAGTATCTACTATCTCAAATGATATATCAAGCTTATCGCCGTCAAAGAAAAACTCGTTATTCTTAAGTATCATTTCTATCGTATTTGTTTGCGTCCCGAAACTATTGCTATTTTGTAAAATATTCAAACAAACTCCGTCAAGTTTTTTATTTTTTAGCATACTTTCAGCATTGTTTTTGGCATTTGTTATATCCATCTCTGCTTTGAAACCTATGGTATAAATACCGTTTTTATCAATAGTAGATAAAATATCTATATTTTTAGATAGTTGTAGATTCCAACTATCTCCCACATCATCTTTTTTGACTTTGCCGTGTTGTGGATAGGACGGTACGAAATCGCTTATTGCAGCAGCACTAAAAAAGTAAGGCTTTTTTTGCACCAACTCTTGCTTTGATGAATCCATAATAGTATTTTTGGTCAATACCCCTTTTTTTGCTACATGGAGAGACTCTTTTACAAACTCCGACATCTCTTTCGTATCGTTCACTTCTATCACATGTATGCCATCAGGCATAATCTCTTTGACACCCGAAGTTTTGATAACACAAACATCGGCACCTCTATAATACAATGCCTTAGCAAGAGCTACGCCCATTTTACCGCTAGAAAAATTTGATATATATCTTACGTCATCTATTTTTT
>DISL01000131.1 GCA_002421845.1 Epsilonproteobacteria bacterium UBA6211 | reverse complement strand
AGTCCTGCGATAGTTCCTGCTTCTTGAGTAGCTTTTCTTTGTGCATCATTGAAATATGCAGGTACCGTAATAACAGCGTCGGTAACCGGTTGTCCAAGATAGCTTTCTGCATCTGATTTTAATTTTGCTAAGATTTTTGCACTAATTTCTTGCGGAGTATAAACTTTACCTGCAACTTCAACTGCAGCTGCACCGTTTCTATTTACTATTTTATACCCTACTTTGCTTTGAGCAGATTGTGCATTTTTCTCATCCATCATTAAACCCATAATTCTTTTGATAGAATATATAGTTTTTTCTGGATTTGTGATAGCTTGTCTTTTTGCAGGATCACCTACTAGAACTTCACCTTTGTCTGTAAAAGCTACAACTGAAGGAGTTGTGTTTTTACCCTCTTTGTTTTGAATAATTTTCGCTTCACCACCCTCGTATATAGCCATACAAGAGTTTGTTGTTCCTAAATCTATTCCTAATACTTTACTCATTTTATATCCTTTTCTTTTTTTAATTTTGAATTTTGAATTTTAAATTTTGAATTATTTTCTAGTTTAATGACTTTTCGGTCATTTTTTAAAAGCTACTGAGGTACTGAGTAGCTTAGGTACTGAGCTAAAAAAACTCAGAACTTAGCACCTCAGCAACTTAGCACCTTTATTCACTTTTTACAGATTGACACCATAGCAGGTCTCAACAACCTATCTTTATATTTATACCCTCTTTGAAGAACTTGGACTATCTCACCCTCTTCGTGGTTATCACTTTCGGCGTGCATTACCGCATCGTGAAGATTTGGATCAAATCCGCTATCTACATCTACAAGCTCTATACCGTGCTTTTCAAAAACTGTCTTAAAGTTTTTTATAGTAAGCTCTATCCCTTCTTTTACTTTTTCCAAAAGTTCGGCAGGATTTGCCTCTTTGTTGTTCAAACTAGCTATTGCAAACTCTAATGAATCAATAGGAGTTAATAAATCTTTTGCAAATCTCTCACTAGCATATTCTATAGCTTGTATTTTATCTTTTTCCATCCTTTTTTTGATATTCTCAAAATCAGCATGTACCCTTAAATATTTCTCTTCAGCCTCTTTTAGTTTTGCTTCCAAAACACTTATCTCACCGAAACTAGACTCAACAAAATCCTCTTCTACAACAATTTGCTCTTCATTACAAGCCGTCTCATTCTCTTTTAAATCTTCCGTAGTTTCGTTTATTTTTTCACTCATGCAGCTACCCTTTCATAAAAATAATTATAGTTCTTTGATAAATCACCTATAACAAGCATTTTTGATTCTTCACCGTCAATCTTGACACTATCGTATATCCCTATATAACCTTTTGGAACGATAGTATCAAAATATATTCCGTCTTTTAGATTTTCAAAAATCCTACCGTTGAAATATCCGTTTATCATATTATCATCAAGCCCATATCCCAAAGCCATCTTAATATACTCTTTTACGTTTATAGTTTGATATGAATCACCGTAAGTTCTTGCCACAAGCTCGTTATACAATTCAAACGCACCCACTTGTCTTGATATGGACATAATTTGTTCTATATCCAAACCTATAAAATCTTGTAGAAATTTGTATAATGCCGATGAATACTTAATAGTAACGGCAAAATCATCAAATCTCAAAACAATATAAGATTGCTCAAACTCTACAACTTTCAATAACTTTGATGAAACCTCTTTTTTCAGAGCTATACTCAAACCTATCTCTTTTGCAAAATACTTCAATGATTGCAAATCAACATTTTCAAGTTTTCTACTTAACTGAGAACTCCAATATTGTTTTAGAGCTACAACAGACGGAACTCTACCGCTACTTATATGCTCTTGAATCAAATAACCCTCATCACCTAGCTTCTTAAAGTAACTTCTTATTGTAGCACTTGAATACTCCAAGTCGTACATTTGTTTAAGCTGTGAAGAACCTATAGGCTCAAGATTTATGATATAAGCCTTGATAATAGACTCCAGTAAAAACTCTTTTTTATCAATCATTGAAAACTCTTTTCAAGTCATTTAGCACTCATTCATCTGAACTGCTAAAAGTATTATACAATATTGAGTCTATATTTGTCAAGTGGTATATTTAAAAAATTATACGCTAAAATATAAAAAAATTTATTGAGGTCAAAATGAGAAACATCTCCATAGCCCATTCACCTGATGCCGACGATATTTTTATGTACTATGCCATTAAATTCGGCTGGGTAGGTATGAGCGATACCGTGTTTGAAAATATTGCTTTAGATATAGAAACTCTAAATCAAGAGGCACTAAAAGGGACTTACGATATAAGTGCCATAAGCTTTGGGTTATACCCTTTTATAAAAGATGATTATGCCTTGCTTCGTACGGCGGTAAGCTTTGGTAACGGCTATGGACCGAAACTAGTAAAACTAAAAGACAAAAAACTAAAACCAAATTTCAAAGTTGCACTAAGCGGTCACTACACTACAAATGCACTGCTTTTTAAAATAGCATATCCAAATGCTAGGATTACTTATATGAATTTCCTTGATATAGAAAATGCGGTATTAAACGGTGAAGTTGACGCTGGAGTACTTATCCATGAATCTATACTACAATATAGCGATAAGCTTGAAGTTGAAAAAGAGATTTGGGATATATGGGTAGAAATAGCAGGTGAAGGTATCCCTCTTCCACTTGGAGGTATGGCTCTTAGACGCTCTATCCCTATACATAAAGCTATAGAATACGAAGATACACTTATCAAAGCTGTAAAAGTGGCTCATAACAACAAACTATTAATGTCAAAAATGCTAATTGAAAGAGACTTAGTAAGAGTTGACCACGACACGTTGCAAACATATCTCAACCTATACGCAAATGAAGAGTCCATAGAACTAAGCGACCTTCAAATCAAAGCTATAGATTTACTTTATAAAATAGGTTTTGAGAGAGGTTTTTATCCTCAAATTATAAAAGCTAGTGATTATATGATACCAAAAGAGTATAAAGATTTACGAAATGAGAATTGATTTTGTAAAATATAGCTCTATAGGTATAGGTCCTATTTGCGAAGTTTACGAAATAGAAGATGTGGGCGATTATGACGATTATTTTATAGTCGGTCGTGCCAATAATCTACTTGTGGGAAGTTGTGAGCTAAAACTAGCTGTTCTTGGGAAATCTTTTGATTATATAGAGTTACGTGACGGTTTGCTATATGTTGGGTGTGCGGTAAAAAGCTCTAAGCTGTTTAACTATACTAAAAAAGAGGATTTGAGAGGGCTAGAGTTTTTGTCCCATTTACCTGGATGTCTTGGTGGACTAGTCAAGATGAATGCAGGGCTAAAAGAGTGGGAAATCTTCAATCATATAGTAAAAATCAAAACCAAAGATGGATATATAGACAAAAAGGATATAAATTTTGGCTACAGATATACAAATATAAATACGATAGTTTATGAGGTTGTTTTTGATCTTCCACATGGCTTTGACAAATCAAAAGTAGAGATGTTTACTAAAATGAGGGAAAACCAACCAAAAGGGAAAAGTGCCGGAAGTTGTTTCAAAAACCCAAAAGGAGATTATGCCGGAAGACTTATAGAAGCAGTAGGGCTAAAAGGGTACAAAATAGGGGATATGGGATTTAGCGAAGTACATGCAAATTTCTTGATGAACTATGGCAATGGAACGTATGAAGACGCAATTACTATTATCAATCTTGCCAAATCAAAGATTTTTGAGCAATTTAATATAGAGTTGGAGACAGAAATAATCATTTTATAAACTTCTAAGTTGGAGTTTAGTTTAGCTTTGCTAAAATTTAAAAAAATATTAAAAAAAGTATAGGTAAAGGAATGTGTAAATGGAATACGAAGTAGTGGTACCTTTGGCAGGTTTTGAAGATGAAAAAACTTTTGTTTATGAAAAGATTGATAACTTTTTTGCCTCACTCAAAAGTGAAAGTAGCGGAATAGAGCTTAGAATGATGAATTGTGACACTTTAAAAAATATTGATTTTGATTTACCCGATTGGTTCATAGAACAAATGGATATTAAAGATGTTAATGACATTTCCGTTTACTTTATATTTGTTTTACAATCTCCTGCTACAAACTCCGTAGTAAATCTATTTGCACCTGTTATACTAAACAATACAAATCACAAAATTGGACAAATCCAACTCAAACTTGATGAAGTAAAACTAGAAACTTTAGAAAATATACTCTGCGGTTGAGTTAAAGTACAAGAGGTCTGTATATTCCTCTAGGATTGCTTTGACTCTGACTTTGTTGCGGGGTGTAGCCTTCTAGTCCCATAATCTCCTGAGTCAGAGATGTATTTACCGTACTTGAAGATTTTATTATTCCCGTAGCCAAATCAACTACTTTTACGAATATCATCAGATTTTCTGAAGTTATAGCATAAGTTCCTATCACCAGATTTGAGTTTTCATCTACCACTTTTGATTTGATTTCATCAAGTTCTCTTGTCAAAATCTTAGAACCGTTTCTTCCAAGCTGTATATTTTTACCTAATTCTAGCTCTTTTATAGTTATACCTTTACAATTTTTCAAAAGGTCTGATTTAAGCTGATTTGATAAAACAAATCCAAGCTGTGAGTTGTTCTCAAGATTATCAATATTTACAAAATCAACAACATAAAAGTCCTTATCCAACTCATCTTTAGATATATTTTTGCATACATCATTGACTACATTTGATGATAATCTACCGAAGTCAGTTTGCGTAAAGTTTTTCACACCACTTAAAACAGAACTTGTATCAGGTAAACTACATCCACTAAATGCAAAAATCCCAATAAAACCTAAAAGAAATATTCTCATTAAAAATCCCTTACTACATCGACAGTTTTTTTAGTTTGTTGAGTGCTATTGTTAGTTTTTTTAGCAGTTGCACCGGATAATGTATAAACAGTTGTTGCGGTGGCATATATATCACCGTTTGCAAAATCAACTATCCTTGCATTTATTGATAATGTTGTCTCATTTATATTTGAATATGTACCTATCAATATATAATCTGCTTCTATGGTACTTGGCAACTTTTTAATATCTCTTGTCAAATTAAACTCACCATCGGCATTTATACTTACAGCATTCTGACCTCTATACTCTTTTACTCTAAACCCTTCCATATGCAGGTTTGAAATCATATTTTCACCAAGAAGTCTTCCAAAATCACTAGTGCTATTTAACTGATTTAAATCAACAAAAGATGTAACTATAACTGTTTTTTTGTCGGGATGTATATGGTTTGATAAAAGTTGCTTCGTAATATCTCTTGTTAGTTCAGGGATATTTGAATAAACTGCAGTCGTACTTTTTTTCTCTGGCTCTTTTTTTACTTGTACATCCGAACTATTTAATACAGGAAGTTTTTGGGTAAGTTCACTTAAACATCCGCTAAAAATAAACGGAAAAAATAGAAGTGCGATAATGGATAGTTTCATTATAATATCCCTGTTTTGATTTGTTGGGATATTATAACTTTATTTTTATAAATGTTTATTTAGGACAAGTTTTTTTAGAACAGTTGTCGGTAGTAATTTTTATAGTTTTTGTTGCAGGTTTTGCAGGAGTTACAGGTGTAGTAACTTTTGGGCAATTTTCAAATAATGCACAATTACCTGCTACATTATAGATGCTTCTAGCACTTGCTATTACTTTTCCGTCGCTATTATCTATTATTCTAGCATTTACCGCAACACCTTTACCGAAAGATGAATAAGTACCTACTAAAACATAGCTATTTTTTACCTCTTTAGAGAGTTTTTTCACATCTCTAGTGATAAAAAACTCACCGTCTGCATTTACGCTTATGGCATTTTGACCTCTAAAGTCAAGTACATTAAAACCTCTTAGGAAAAGCTCATTGTAAAAAGATTCACTCAAAACTCTTCCGAATTTTGTAGTTTTGTTTAACTGGTGTAAATCAACAAATGCCGTAATAGCTATTTCGTTAGGCAGTGTAGCACCTAGTTTATTACTACTTTGAAGTTGATTTGCAAGGTCTAAAACCAACTCTTCAAGTTGATCATAGGCTTTCACCTTATAAACTATCTTCTCTTTTTCTATAATCTGTGGCTCTTGTTTCGTACAACCGCCAAACAACATAACCCCAAGCCCTAAAACTAATGTTTTCAGTAGTATAGCTTTCATATTAACGCCTTTTTGTCATATTCATGTTTTTTGTTATGATAATATAACATTTCTTAATATTAGCTTAGTGGTTGAGTTTTTTATGAAAATTAGTCGGTTATTTTGCCGATTAACTCCCTTGCTTGGTCTAATGCTTTACTTGAATCATCTTTATCAAAGCTAAGAACTACCGCCATTCTTCTACCAACATGACTTTGTGGTTTGCCGAATACTCTTAAAAAACTAGTTTTTGTAAACACTCCTGCATCTGCTTCTATTACAGGTATGAAAGTATCCCCTTTTGCTTTGTATGCCGCACTTGCCCCTGCTCCGTAAGTAATAAAGTCAAGTGGAAGTCCAAGAACTGCTCTTACATGAAGTGCAAATTCACTTTGACTTTGTGTAATCATAGTAACCATTCCGGTATCATGTGGTCTAGGGCTTACTTCACTAAAATACACCTCATCACCGCTTACGAATAGCTCCACACCGAAAAGCCCTCTTCCACCAAGACCGTCAGTGATTTTTTTTGCTATATCTTTTGATTTTTCAAGTGCAATTTGGCTCATTTGCATCGGTTGCCATGAGAAAATATAATCACCGTCTTTTTGAATATGCCCTATAGGCTCACAAAATGTAGTTTCAAGCTGATTTCTTACGGTCAAAAGGGTGATTTCGTAATCAAACTTGATAAATTCTTCTACGATAAGCTCACTAGCATCACCTCTTGCCTCTTTTGCCATTTCCCAAGACTTAGTCAAATCATCTTTGCTTCTAGCTACGCTTTGACCGTGACCGCTACTACTCATTACAGGCTTGATAACACAAGGATAACCTAAAGTATCGGCAGCCTTAACAAGTTCTTCGTATGTTTTTACAAAGAAATATTTGCTTGTCTTTAGTCCCAAATCCTCAGCGGCAAATTTTCTGATATTTTTTCTGTTCATAGTTTTGTTTACCGCTTCGGCATTTGGAATCACGCAAAATCCCATCTCTTCAGCTGCAAAAAGTGCATCTATACTAATAGCTTCAATTTCCGGCAATATAAAATCCGGTTTTTCTCTTTTGATTACTTCTAAAACTTCGTTTTTGTTTTTCATATTGATAACATACGATTTATTTGCTACAAGTGAAGCAGGAGCATTTACATAGCTATCAACGGCAATAGTTTCGATACCTAATCTTTGTGCCTCGATAATAACCTCTTTACCAAGCTCACCGCTCCCAAGAAGAAGAATTTTTGATGAATTTGATTTTAATGGTGCTGGGAATTTCATTTATAAGTTCCTTTGGATATTTTTGATAACGATATTATGCTATAAAAGGGGTTAAAGAAGTTTTAAATACTAGTATCATAAAGCTCTTTGAAAATATAAGCTTCTACAATATCTTCTATATACCTCTGTGTAGGGGCTATCAAAACGGCTATATTTTGCTCCATATAAGGCCATACGTATTCAGTCTCGTTTTGAACTATGACGCAATCTATCATATCCGTTATCTCATCTTGAGTTTTACATATATTAAGGCTTTGCATTCTGCCCTCTTCCATAACCATCAGACCCCAAAACTGTGCGTCGTTTAGTTTGGCAAGTTTTGCTTCATCTTCTATATTGCTATCAAGGGGTAATAAAATATTCATTGTTGCTCCGTAAATTGTGAATCGTAAGTCGCTAGTTGAAAAGAAAATTACGCCATAAGATTATTGTATAGTAAAGTTTCTTAAATGAAAAGAAGATATAATTCACCGTTTATTTAAGTCATATAATGTGTGTTATAAAAACTCAAAGTTATCTTTATAATACAACTCACGACTCACGATTTACGACTCACTAATCTAAAAAGGAGGAAAAGATGTTACACGCTAAGAAATACTTTAGTTTCTTCGGAATGTTGGCTAACAGCGTAAATGCAAAACTTATGCAACTTGTATCTAGTTTTAGACAATTACGACTTTCAGTAATGCCGATGGTTACCGATATGGAACAAAAACTCAAAAATGCAGTAAAAAATCAAACAAAAATACAAAAATAAAAAACAAGGATAAACAAATGACGAAAAAAATCTCCATAAGCTTAGTTGCAAGCTTTTTAATAGCAACAACTTCAAGTGCAAATACACACAATTTAGGCACTATAGAAATCTCAAGTGCAACCAAATCAAACCAATCAATCAAAGACGTTACAAGTAATGTAGAGGTAATAACAAGTGAAGAACTTGAAGAAAAACATATAAAAACTGTTCTTGAGGCTCTAAAAACTAGAGGTATCTCAACTACTCAAAGTGGTGGTATAGGTCAGCAAAGCTCACTTTTTCTTAGAGGTTTTAGCAGTGGAAACACTCTTGTTCTTATCGATGGAATTAGCTACAATGACCCAACCACAACAGAAGGTCAAGCAAACCTAGAACACCTAATGATAAGTGATATTGAAAGAATTGAGATAATCAAAGGGGCTCAAAGTGGTATATGGGGAGCAAATGCAGTTGCCGGTGTGATAAATATCATCACCAAAAAAGCTTCACAAGAACTACGCACAAATGCCAATATTGAGTTTGGATCAAATAATACAAAAAACTACCAATTTTCTATTTCTCAAAAAGTAGATAAACTTAGCTACTATCTTGGTGGGAATTATACAAAAACTGATGGTATATCTGCAAGAACTCCTTATAATATGAATCCAAAAAACTATGAAAAAGATGGATATAAAAATAAAACAATCAATGCAAAAATTGGTTATGATATAGATGACAACAACCAAATAGGATTTAATATCACAGATATTGATGCAAAAGCAGAGTTTGATAGAAATATTCCTGATGATAATAAAGATGAATTAATACAAAAAAATAGATTGTATGGGATAAATTATATATTTACTACAGATAAATACGACATTACTGCCAAATATGAGAAAACAAAATTTAAAAAAGAAGACCCAACTGCACCTATGTTTTGGACTCCAGAATTTGAAGGAACAGTTGATAAATATATTTTAAATACCAAAATCAATTATCTTCAAGATAGTTTTGTATTAATTGGGGCGGATAAACAAATTTCCAAAGATAAAATCAATGACAATACACTAGAAAACAAAGGCTTATTTGCAACAAATTCTAATCAATTTGGAAATCTAATCCTAAGCGAGTCTTTGAGATATGATAAGTTTGATAAATTCCAAAATAAAACTACAGGTAAAATAGGGGCAAAATATTTCTTCAATGATGATATAAATTTAAGTGCAAATTATGGTACAGCATATAAAGCACCTGCACTATATGAGCTATATGATGGTTTTAGTGGGAATATTAATCTTAAGCCATCTGAAGTCAAAAGTAAAGATATTTCAATAGAATACAAAAACCTTAAATTAACTTACTTTACAAATAAAATCACCAATGAAATCTTATATTCAAGTACTCTATGGGCATACTATAATGAAAATGGTACATCAAAAATAAAAGGTTATGAAATATCATTTAATAATGAAATTTATGAGGATTTACTTTTTGGTGCAAACTATATCAAATATGATGCAAAAGATAAAGATGGCTACCAGTTAGCAAAAAGACCAAAATATGTACTTGGTGCTTCACTTGATTATTATGGGATAAGTTCTTTACATCTTGGTATCAATGCAAAGCATATTGGAAAAAGAGTTGAATATACATGGGGGACACATAACATATCAGAACAAACAGGAAAATATACACTAATAGACACTGTAGCAAACTATGATATAACTAAAAATCTTAAAACTTATCTAAAAATTGATAATATTACAGATAGAATATATCAAGAAACTGCTGGTTATGCAACTTATGGCAGAGTTTATAAAGTAGGACTAAATGCAAAATTCTAACCTCACTATTCAAAAAAGAGAGTTTATTAGCTACAAGCTTCTAAACTCCTTTTTTGGAGGCATTTCAATGGGTACTGTTTTTATAATCTATAGCCAATTAAATCCATCCGTATTTTCAGTAGGTGGGATAGCTCTAGCTATAGGACTTTTGATAGTAGCTAAGCTATATACCAAAATATTAAATATAAATACTTTTTATAAAATCTCAATGGTTGTTGAACTAGTAATGCTTTTTGCAGTGATTTACTTTTTGATTTTCCCTTACAACTATACCACAGCACTTTTAGTATATATTGGTTACCAGTTTACATTTATATTTGGTGGCTACTTAATAAGAGCTGAAACAGTTTTTCTTAATCGTCCAAAACTACTAAGCTTTATAGATGTTGCCAAACAAAAAGGGTATTTAGGTGGGATGTTTTTTGCTTATGTTTTTTATAAAGGACTAGAATATTTTGATATTACATCAAATCAAGAGCATGTCTATAATATACACTTTTTTTTGCTAGTGCTTCAAATAGCTATAATCTACATACTACAAAAATCATTTAAAAAATCTATTTAAGACTCAAAAGTTCTTCTACATTGGATAATGGCAAAGGCTTAGAATAATAAAAACCTTGAATATAATCAATACCGTATTTTTGTAAGAAATCTAGTTCTTGTTCACTCTCTACACCCTCAGCTATTACTTTCATATTTAGTCCCTTAGCCAAAGAGATAATAGTCTTTACAATAGTTTGGTTTTTCTCTTGGTATGTAATGTTTTTTATAAAAGACTGATCTATTTTGATTTTATCAATAGG
>DISL01000094.1 GCA_002421845.1 Epsilonproteobacteria bacterium UBA6211 | reverse complement strand
AAGCGGAACCTTCTTATGTTGAAGAGTTGCTAGAAAAAGAGAAGTTTCATCTATTTAGAAAAAAACAAGACAAAGATAAGTCTAAAAAAGAGAAAACTGCAAAAGAATAATTACAGTATCTCTTTTATATGAAGGTTTAGGGATATATTACCCCTAAACTCATTTAACCCCAATGTTGCTATAAAACTGCAACTATTTAACTCGCAGTAGTTGTTTGCCTCTTCACCAAAAAATAGTGCCTCAAAAGTATCACTTATATTTTTATTGACTACAAACTTTGTGTGTTCCTTGTTTCTGCCTATACTTAAAACTTTTTGTATCTGAACATTTTTAAATAAAAAGTACGGCTTTTCATTTTCAAGACCGTACGGCTCAAACTGCTCTATAATGTCAAATAGCTCAAAATCAACCTCTTCAAGTTCCAATTCACCCAAATAATCACTTCTATCTTCCAATAAAGGAGGTAATTTTGAGAAATTTTCATTAACCGCTTGTCTAAAACTTTTTAGTTGCTCTATTTTCAAACTAACACCTGCAGCACTTTTGTGTCCGCCGAAATTAGCTAAATTATCCTGAGACAATCTCAAAAGCTCGTATAAATCTATCAAACCGCTACTTCTAGCACTTCCTTTAATAGAATCTTCTTTTTGGGTTAAAACAAAAGTCGGTTTTTTATACTTATCACATAGTTTAGAAGCTACAATACCAAGTATCCCTTCATTCCAATCAGGATCAAAAACGACTATAACATTGTCTTCTTGGTTTACCATTTTTAAAGCTTCTTGATAAATATCTAGTTGTAACTCTTTCCTTTGGTTATTTAAATCCACAAGTTTATACAGATAGTTGTTTGCATCAAATCGATTTTTACTCAACAAAAAATTCAATGATATTAAAGGATCATCAAGTCTGCCGGCACTATTTAAAAGCGGTGCAAGTAAAAAACCTATATCTTCACCGTTTACTTTTGATTTATTACACATAGTAAGAAACTCTTGTAATGCAACACGTTTTGACTTTGAAATATACTCTAATCCACGTTTGGTCATAGCGAAATTGAGCTCTCGCATAGGCATAATATCAGCAATAATCGCAATAGATAAAATATCCAAAAAATCTGCCATATTTATATCAAGTTTCAATTCAGATTTCAACGATGCACATAAATACCAAGCAACCTGAGCACCGCAAATATGTTGGTAAGGGAATGTACAGTCAACTTGTTTAGGATTTACTATGGCATAAGCTTTTGGTAAAATTTGAGGTGGTGTATGATGGTCTGTTATGATTAGGTCTATACCTCTTTCATAACATATATCGGCAGCATCAATCGCACTGATGCCGTTATCTACGGTTATTACTACTTTTGTATCTTTATCAAGGCTATCTATGATTTTGGAGCTTAACCCATATCCGTGTTCAAATCTATTTGGAATAATGTATTTTATGTCATATTTAAGCATATCAAAAAACTCAACCATAATAGCGGTTGATACGATACCGTCAACGTCATAATCACCCACTACGGCTATTTTCTCTTTATTCTCAATAGCTTCAACCACTCTTTTTGAAGCTTTTTCAATATCTTTAAAAAGAGAAGGTGAAGGGAGTGTTTTTAAAGAATTATATGAATCACTCAAAACTCTGTTTGAAAGTATCTGGTATAGTTTTTGTTTGTTTAATACCATCTACTTTTTACTTTGTTTTATAAACTCTAAAATAATTGAATTAGGTGATTGTAACCTAGAAGTAAACTCTGGATGGAACTGAACAGCCACAAACCAAGGATGATCTTTTAATTCCACAGCTTCAATAAGTCCGTTTGACTCTCCACTTATTATCATACCTGCTTTTTCCAAAGCTTCTTTATATTTAGGATTTGCTTCGTATCTATGTCTATGTCTTTCAAAGTATATTTTCTCATTACCGTAAGCTAATTGAAGTTTACTACCTTTTTTAGGCTCAAAAGGGTATTCACCTAGTCTCATAGTTCCACCCATCGGTGAAGTAGTAGTACGAAGTTGTTTGCTTCCACTTTGGTCGATAAACTCATCTATCAAATAAATCATAGGCTCTTTAGGCTCTTTTTCAAACTCTACCGAATTTGCACCCTCTAGCCCAAGTACGTTTCTTCCATACTCTAAAATAGCAAGTTGCATACCAAGACAAATACCTAAAAACGGTATTTTGTTTTCTCTTGCGTATTTAATAGCTGCGATTTTACCCTCAACTCCTCTAGCACCGAATCCTCCGGCAACCAAAATACAATCAGAATTTTTCAAAAATTCCTCTGCTCCACGCTCTTCTATTGATTCAGAGTCACACCAGTTGATATGTACCTTAGTATCAAGATGAGCACCGGCATGTAAAAGTGCTTCTATTAAAGATTTATAAGATTCTTTAAGGTCTAAATACTTACCTACAAACGCTACGCTTATTTCATGTTTAGGAGCAATGATTTGTTTTACAAGATTATCCCATTCATCCATATTTGGTACAATTTTATCGATACCGAAATGTCTAGCTATAGGTGTTAGAATATCTTCTTTCATAAAGTTGATAGGCACTTGATAGATACTTTGAGCATCACCTGCTTCTATAACAGAATCTTCAGGAACGTCACAACTCATTGCAAGTTTTTTCTTCAAATCACGAGGTAACTTTTGCTCCGTTCTACATACTAACATATGTGGAGTTACACCGATACGTCTTAACTCTTGAACAGAGTGTTGAGTCGGCTTTGTTTTAAGTTCACCGGCAGCTGCGATGTAAGGAATAAGTGTAACATGGATAGACATAACTTGATTTTGTCCAAGCTCGTGTCTAATCTCTCTAATCGCCTCCATAAAAGGTAATCCTTCTATATCACCTACTGTTCCACCTAGCTCAACTATCAAAAAGTCATGACCTTGCCCTGCACCAAAAATTCTATCTTTGATTTCATCCACAACGTGAGGGATAACTTGAATAGTTTTACCTAAATATCCACCTTCTCTCTCTCTTTTTAACACGGATTGGTAAACTTGTCCCGTTGTAAAGTTGTTCATTTTTGCCAAAGTAGCATTTATAAATCTCTCATAATGCCCTATGTCAAGGTCTGTTTCAGCACCGTCGGCAGTTACGAAAACTTCACCGTGTTCTAACGGACTCATAGTACCAGGGTCAACGTTTAGATATGGGTCAATTTTTAGCATACTTACGTTAAAACCTGATTGTTTTAAAAGTGCAGCTATCGAAGCTGATGTTATACCTTTACCAAGTGAGCTTAAAACCCCGCCCGTAACAAATATATATTTAGTTATTGTTTGTTGTGTCATTTACAGTGCCTTGAGTGATTATTTATTATGTTTATTTTTCGGATTTTACCATAAAATTGTTGAGAGTTTGATTTGATTTATAGCTTATGGTAAATATCCCTTTTAATATTAATTTAATATTAAGAAATATATAATTGTTTAAATACTCTTAAAGGAGTCACTATGCAAATAAATCCTCAAGTTGCAGGTAATGCAATAAATACTTTTAAACAAAATTCTCAGGAAAACAAAACTTCATCATCTGAAAAAAATGTTGAAAAATCTCTTGAAGAAACTGTAAAGGACTCAGCAGTAGCCGTAAAACTATCAATGAATGCACAAATAGTGCTTTTTAGTATGAATGCAACTGAAATGACAAAAAACAATTCGTTGGCACAAGGTGCACTAAGCGGTAGTGAAGAGATATTGGATTTTTTATCCGGAAAAACCACATCAAGCGGTATGAGTCTTTCTAATATCGGCTACGAAGGTAAACCTATAACAAAACTTTCCGTTGATGAAGCAAATGAACTTTTGAGTGAAGATGGTTTTTTTGGAATCAAACAAACTTCCGATAGAGTAGCTAACTTTGTATTTAGCTTTGCCGGAGATGACCTAGAGCTTTTGGAAAAAGGTAGAGCAGGTGTAGTGCAAGGTTTTGAAGAAGCACTAAAAATGTTTGGCGGTGAACTTCCTGAAATCTCTTATAAAACACAAGAAAGAACATTGTCTTTGATAGATGAAAAAATTAACAGTTTGAAAAATAAAGATTGATTGTTTTGTAAAGTGGTGGCGCGGGGCGGAATCGAACCGCCGACACAAGGATTTTCAGTCCTTTGCTCTACCGACTGAGCTACCGAGCCATCGTTTAAGGAGTGAAATTATACTCTAGTTACTATTAAAGTAAGCTTAAATTTAATAGGCTTTTGTGGTTTTATTGAGAATTTCTTTTTAACTCTTTAGCACAAACATATCCGCTAGTAAATGCCCATTGTATATTATATCCACCCAGTTCACCTGTAACATCAAGTACTTCACCTATAAAATATAACCCTTTTTGTAAAGTACTTTGCATATTTTCATCTATATAGGACGTATCAACTCCACCCTTTGTAACCTCTGCTTTTGTATATCCAAAGTTTCCGGCAGGTGCAAAGATATAATCATGAATAGAGCTTAAACGTTCTATCTCATCCTTTGAAAGTGTATTTAGTTGTTTATCTTCCAAACCTATACTACTTAAAAAACTTACAATGAATCTTTTTGGCAACGGCAAGGCGTTGGAGATGTTTTGTCTAGTATGTAAAAACTTTGTTATATTGATTTTTGGCATAAAATCAATACTCAAACTCCCCTTATCCCAGTACAGAGAACTGCTTAAAACTGCCGGTCCGCTTATCCCTTTGTGAGCAAATAAGAGTGAGCCTTCTATAAGTTTGCCTTTAACAGAGATTTTCACATCTAAACTCAAACCGCTAAGCTCCTTAAACCAAAACTGGTCTTTTTGGACGGTAAAACCCACAAGTGCCGGATTTAAAGTTTTTATAGGGTGATTAAATCTTTTTGCAATCAAAAAACCAATATCACTACTCCCTAATGTTTGATAACTTAAACCGCCACTTGCAACGATAAGATTCTTTGATTTAATAATCCCTTTTGATGTTTTAATAGTATAAACATCATCAAAATCAACATCAATAACACTTGTATTAAAATATTTCTTACATTTAGTGCTGTTTTTTAAAAAGAAATCTAATATTTCTTTGCTTGAATTACAAAAGAATGTCCCTTTAACAATTTTTGGATTTAGTTTTGGAGTTATCCCGTTTTGTTTTAAAAGTTCAAGTAAATCTTTCTCATCAAACTTTGACAACGCTTTTTGAATAAAATTTTTATCACCGAGAAAATGCGAAGGTGACATAAATTTGTTTGTAACATTACATTTACCGCCACCGCTAATAGCTACTTTTTTTGCTACGGTTTCATTGTGTTCTATAATAACCGTATCAGAATTATTTAGAATACAAGCACACAACATTCCACTTGCACCTGCTCCTATTATAGCATTCTCAAATATCATGACTTTACTTTTATACTAAATATATTTTTGCCGTCTATGTAATTATAATCTAACTCATAACCATTTACATCAAGAAGATTTTTTGTGATATAAAGCCCAAGCCCGAAACTTCCGTTTGTAGTCTCTTCCTTACCGTTGAAAGGTTCAAAATACTCCTCTAACGGTTTTTTTAGACCTTCACCGTTATTTGAGATATAAATAATCCCATTTTGATTGTGTATATCTACCATACCGTCACTTGAATATTTTATTCCGTTTTCTATCAAGTTTTTTAGTGCAATACTAAATAATTTGAAATTTACCGATATTTTCTCATCTTTGAGTTCTAAGTTTACCTTATCTTGATTGATATACAATAAATCTAATGAATTATCTACCACATCCAATATAAAATACTCTTTTTTCTCTATTGTATGTTTTGTGGCTATAATTTCTTCGATAGAAGCAAACTCGTTTATAAGACTCTCTAATCTATAAAATACTTTAGCAAAGTCCTCTTTTTTTGCTTCATCTAATTCAACTAAAAATTTACCTTTTGCAATAGGTGTTTTTAGTTCGTGCATTATATTTCTAATAAATACGTTTCTTGCTTCTTTGATATTTTTTAGTTTTGCGGCACTTTTTTTGAACTCTTTTGCAAGTAAAGCCACCTCATCGTTGGACTTTGAATTGCAACATTCAAAATCAAAATTTTCTTCTCCCAAACGTTGAACTTTATTTTTCAAAAGTTTTAACGGATACAACTTTTTAAATGTAGCAAGAGCCGATAGGATAAGTGCAGTTATAATAAGTCCGAAAATTGCCACTATAAAAATAGTGTTACTATATATTTGTGAATCATTATCTTTTATAAGAAGTTTTTGTCTTAAGGTATTGAAATGTAAATAGTAATTATCACCGTTTAACAATAACTCAAAATCAAATATTCTATGTCTTTTGTGGAAAACCTGTTCTGTTTTTGATGAGTTTAAGATTTGTTCTATAGCTTGTTGAGAAGTAAGTATCTCAAGATTTAAAGATTCAAGATTTTGTAAAAGCTCAGGAGTAACTCCCCCTTTTCTATTACATTCACCGTGAATCATCCTAACTATCGGGAAATATCTATGTTCTAGATGATCTATTTTTTGTTCGTAGTTGGACTTGATAACAACAAAAAAACTCACTACCACTAAAGCAAAGGATATAAAAAACGTAACCCCTAAGGTAAAAAATATAGAATCTCTTTTCATTGCATAAACCTATAACCCATACCTCTTATTGTTTGTAAAAACTCAGGGTTTTTGGGGTCTTTTTCTATTTTTTGTCTTATACGATTTATAATAACAGCCAAGGAACCGCTATTTTCATCGTCACTATTTAAAATGGTACAGTTATCAAAAATCTCTTCTCTACTTATCACAAAACCGCAACGCTCTATAAATAGGGAAAAAATCTCATATTCTGCAGCAGTGAACTTTATAAATTCTCCGTTTTTAGTAATCTCTTTTTTTTCTTTGTCAAGATTAAATATTTGTTTTTGTTTTGTACTTTGATTATCTGATACGGATATATTGTATCTTCTAAGTATTGTTTTTATGCGTACTTCAAGTTCTCTTGGATCATAAGGTTTGGGTAGGTAATCGTCTGCTCCAAGTTCTAAAGCAGTAACTTTATCGGTAATATCACTTCTTGCACTAGATATTATGATGGGAACTTTGTGTTTTTTGACTATCTCTTTGCACACTTCTAGACCATCAAGACCTGGTAAAGTCAAATCCAAGATTACAAGTTGATATTTATGCAGATTAAAACTAGATAGTGCCATAAAAGGGTCATCGTAGTTTGTAACATTGATATTAAACTGTTTTA
>DISL01000010.1:2695-2874 GCA_002421845.1 Epsilonproteobacteria bacterium UBA6211 | reverse complement strand
GCATCTTCTGATATTGAACTTATTGCCAATGAGCAATACTTTGAGAAAAAACCAAATATAGATAAAATTTATTACAAATTCGTACCTGACCCTAATACTAGTTTTTTAATGTTAAAACAAAATTCTATTGATATTAGCGGTCTTACTCCTATGCAGATTTCAAGACAGATTGATAAAAC
>DISL01000010.1:0-2652 GCA_002421845.1 Epsilonproteobacteria bacterium UBA6211 | reverse complement strand
TAGTGGATATATTGTTTTTGGGATACGGTAAAGTTTGTAACGGTCCTTTTTTACCCAATACCTTTGCTTATAATGAAAATGTAAAAGCACCAAGTTTAAATAGACAAAAAGCAAAAGAGATTTTGAAAAGTTTAGGATACGATGAGAACAACCCTTTTACCTTTGAGGTTGTAACAAATTCAGGTAATGATATAAGGGTAAATGCAGCGGAGATTATACAATATCAACTAAAACAAATAGGTGTTGATATGAAAATAAGGGTATTAGAGTGGCAGGCATTTTTAAATACGGTGGTACATCCGAGAAATTTTGATGCCGTAATACTTGGGTGGTCTATGTCATTAACTCCTGATGCCAGTCAAATATGGCATAGCAATTCCGATAGGGTGGGTGGATTTAATTTTGTAGGTTATAACAATGAACAAGTGGATAAACTTATCGATAACTCAACTAGTATAATAGATAGAGACAAGTTGGCTATAACTTATAAAGAGATATTTAGACTTATAACAGAAGATATTCCGTATATTTTCCTATACATACCTGATTCTATTACCGTAGTTAGCAAAAATATCAAAAATATAGAACCAGCCCTTACAGGGATATGGCATAACCAACTCGATTGGGAAAAAGAATAGTCCTATATCACGGTCTATTTCTGAAAATAACCTTATTCCTACCGCTTTCTTTTGCCTCATAAAGAGCATCGTCTGCACGTGCTAAAAGAGAGTCTATATCTTCATTGTCTTCTCTTTGTGCAATACCGAAGCTTATCGTAACATGTATTTTTATATCAGAGTGTTCAAATTCTAATTTAGTAATCTCTTCTCTGACTTGTTCCATTTTTAGCATAAATAGTTCCAATGATTCACATTCGCAAAGTATTGCAAACTCTTCGCCACCCATTCTCCCGAAAATATCTTGAGGTCTTAAATAATCCCTTATGTAAGATGTGACTTTTTTAAGAACAATATCACCAAATGAATGTCCATACGTATCATTTAAAACTTTAAATTTATCTAAGTCCAACATGGTAGAAAATATATTACCCTTAGAGTTATCAAATAAAACCGCAGCTTTATTAAAAAAATCTCTTCTATTTGAAATACCTGTCAAAGGGTCAGTGTTGGCTAGTATTTCTAACTCTTTTGTACGTTCTGCTACTTTTTGTTCAAGTTCTTGATTTAGTTTTGTTAGCTCTTCATTTTTTCTGATGAGTTCTTTTCTAAGCATAGAAGGGGTAACAGCTTTTATACAAGTCTCTATGAGTTTATACAAATCAAGTGGTTTTAATACAAAACCGGCAACACCTAAGTTGATAGCACGATGTAAAAATTCAAGTTCATTATATGCCGTTGTGATGACACACGGCATATCTGAATTAATCTCATGAATTTTTTCTATCAGACTTAATCCAGACATTTTGGGCATATTTATATCCGTTACTACCAAATCTATTTCATCTTGATTCGCAACAAACAATTCGTATGCTTCTAAACCGTTACTAGCTTGAATAATTTTTTTAGAAGTAACAGATAATATTTTTGACGTGTTTATTCTTAAATCTTCTTCGTCTTCAACATATAAAATAGTTATTTCTTTAAGGATGATTTTGTCCATAAGTACTACTTGTTATTTATTTCATTTTCAATTATTTAATGATATTATAATGAAGCTTATATATAAGTAAAAATTTTAAAAATTAAGGTATAGAATTTGAGTAAAATTATACTATTTGATCTTGACGGTACTATTATAGATTCAACAGAAGCTATAGTTGAAACGTTTTTTTATGTTTTTGATAAAAAAGGTTTTGATAATAAGATTTTGGAAGATGATATAAAAAAACTTATCGGTTATCCACTTGATATTATGTTTGAAAGTTTAGGTGTTGAACACAAGTTTTCTCATGAATATGTTAATGAGTATAAATTAAGGTATAGAGAAATTTCGTGTGCTAAGACGTTACTTATAGAAAATGCCGTTGAAAGTTTGGAATTGGCTTCTAAATTTGCAAGGCTTGGTGTGGTAACCACTAAAACTGCACTATATTCACATCCGTTGCTTGAGCATTTAAAAGTTGGGCATTATTTTGAATGTTTAATCGGAAGAGAACACGTCGTAAATCCAAAACCGCACCCTGAACCTATATATAAAGCTATTGAAAGTATGAAGTTGGATATTGCTAAACATGATATATATATGATAGGGGATACAAAATTAGATCTTCTCGCATCGACTAATGCAGGAATAAAGGGTATAGGTGTTCTTAGTGGCTATGGGACAAAAGAAGATCTCTCTTTATATAGTGACCAAATTTTTCAAGATACACTAGGCGCAGTAAATTATTTATACAACTGTAAATAAAAATATTTTCAAAATTTGTATTAATTTTGTAAATATTACTTTTTTGTCAAAGTTTTTTCTAAGCTCTTTTTACATAAAATAGGGCAGACAATAGTTAGTGTGTCTAAGTGGGCTACTTTTTGAACGTTTATGGTTGTCATAAATGTGATAGCGTGGCTCTTCAAGCCATCTTTTACGGCTTATAATAAAGAACGCAGTTCGCATAGTTGAATTTTTATTTTATGCGGGTTAGTGAAATAAAAAAATTTTTAGGAGCGAAAATGCTAGAAATTAGATGGCACAGCC
>DISL01000051.1 GCA_002421845.1 Epsilonproteobacteria bacterium UBA6211 | reverse complement strand
GACCTTAAAAAAGGTCTTAAAATAGAACTAGATGGTATTCCATACAAAATAACAGAATATCAACACGTTAAACCGGGTAAAGGTGCAGCTTTTGTTAGATGCAAAATAAAATCGTTCATAAACGGTAAAGTAATAGAAAAAACTTTCCATGCCGGTGATAAATGTGAACAACCTAACCTACAACAAAAAACAATGCAATATCTTTATGATGACGGTGAATTTTGCCAATTTATGGATACTGAGACTTATGAGCAAATAGCTCTTACTCATGATCAAGTAGGTGATACTATTGACTGGATTATAGACGGTATGAATTGTGATATAATGTTCTTCAACGGTGAAGCTATTACGGTTGAGCCTCCAATGATAGTAGAACTAAAAATAGTTGATACACCACCAAACTTCAAAGGTGACTCTCAAGGCGGTAAAAAACCTGCAACACTAGAAAGCGGTGCCGTAGTTCAAATACCTTTTCATATTTTAGAGGGTGATGTTATCAGAGTTGATACAAGAACCGGTGAGTACATAGAAAAAGTTAAGTAAGGTCTTCCTTACTTAACTTTTCTTTTTATATAAAACTATATTTCTACCGCTATTTTTCGCCGTATATAAATATTTATCGGCTTGTTTCATAGCACTGTCTAAGTCTTCAAAATCTTCTCTTTGTATTATTCCGGCAGAGAATGTAACTTTTAACTTAATCTCATCATAAATAAATTTACTTTTTACTATCAATTCTTTTATCTTGTCACATAAACTAAGAGATACATCTAATCCCTCGTTTCTTAATACTATAACAAATTCTTCACCGCCATATCTAGCAACAATACCGCTATTACCTACTTTTGTATGTAAAATTTTACCGAATGTTGATAAAACTACATCACCTGCATTATGTCCATAGGTGTCGTTGATTGATTTAAAGTGGTCTATATCTATAAACACTATTGAATAAGATTCACCTGTTTGTTGGAAATTTTCTTCTATTTTCTTAAGCTCTATATCAAATTTCCTTCTTGTCATAACACCTGTCAAGAAGTCGGTAGAACTCTCTTTTTGAGCTACCCTAAGATTTGCTTCAAGTGCGTTTATCTTCTCTTTTAAGACGGTTACTTCATTTCTTTCTTTTATCAATTTAGTGGATAAAGTACTCATCTCTTGACGCATTGAAGTATTTATATCAATCATTTTACTTTTTAATGCTTCAAATGATTCCGCAGTGATATCTTCATAGTGTATCGTATGTAATTCATCTAATATTTTAGATAAACTTTTATCGCTATCACCGCTTGTTGCAATAGTATTTTCAATAAAAGTACTCATATTCTGAATCAATTGATTCAATTTATGCATTTTTTCAGATATTACTTTTCTATCTTTATATTTTCTTTGTTCAATTAAATTTTCAATATTTTCTTGAGTTTGTAAGTCATCAAGAGCATTAGGGTTTGCCATTATTTTTGATGTAAGAGAATCAATATTCGTTTCAAGCTCATCATCATAAAAGCTAGGTACTATAGATGCAATCATCAATGATGCTAATTTTTCTAAAGTCATATCAGACAATACAGGTCGTTGGGTTAGAAGTATTTTTTCCTCTTTTTCCCTTAATTTAGAAACAATATAATCAAACAAGGAGTCTATATTATCTATATCGCTTTTTGCAATCTCTTCTCTTTCACTCTCTGATAATTTATTTGCTAAAACAGAAAGTCTATCACACTCTTTAACGTTAAATCCGTAATCCCTAGCCTTTTCACAGAAAACTTTTCTATATTCTTCAGGAGTAGGCAGTATTTTATTCTTTTTTAACTCTTCTAAAACACTTTTTACTATGTCTCTAATTGATGTCGGCATTGTGTCTTCCTATATATATTCTATCTTCTTCAATTAATTTAAACGCATTATATCATAATCTTTTTTTCAAAAAAATAAGCTCATCATCACCAATTTGCATTGAATAAAGTATTTCAAATTTTAACTCTGTTAGTAGTATATCATTACTATTTTTAAAATTTGGTGAAATAAATAACACAAGCATATCTATTTGGTAATATAATTGTTCCAAAAGTGTATAACCACCCTCTACCATTATATAACCACTACTTACATCTAATGTATTACTTATAATGACTTCTCTATTTGGCACCTTAAACAAAGGTATTTCCCTATCAAACTCTTTTTTACTAGAATAGATTAAAACATCAGGTGATTTACCGTGTTCAATAAATCTACAATCAAGTGTAGGTCTATCTATCCTTACCGTATTACCGCCTATTACTAACGTATCTATAACGCTTCTTAGTTTATGTACGTATGTTAATGATTCCTTGGAAGTAATATATCCGCCGTCAATAGAACCGTTTGCTCTTGCGGCTAACTTAAAAAATAGAAATTTACCGCTCATATATCGTAAAAACGGGAACAATAAATCCTCACCTTGCTTTTTACAAATATCAATTGTTACATCAATACCGCAAGATTTTAATTTCTCTATTCCGCCCGATGCATTTTTATTCGGGTCAAGTACGCTAATAATAACCCTTTTTGGTTTTAATGCAACTAATAAATCACTACAAGCAGGTGTTTTACCCGTATGATTACAAGGCTCTAATGTAATATATATTTCACAATCTTCAAAAAACCCGTCGTGATTTTCTTTTAAATAATCATGTATTTCAAAAGGTGAAGTTATATTTTCTAATCTACTTGTAGGATTTTTCTTTAAATAAGCACTTTTGAGTGCTAAAACTTCAGCATGAGCATTTCCTGCTTTTTTGTGAGCTTCAAGGGAGACAATCTCACCTTTTTTAAGTACTATTGCCCCTACTGCCGGATTTGGATATGTAAGAAGTTGATATTTCCATGCCTCGGCAATAGCCAAAGACATGTAAAATTCATCATTTATTACCATTGAAAGTATGTTTTTGCTTGTGATATATCGCTGTAGTTGTAAGATTTGTTTTCTCCATCTTCCAACTCTATTGTAATAGATTCATCGTTTGCTGATGCTAATTTACCCTTTACTTTATTCTTTTCAAAATCTTTGATTTCTACAAGTTCACCGATACTTGCTTTAAATTGTTTTGGATTTTTGAGTTTTCTCTCAATTCCAGGAGAACTAACCTCAAGATTATATTTACTACTCATAGGTTCATAAATATCAAGTATTGGAGAAATTACATTACTCACCTGAGCACATTTATCAAGATTTACACCATCGGGAGATGTAATAGATACTCTTAAAATATAGTTTTCATTCTCTCTTAGTTTTTCAATATCATATACATCAACTCCACACCCTTTTATAGCTGTTTCAAGTGCATTATATAATTCATTATTCTCCATCTTTGCCCTTTGATATCATATCAAATAATTTGTCCATATGTTTTATTTTATCTAAACTATCATCATTCACAAACTTGAAATTAGGGCATTTATACCAGCTAGTAGCCGCTAATACATAACTCTTAATTCTTCCGTTTGCTTTATTTAGTGATGATATAATCTCTTTGATTTCATTTTTGTCAAAATCACTACCGTCAAAATATACTGTAGCATCGTATTTACCGTGTTTACAATCAACTGCCGTAATAGCAAGTGAATTTATCCTGCTATCACTTAGTTCACTTAGAGCCTCCGGTACAAGCTCCATTAACAAAGATTCAGTTCTTTGAATATTAACAGATTTCATTAGATACTTGCTTGTTCTTTAATTTGAATAAATGTTTCTATATAGTCACCGACTTGAATGTCGTTGAATTTCTCAAACATAATACCGCACTCATAACCGTTACTAACCTCTTTAACATCATCTTTAAATCTTTTTAGAGATGATATTTTACCTGTATAAACAATAACACCGTCACGGATAATTCTAGCCATTCCACCACGTATTACTTTACCGTCACTTACGATACATCCTGCAACTGTTCCAACTTTTGGAACTACGAAAGTTTCTCTAACTTGAGCTTGACCTGTATTTTCTTCTCTTACTACCGCACTCATCATACCTGATAGTGTAGCTTTAACATCATCAAGTAGATCATAGATTACAGTATATGTTTTTATCTCTACGCCTAAAGATTTTGCTTTATTTTTAACTTGTCCGGTAGGTCTTATATTGAATCCTAAAATTATACAATGACTACTTGCACTAGCTAACGTAAGGTCGTTTTCACTAATACCACCTATACCGCTATGGATTACGTTTACTTTTACTTCGTCATTTCTAATCTCTTCAAGAGATGATTTAATAGCTTCCAAAGAACCGGCAACGTCAGCTTTTACGATAACAGGAAGTGATTTGATTCTACCCTCTGCAATCATACCGCTAAGCTCTTCTAAAGATACTTTAGTAGATTTTGAAAGCTCTTTTGCACGAGCAAGTTCAGCTCTTTTCGTAGCTATCTCTCTAGCTTCTTTTTCACTATCCATAACAGCTACTAATGCTCCAGCCATAGGTACTTCATTTAAACCAAGAATTTGACCTGTTTGACTCAATGTCAATTCTTTTACTTTTTGACCTTTGTCATTATTAATAGCTTTGATTTTTCCATACGTAGTATCTGCTACGATAGAATCTCCTACTCTGATTGTACCGTTTTGAACGATAACAGTAGCAACCGCTCCACGTCCAACCTCTAAAGATGCCTCAACTACAACAGCTTTTGCTTTTGCATTAGGGTTACCTTTAAGTTCCATCATTTCAGCTTGTATCAAAATAGTATCAAGTAGATTATCTATACCTAATTTTTTCAAAGCTGATACTTCAACAAACTCCGTATCTCCACCCCACTCTACAGGCATAAGACCTGACTCAGCCATTTGAGTTTTAACCATATCTATATTTGCAGCAGGTTTATCAACTTTATTGATAGCTACTATGATAGGTCCTCCACTCTCTTTTGCGTGTTTTATAGCCTCTTTTGTTTGAGGTTTTACACCATCATCAGCTGCTACAACAATAATAACAATATCCGTAACACTTGCACCTCTTGCTCTCATAGCACTAAATGCGGCATGTCCAGGAGTATCGACAAATGTTATCTCTTGACCGTTTTTAGTAACAGTATATGCAGCAATATGTTGAGTAATACCACCTGCCTCTCCCGAAGCTACATTTGCATTTCTAATAGTATCTAGCAAAGTAGTTTTACCGTGGTCAACGTGTCCCATAATAGTAACAACCGGCGGACGAGTTACCAAATCACTATCATCTAGTACATCACCCTCTTCTTCATCTGCATAATTTAAATCTTCGAAATCATCTTTTACATTTACTTCTATACCAAACTCATCAGCCAATATCTCTATAGCATCACTATCTAAGAAATCGTTTTTAGTTACTAGCATACCTAAAGCAAAAAGTTTACCTATTACTTCACCTACACTCTTACCTATTTTTTCTGCAAATTCATATACCCTGATATTTTCAGAAATATCTACATTAGTAACCTCTTCAGCTACTTTAACCTCTTTTGGTCTTTTTCTCTTTTTACTTCTTCTTAAAGTTTGTGGTTGATTGATAAACGAGCTAGGTTTTGAAGTACGTATTTCAAGAGGTTTAGGCTCTTCAAAGAATTTTGTATTGATTTCCGTTTCATCCAAATCAAGTAAAACTACTTCATCCGCTTCAAGTAAATCATCTGAACTTCTAAATTCATCATTAGCTCTATCAACATCTAGTTTATGACCATGTTCATGAGCTCTAGGAAGAGGTTTCTTTTTCTCTTTCTTAGGTTTTAAAAACTGCTCTTTTCTATCTACTTTATCAAGCTTTGCTTCCATATTAGAATCAAGTAGTTCACTCAAAGATTTTGTTTGTTTCTTAGGTGCTTCATAAGATTCTGTAACAACAGGCTCTTTTTTCTTAACTATTTTAAGACCTCTTCTTTTTGGCATAATCAAGCCGTCACTACTTCTGTCTTCATCTTGAACTTTTACATTCTCATCTACTTCGACTTTTTCTTCTACCGGAGTTTGAGATTGAGTTTGAGAATAATCCTCTTGCACTTGTTCTTTTTGCTCTAACGGTATTTGTTTAGGAGCTTTTTTCTTAGGCTGTTCAACAACTTTTAATAATTTGCTTTTACCAGTCATGATATAAGTGGTAATCTCCGCAGCCTCTTCGTATGAAACTGCACTTTGAGGTGATTTAAGTTCTATCCCTAAATCTTTTGCTTTTTCAACAACCTCTGCACTAGTAGCACCGGCTTCTTCTGCAATCTCATAAACTCTAACTTTATCTAACATATACTATTACTCCGTAATATAAATTCTTGAAGGTTATTAACCCTACCTCTACAAGCCCTAGCTAACTGCTTGTCTAATTTTTTGATGTCCTCTTTCAAACAATCAGGACAGATATAAAAACTTCTTTTAGTGCCAGTAAATAAAACCAGCGATTGTTCAATACACTGAAGTCTTAACAACTTTTTTTGTTCAAATCTGTTTCTACAAACTACACACATTCTTATTGGTTGCACATTTTACCCTAAAATTGCTTAATTTTCTATCATTATACCATTATTATCAAAATCTAGGGTTAATACTTGGAATCTGACAAACTCTTTTGCAAGTATAGAATTCAATCTTTTTGCTTCACTTGCATGACACATATTAAAAAAAGTAGAACCGCTACCGGAGAGGGTACTCATCAAAGCACCGTTTTTTAATGCCACTTTTTGTACCTCGAAAAGCTCAGGCATTTGCTTCATCCTAAAATACTGATGCATCCTATCTTGAGCAGCTTCTCTTAAAATATCCCACTTTTCCGACATAAAAGCAGCAGTTAAAAGTGAAGAATGAGATACGTTAAATACCGTATCTTCTTTTGTATATTTAAAGGGTAAAACTTTTCTTGAACTTGCAGTTGAAATAGGACGATTCGGTATTACCACCACGGCATTTAGGTTGCTAGGCATATCTTTTTTAATATATTTAACCTCATTATCTCTAACCGTAGCAACATTAAATCCACCCATAACAGCAGGTGTTATATTATCAGGATGAGATTCATAAGCAAGTGCTAAATTTAATAATTTACTACGACTCAGCTTTATTCCTGCACAGGCATAAGCCGACGCAATAGCACTGACAATAACGGCAGATGAGCTACCCAAACCTCTTGAGATAGGTATTTCATTTAAAAATTCAAATCTATAATGCTGAGTTTTTGTAGTCAGATTATTATAAAAATCATTAAAGATTGAAATAAACATATTATTATCTTTTAAAACAGGGTTATTTGCACCCTCACCTCTTAATGAAACACTATGAAACTTAGACGGCTTTATAATAACCGTATTTCTAAGACTTACGGCAACACCCAAAGTATCAAATCCTGGCCCTAGATTTGCACTTGTTGCTGGAACACTAACTTTTAACACTTTACTCCTTTTTATACTGCTGGTAAAACATAGTTTGGAAGATTATCCAAACTGCTCTTTATATTTTCTAAAGATTTTGGCAAAATAAAATCATAAATTTCCATACCGTTTAAATCTGATAATACTATTTTATCATCTTTTTGTATAAAATACTTTTTACCTATTGCTTTTATCGGTGAATTTTGATTTAGTTCAAAACCATTGATAGCCAAAAGCTCTATTTGATTTATTATGCTAACGGTTTTTAAAAATATATAGCTTACTTTTATAGACATATAGCTCCCGGGTCCATTTACATAATAAATTTTACCTATACGGTAAGTTTTTAAAATAGCACTAAAAACTTCAGCTATAATATCACTTGTTTTTCCCTCAATCTTATACTCTTGATGAAGTATCTTATCTTTATAAATACCTATCAAAAGAGGATTAGCAATAGAAACAACGACTACCTCAACTTCTTGCATAAGCAACCTCAAACATCTCTTGATGTGCTATTGCAACTTCTAAATCGACTATTTCATAATTTTCACTTGATTCTAAAACTTTTTTTGTAAGAAGATGATTAAGATGGTGACTTCCTGCCTTTGCATTGTAATATCCCACTACTGTATATCCAAGCAATGATAAATCCCCTATAGCATCAAGAATTTTATGCCTTACGAACTCATCGTTATACCTAAGACCCTCAGGATTTAGAATTTTACTTTCATCAAGAACTATTGCATTTTCCAAACTTCCGCCGAGTGCTAAACCGATACTACGTAAATATTGAACTTCATGCAAAAAACCAAATGTTCTAGCTCTTGAAATATTCTCTTTATACTCTTTTAGACTATAATCGAAATGATATTTTTGCTCACCTATTACAGGATGGTCAAAATTGATTGCAAAATCAAATACTATATGTCCTGAAGGTTTTAAGGTAACCACTTTCCCTTTATCTTCAACGGTAATCTCTTTTTTAATAACCATAACTTTTTTGGATTTATCAAGTTCTTTGATACCGACCTCATCTATAAGCATACAATAACCGCTACTACTACCGTCAAGTACGGGAACTTCATCATTATCAAGTATAATTCTCAAATTATCTATACCGTAAGCATAAATAGCCGATAAAAGATGTTCTATGGTAGAGATTTTTACACCTTCTTTACCTATTACGGTAGCCATCTTTGTATCTATAACATTATCAGGAGTAAGAGGTATAGTTATCCCAACATCTTTTCTATAAAATACTATCCCCATATCACTTTCTAAAGGTTCTAGCCTCATATTGACGGGAACACCTTTATGAAGTCCGATTCCCACTATCTCTATAGGTTTGTTTATAGTTCTTTGTTTCATTTAGTATCTATTACCTTTTTAGAAGTTTGCATTATATCCGTAATTCTAGTTCTAATCCAATTACCGTCCATCCATTCAAGAGGATTTACCTCTATACCTTGAACTAATACTCCAAAATGTAAATGGTCGCCGAAAACTGCACCTGTAGCACCTGTGTTGGCTATTTGAGTATTGGCTTGAACTTTGTCTCCCAAATTAACGTTATAACTACTTGTGTGTGCATATAAAGTAGCAAGTCCTAAACCATGCTCAAGTATAAGAGTATTACCATAAATCCCTAGATAATCTTGAAAAATCACTTTACCTGCATTTGTCGTATGTATAGGTGCTTGTTTCACACTAGCCCAGTCCACACCAAGATGCCACTGCGTATCAATAAGTTGATTGTTATAAAAATAGTTTCTTCTATCACCGTATCCAGCAACAGTTTGAGAGTTGTGAAGTCTTCTAAAAGGTGATATATTAAATGAATCAACCTGTGCTATATCCATACCCTCTATACTTACTTTTCTAATTGTAGCCAAATTTTCTGCACGAAGTTCTAAATTTGTTCTTAAAAATCTAGCAACTAAATCATTATCTATTGGTTTACGAGAATTTACTAAAACCTCTGTAGATACATTTTCTATAAACCTATCATCAACTTTTAAATCATCTGTTTTATACTTGTATTCCCTTATATACAAAGGAATTTTTGTAGTAGTAACATTATTCGCTCTATCTTTAGCCACCAAAGAAACCTGTGAAAACTGCTCTATATCCATAGGCCACGCAATAAGTGCGACATAAAAATTTTGTTTATAAAAAGGTGTAAGCTCAAACCTTACTTTATCGTTGAATGTTATATACATATCAGATAGGTTATCATCTTTTACCTCTACTACCACAACACCGCTTCCACCTCTAACAATAGCATAAGTATTTGCAATTACATTTGCCATAGGTCTTGTAGTATCTACAACTAGTTCTACTTCTTTGACTATACTATTACCGTTAAAAAAATTCCATTTACTAATATCGGTAGCCTCTATAACTAGCTTGACGTTTTGTTTTTGATTAAACATACTAAGCTTAGGTGCTTCTAGATTTAATGCTATATTTGTTTGAGGAGTAGTTAAAACTTGTGTATCAAGAACTTTATCGTTATCACCGTCAATATAAGTCACTTTGTAATATTTAATACCCGTATCATCACTAATAGTTAATTTTAAATTATCTCTTAAATTCCAAAATATTTTATCTTCTATAATAATCTTAGGTTCATTTTGCTCAAATGCAGATGAATTATAGATATATACACCGCCACCTACTAAACCCAATAACAATATACCAAAAATATAACTTACAATATTTCCGCTATTTCTAGTTCTTCTCATCAATTTCCTTTATTATCATACTTATTGCTTCTTGTATATTCGTCGTTTTTATTGAACATCCTGCAGCAAACTTATGCCCACCACCGTCAAATTTTGACGCCAATTCAGATACATCAGTGTTATGTTTACTTCTTATAGAGACTCTGGTTTTTTTCCCAAGTACTCTAAAAAACATGGCAATATCAACAACAGCTATGTTCAAAACCATGTTTAGAGCGTCTTCACACTCTCTTAAACTTGCTCCACACTCATTCAAAGTATCTTCTTCCACATAAATTGTAGCAACTCGCCCCTCTTTATGTAAAGTCAAAGTTTCAAGAACTTTGGGCATCACCCTATATTTAGCCAAAGAATCATTACGTAATAGCAAATCTGCCATCTCTCCTGGATTCATCCCAAAGTCAACTAAATGAGAAATAATATCAAAAGTCCTCTTATTAGTTCTTGATGTGGAAAATCCTTGCGTATCGCTGTAAATACCAACATATAGACATTTTGCAATATCTTTTGTAATATCTAAAAAGTTTTTGACAAAGAAATCATATATTAGCTCTGCCGTACTTGCACTATTGCTTTCGATTATATTTAACGTTCCAAAGTCTTCATTGGAAATATGATGATCTATATTTAATATAGGAATATTATCATCTGGAATAAACCCAAATCGCTTTTTATCTCCACAATCTACGGATATTATAAGGTCATAAAATTTAGGTAAAACATCGGTTATCTTATCAAATCTATTTAAAAATTTGAGGGCTGTGAATGTTTTAATATCTTTATTATAAACCGTATGTTTTATTTTTGAGTCATGAAAGTAATTTGAAAGAGCCAAGGCAGAACTTATTGTGTCTGGATCAGGATTTATGTGAGTTACTATCAAAATATATCTCGAAGCTTTTATAAGCTCTAAGGCTTTTGTCAAATCATTCCTTTTTGTGTAGTAGTATAACAGTTTTGAATAAAAGCTAATTTTTAGACTAGTTCAAGGCAAAAAGATTTTCAAATTAAGGAGTTTACATATAGTAAATGACGCAAATTTGAAAATCTGCATAACGCAGAAATAGTCAAAAAGTAGCTTTTATTTTAGTCGAATTTCATGGAGAAATCTAACCAAGTAGCCTGATGAATAATAGCCCCTGAACTTATAGCATCCACTCCACTCATTGCATAATCTCTTATTGTATCTAAATTTACATTACCACTTGCTTCAAGAAGAATATGTGGATAGTTTTGATTTCTAAACTCTACCACTTGCTTTATTTGATCCGTGTTCATATTGTCACACATTATTATATCGGCACCTGCGTCCATCGCTTCTTGAACTTGCTCAAAAGTTTCACACTCAATTTCTATTTTTGTTACCCAAGATATTCTTTTTCTTGCAGTTTTTACAAATTCCTTCAAATCAGGTATTGTTTTTAGGTGGGTATCTTTAAGCATAAGACAATCATCAAGTCCAAGCCTATGATTTATAGCTCCACCTACTCTACTTGCATATTTCTCAAAATCCCTAAGTTGAGGTCTTGTTTTTCTTGTATCAAGCAAAACCACACCTGTACCTTCTATAGCTTTTGCGTATTTACTTGCCATAGTTGCTATTCCACTTGCATGTTGAAGCATATTAAGAAACGTTCTTTCACTACTTAAAAGGATAGAAGCCTTACCCTCAAGCTCTGCTATAATATCCCCTTTTTTTATTTCATCACCGTCACGCTTCAAAAACCTACAATCAAACTTCTCTGTTTTTGCCAAAATCCTTGCATATTTTACACCTGCAAGTATCCCGTCATCTTTGCAAATTGCACGAGCGGTAAATCTACCTTTTGGGGCTATATCAAAAAACAAGTCCCCTCTACCGTTATCTTCGATTATGGCTTGTTTCACAAACTTTCTAATATTTATCATTTTTAAAGAATCCTTAGATTTTAGCTTATTTCAAACATTCTTTGTAGTGCAATCTTAGCCCAATACACAACATCTTCAGATACAAACACCTCATTTGTAGGATGCCCGTTTTCTATAGATTTTAAAGTATCATACAAATCTTGCAACGTTGTTTCGTTCATTGTAGGACATTCAGGCTTAGTACTACTTAAAATATAAGTATTTTCTTCTCTTAGACGATTGACCATATTGTATTCCGTACCTACTACCACTTTTTGATCTTTTGGTAAAGATTTGATGTATTGTATAAGTTGACTCGTACTACCTATAAAATCTGCCTTTGCAACCACTTTTATATCACACTCAGGATGCACGGCTACTATAATGTCTGGATACTTTGCCCTATAAAAATCTATATCTTCAGGTGTAAACAACTGATGTACCGCACAAAAACCGTCATAACATATAATATCGGCATCATTTGGATTTGTACCGTCACCCAAAACACAAGACTTCAATCCCATCTTAATAGCAAAATTTTGCCCCAAACAACGATCAGGTACAAAAAAGATTTTCTTACCGCTTTTAAGACCTTGTTCTATTATCTTAAAAGCATTTGAACTTGTACATACAAGCCCTCCCATTTGCCCTACTCTAGCCTTTACTTCAGCACTTGAATTAATATACGTAATAGGTAAAATATCTTCGTTTTTTATACCGTATGAGTTCAATTTCGCAAGATTTTCATCAAAATATGCGACATCTATCATTCTTGCCATTGAACAACAAGCAACTTTCGGCATCAAAACTCTTTTTTCCGGTGCTATTATCTTAACGCTTTGCCCCATAAAGCCAACGCCGCAAAATACTATATACTCAGTATCTGTTTGAGATGCCCTGCGTGCAAGTTCCAAGCTATCACCCACAATATCGGCAAGTTCAAAAACTTCATCTTTTTGATAAAAATGTGCTACCACTGTGACATCTAATTTTTCTTTTAATCTAATGATCTCTTCTCTTAAATCCAAATCTTAACCTTTATGTTAGGTAAAAGGCAAAAGGCAAAAGGCAAAAGGCAAAAAACCCAAATACCAACCCTACAAACCTATCTACTTTAACTAATCTTTATCTAAATATAACAAATTTTTAGTTACAATCACATAAATTACAAAGATTAAAATTTTGAAGGATTCAAGTGGAGTTTTTTGGTAACATTAATATACAGTTTTTTATATTGGCTTATTTAGTAGGTTCTATACCTTTTGGTCTTATTTTGGCAAAACAATTTGCAGGTGTTGATGTACAATCTAGCGGAAGCAAAAGTATAGGTGCTACAAATGTTTTAAGGGTTGTAAAAGAGACAAATCCTGCCTTAGCCAAAAAACTAGGTGCTGCGACTTTGATACTTGATGCACTCAAAGGGACGCTTGTAGTAGTACTCGGTATGCTTGTGGGACTTTCACAAGAGACATTATGGGGTGTTGCTATTTTAGCACTTTTGGGGCATTGTTATAGTGTTTATCTTAAATTTGAAGGTGGTAAAGGTGTAGCAACTGCTCTTGGAGTTTTGATAGTTTTACTTCCTATCCCTACTATTATAGGCGGTATTGTTTGGGCTATCAGTGCAAAAACACTAAAAATCTCATCACTTTCATCTCTTCTTGGACTTGTAGGAGTCGTAATATCAACTTATATATTTGCAGACGGTCTTGGTGTAGGGTCTAATACTCCGCTATATATTATAGCTTTTATAGTGATTTATAAACATATCCCAAATATCGTAAGACTTATAAAAGGGGAAGAGAAGAAAGTAGTTTGAAAGGATTTTCCCATGAAAATATATATCGAAGATTTAACATTTGAGTGCATAATAGGTATACTTGACTTTGAACGTACAACTCCACAACAAGTAGTAGTTAATTTTCAGTGTGAATATGATTTCCACGATAACGTCTATCTCGACTATGCAACTATAGCAAACGATATTATAAATGTTATGCAAAAGGGTCAATTTGAGCTTTTGGAAGTTGCTATTTTGGAAGTAAAAGAGGCTTTATTAAAAGAGTATGATTTAACCGATATTTTCATCAAGATTACAAAACCGAATATTCTACCGAATATGAAAGTAAGCGTAAGTAACTAAAAATAAATACCGACATAAAGTCGGTATTTACTAAAATTTATATCTTAAATTTGCGTAAGTATATCTTCCCATTTCATTTAAAAGCATTATTCCGTCACTTGTTCCTGCCAAAGATAGGTCTTTGTATGTATTTGATACGGCATAGGTTTTATCAAAAATATTATCCATACCGAAAGTCATATCGAAGTTTTTAGATACTTTATAGTTGTATTTGGCATTTAACACTCCATAGCCAGACATTTTTTGTTCACCGTTGTCTTCATCGTAGTTGTTCCAGTTTTTTGTCGCAACAAGTTCTAATCTTAGGTTATGTGCAGATTTTTCATAGTTGATACCTATGTTTGTTTTAAGAGGAACGATATCTGCTAAATCTTTGTCTGTTTGACCTGCTAGGGCATTGTCTTTTTTACCTCTTTGCCAACTTGCCATCATATCCATAGAGATTTCATCATTGAAATATTGGTATCCTGCAACTTCAATACCGTAAATTTTAGCATCAACATTTACGTATTCTTGATTTGTTGAATGATAATATATATAATCTTTCAAATCACTATAAAAAAGCTTTGTTTTTACTCCGTTGCTATTACCGGTATAATCAAAACCTACATCAATTTCTCTATTCTTTGTTTGTTTTACGTCACCGTCAGCTTTGCCCGTACCACCCATATAAAGCTCTTTTGCATCAGGAACCCTTGCACTTTGACCTAGACCTGCAAAAATATCTAAATTGTCATTTAAAGCATAAGTAGCCAAAATATTTGCCGATAATGATTTATAATCAATATCTCTATCAGCCGTAGCACTCATAGATTTTGCAACTTCATTTGCCTTTACGTTTGTATTATCGTATCTTACACCCATAGCTATTTCAGTATCACCTATTTGCGTAGTAGATTTTGCAAAAATTGCTTTATTTTTTGTGTCAACGTCAGGCATAAAATATCTATCCGTCATACCTGCTGTCATACCTGTATAACCGTTTATTGAATGATATTTATTTCCGTTCCAATTTCTTTTGCTTGTATCTAGCCCTATATCTATTTTTGAATCATTTATATCAAAAGAGTTTTTAAGTTTAATCCCTTGTATCTCACTTTCCACATAGGCATCCATATAAGCCAAAGGATTCGCATTTGCTCTATATTTTGTACTCATAAGATGTTCAACCGTTGATTTATAAGCATCTATTTTTAAAGTATCGGAATACTCACCAAGATTTTTAAGAGTTGTACCCAAAGTATAAATATCACTATCATCATATATTGCATCCATTGTACTTGACGGATAAAGTATATCATCACTTCTATTTGCAGTATATCCAAATCTTATTTCACTATTTTCAGTAGGATTTACAAAAAGTTTCAAAGTATTTGTTTTTTTTGTATATGCTTCCATTCCTACTTTAGAAGTTGCATATTTTTGTGTAGGCGTACTCGCTTGAGAGTTCAACTGCTCAGCCATAGTCATACCGCTTCCATCTTCATACTGGTCACTGTTTTCATAAGAGCTACCGACCAAAACTCTTATCTTCTCGTCACCACCGCTTACGTTTGCACTAAGTTTGCTATATCCATAGCTACCTTTATTTAGGTTAATATCACCGTTTACTCCGGCTTTTGGGTCTTTAGTTTTTATTTTTACTTGACCGCTTAGCGTTCCCATATTTTCAACATCAAAAGGTCCGCCTATTACCTCTACCTCTTCAACGTTATTTGTAACTATATGTGAAGTGGGTGGATCCATTCTATTTGGACAAGCACCGCAAACTTTTGCATCATCTATCGTTACTACAATATTATCTTTTTTCTGACTTCTTACCAAAACATCGTTTGCGATACCGCTTCTTCTTATCAAATTGACACTTGAACTGTTTTTGCTAAGAGCCTCTGCCAAATCGGCTGATTTTAAATCTTCACCGCTTACGTTTTCTATTTTCTGACTTACGCCGTTTTCAATAACACTGATGGTTCCAAGGTCTGCATCACTTGCAACCAACAAAGAAGCTGCAACGGCAGAGATTATTATTGTTTTTTTCATATTTACCTCTACTTAGTTTAAGTTTTGGCAAATTCTATCAAGTTAGTGTTAATTAAACGTTAATTATCTCTATTTTATCGGCAAGAAGATAACATAAATAAGATTTTACATTGTTTGAAGATGTTATTTGAGAAATTGCTTTTTTATAAAATGAAACTTGTTTGATATACATTTCGTGATGTTCTTTACCGGTTTTATAATCTATGATTATATATTCGTTATCTTTTTGCACCAATACGTCTAAAATCTTAACTTCACCGTTAAATACAAGCGGTTGTTCTTTTTTTATGCTTAGATTATTTTGCAGTAGTTTTTGAAACTCATCGTCACCAAACAACATTTTGATTCTTTTACTCATATCTATGAAATCCCTATTTTCAAGGATATATGAAAATTTTTGTTTAGATATATCTACAATAAAATCTATTTCATCTATTGTAAAATCTTTTGCATTTTCAAGTGCATGGTGGGTTGCTATACCGAAATACTTAGCTTTTAGATTATTTAGCTCATCGGTAGTTGCCTTTATACTAAGCTCTTGTAAACCCAAAGTCAAAGGCTTGTACTCTATCTTTTCTAGCTTCTCTTCTATATTATTTTTGATTTCGCTTTTTTCTAAAATACCTCGTTTACAATCGGCTAAATTCAAAATATCGAAAATAGATTTCTCTTTTTTTAGTACTATTAGATTACTTTTTGCCCTTGTAAGTGCTACATATTGGACATTTATAGTATCAAAGATACTTAAAGCCTCCTCTTTTTCAAGTGCATTTGCAAAACTATCGTCAAAATACTCTTTTTTTGAGATTTTATAATGTACTTTTTCTAGCGTTATACCGTCATACTCAAAGACAAAAGGCTCATTTTTATTTGAATCCCGTTTTAGTTTATCGACGACTATCACGCTTTCATACTCAAGCCCTTTGGATTTGAAAATAGTTAATACGGAAATACCGTTTGTTGCACTATTTTGGATACTCGCGTCCAAATTATCTATTTTATAAACAAAGTCAAATATATCACCGTATGAAGAGGCATTTTCGATAAGTTTTATCACATTTTCATCTATTACACCAAGTATCAAAGCTATATCATAGAGTGTTTTTTCCAACGAATTAGCTTTTATATCATACTCCAAAACAAGCTCTTCATCACTTTTTTTGCCTATTAGAGATAATGTATTGACCTTATAAATCTCCTCTTTAAAAAATAGATATTTCACGCCGTTTATCAAAGCTTTTACATTTTGCTGATTTATAAGTCTTGAAGTCATGTGTGTGGTTATATCGACCCCCAAATCAGTTGTCGATAAATAGTGATAAATATTTAAAACCTCTTCATTTGTAGATACCAATATAGCCGTGCCGTTTAAATCAACACCGTTTTGTTTAAGCTCTTTTAATTTTTCATAAAGTCCGAAATAAGGCTCGTCACCCTCTAAATTAGAATCGGTAACCACCTCTACGTAACCACCCTCTTTTACACTTTTTTGGTAGGTATATTCATAGTTTGGAAGCTTTGAAAAAGTCTCATTGACAAACTCAACAACCTCTTTTTTACTTCTATAATTCGTATCTAGATTTTCCTCTTTTACTTGAGGATAGCTTTGTAATATATAATCAAAAAGCTCTTTATTTCCACCTCTAAAGCGATAAATGGATTGTTTTATATCTCCTACGTAAAAAAATGTTTTAAATCCATCTCCACCGGACAAACACTCCTCAATCATAGGTAATAAAATATTAAACTGCTCTATGGAAGTATCTTGAAACTCATCTATCAATATATGCGAATACTTTGAGTCAAGCCTAAAATACAAAAACTCTTTATCTATCAACTCACTTACTAGTTTCAAAGCAAAATTTGTAATATCGCTAAATTCCAAGTAACCTTTTTTTAGTATATAATTCGTTCTAAACTCTTTAAATTGATTAAAAAGTGTCAAATACTCTATAATAGCATTGTTTGAACGTATATCAAAATATACTTTTAATTTTGATTTTAGTTCGGTAAAAGTTTTTGAAGATATTGCATCATCAAACTTTTTCAAATCCCTATAATCACTCAAACTCTCTCTAAAAAGCCATGTTTTATCAAGTAAATCACTCAGACTATCAAAATCCAAAGCCCTTTTTGCATTGACTCCCATTTGTTCCTCATAGGCTTGATATATATGGGCTTTTAGTCTATTTGCTATCTCTAAAATGTCCTTTGTTACATCATCCAAGCTCTCTTCATATACTTTTAAATCAAATTTTAAAGATGCCTCTTTTTGAATAAAAAACTTAAACAAAGATATAACGGAAGGTAGTCTTTTGTTTTCATGTATATAAATATGGACAAAACTTGAAAAGCTTTTTTTATCAAGTGATTTGAGGAAGTAAAAACTAAGTTCATCTATATCATCGTTTCCTATATCAAAACTATCAAAAATCCCTATATATCCACCAAACTCTTTTAAAATCTGATTTATAAATTTATCTATGGTATAAATTGCTAAATTCTCTTTGACGACCAAATCTTGGATATAATCTTTTTTAGCTAGTATTTCATCTATACCGATACCGGTATTTTGAGATATAGGCTCCAAATAAACACTATCTTGCCCAAATGAGAAAACGGTATTTAATATCCTTTGTTTCATCTCGTTTGCAGCTTTATTTGTAAATGTAAGGGTTAATATCTCATTTGGTTTTGCACCAAGAAGAAGCAAAGATATATATCGTACAGTTAATGCAAAGGTTTTACCGCTTCCTGCACTTGCTTTTAATGCTACATGACTAACCATTACTTTATCCCGCATATTGTTTTATAAGGGCAAAATTCACAAGTTGCTTTTTTTGTCGTTTGTTCAAAATTCACATTTTTTGTATGAAGCGTTTGCAAAATCTCATCAAGAAGTATAAGTTTTTCTTCAAGCATCTCTTCTTTTAAAAACAACCCTCTATTTACATCATAATAAGAAGCCTCTTGTACATTCTTCCTATCTAGTCCAAGAACATAAAATTCAAGTTGGAAATCACTACTATCCTTATATGTTTTTGGTGTATCCACCTTCAAACTTTGGGATGTTTTATAATCTATGATATAAAACTCTCCTTCTTTTCTATCTATCCTATCTATCACACCTTCTAGTTTGATACCGTTATGTGTTACTGAAAACCTTTTTTCGGTGTCTATTACGGCAAAACCATCTTGAAATCTTTTTTCTTGGATATGGGCAAACTTATACAAACTGCTTCTATATAATTCAAGGTCAAGCTCCAACATAGGATTTTTTATCAGATTTTGCTCTAAAGATATTTCAAAATCAATAGCTTTTTTTATATCTGCGTAATCATACAAATTTTTATGTTTGACAAATAAATTTTGTAAAATCTTATGGATTACGGTACCTGTTTCATACCCTTTTGGCATCAACGATATAGTATGGTCTTTAATTTTATAAATATGCTTGTATATATATTTTCTTTTACAATCAAGCAAATCTTTTAACGACGTGGCACTAAAAGTAAATTTTGATAAATCAATATCTAAAACATACTCATAATCTTTTTTATCAAGCTTATTAGGTGAGTACAAAATAGAAGAGTATTGACTATTTTTTGTAATATTACTATCATCAAAAAGTTCTTTTGCAAACCTACTTATCATATTTTGTTCATCATCTATATAAGATATTCTTACATCTTTTGCATTATCAAACAAGGTTTTATAATAGTATTTTTGGAGATTTTGCCTTTTTTTAGGTGTAGGTAACCCTACTAGTTCTTTTATATGAGAAGATAAAAACTTATCCTTAACACTTCTTTTAGGCGCTTTATCATCATTAAAATCCACGACTATAACACCTTCAAAACTAACGCCCCTAGTTTCAAGAAGTCCCATAACTGTTATTTTACCGCCTAGTACATCATCAAAGGAGATATTAGAAATATTATCAAAAAATAGTTTTATAGCATTTGATAACAATATCTCATCACCGTTATAAAGTAAAATATCAAGTTTATAAACTATCTCATCTATTTTTTCTTGCAACTCTTTTTCACACTCTCCAAGTAGTGATAAAAACAGTGTAAAATTTTGTTTTGTCAAAGGTTTAAAATAAATAAGCTTTAATTCATCATCAACTCTTTTTATATCTAGTTCAAAAAAACTTAGCTTCTCTTTTGTTCTTATATTTGAGTCATTTAGATACTCTATCAAAGCATTTAGCTTTTTATAATATATATTATTCTTGACGCTTTTACCCATTGCAAAGTTAAAGTATTTTTCATTATCAAATACTTCTAAATACTGGGCAAATGACTCATCAGGTAAGACCACTACTATATTTTCCGCGCTTATGCCCTTATTTATCATCTCATATATTGAAGATTTGATAAATGCCACCTGTGCTATTTTATTGGTTAAACCGCTAATATTTACAGATTGTGTTCTTTTAGTACTTTTTGATGAAGATTCTATTGTTTTAGAGGACAAATCAAATACTACCTCACTGTGATTATCAAACTTTACACCAAACATCTCGTTTAAAAAATCTATATTGTAACTATTTGTTTGAAACACCAACTTTACATTGTAAGATAATGCAATTTCATCTAATACTTTATATTCAAATTTCGTTAAAAACCCTTGTAGATATATTGTTATAGTATCATATCTTGATAAATAGTGTTTATTTAGAACATAACTACCATTCATATTAGTTCTATCTATAAAACTATTTTTTTCAAGAAGATTGGAAAACTCTTTATAAAGGTTTTCCAGTATTGTAAGATGTTCGATATACTCTTCATAAACATCGGCAACTTTAAGACTATTAATATCGACCGACTCACTGGAGAGTTCATCAAAAAATCTAAAAATATAATCGCTTTGTTTTAAAAAAGTCGTAAAATTATTGGAAAGGGCAAGTTTTGTAATATCTACGTTATCCGTAGCTTGTTTTAGAAGAAGAAACCTTTTTTCACCGCTGATTGATGATTTATTTGGAAAGCTTAGAGAATTTCGGAAGAAATCACTAATAGTTATGCAAGTAGGTAAAAAAGTGTTCCAATCTAGGCTAGAGGATATATAACCTCTAATTGCCCTAGAAGTAGGAAAAACTTTCAACTCACCTTGCATATTATTGATACTTATTTAGAGTTTGTTTTTATAAAAAAGTAGCCTTTATCTTCACCAACGGTAACAATACCGTTTACGTTCCAGTTAGCAACCCTAGGAACTTCAAAGTTTGATACAAATTTATCTTCAACAAATTCAAAATTTGTCAAATCAATATCGTTCGTATTATTACTAGCTATTGTAACCATAGCATGAATAGAGACATTTTGAGAGACTACATTGCCCTCTTTATCTTTTATAACAACGGCTAAGTTATTAGCACCCACTTTTAAGAAATTTCTATGCTGACCTTTTTCCTCAACCACACGCTGAGCCAAAAACATTTCACTTAAATCCAAAGGTGCTACTTTATCAGCATTATAAACAAATTCAATATCATACTTTTGAGTAAATTTAGTATTAGACTCAGCCATAAGATTGAACTTATCATCTATCTCTTTTTTTGTTTCAAAAAATGTATTATCAACTTGAACAGGGAGACTAACTGCACTTTTGATAGTCCAAGTAATCATTATCAACCCCACCATAAAAAGACCGAATATATATAAAGCCGACCAATTTAGTTTTTTCACCATTTTTACATCCCTACTTTCTTTGTTTCATTACTGCGTAAGTGTATAGTATAATACCACCGAATACCAAAAAGTACATCAACACTTTCCATATAGTTCCGGCAGTTCTTCCACCACTCCCTATACTACTATCTAAAACAACATTTTTAGATAGTGCCAATCTATCTGCTATTTCTGCATATCCGTTAAGTATAGCTGCACTCGTTTTTGCGTAAAGTGTATTTTTATCCTTTGAAGCAAGTAAAGGTACTACATAACCGTTTAATATATCATTTTTATCTAATATTTGTTTTAAATCATCAGACATTAATAAGTTTACATGTGTTTGATCAATAGCCATAGTAAGTACGACGTAAGGCTTATTTAAATCTTTAACCAAATCATTTTCTATAGTTTTAATTTTTTCTAATTTATCTTTTATATCTATTTCCATAGATATATCATAATTTTCTTTTGCATATACGTAAATATTTACACCTAGTTTTGATTGAACTTCACTACCTATTTCATAAATCTTACCTGCCGCTCTTGAATCAAGTAAATCATCATGTTCTATTATATAAGGATTGTTTGTAGTAGCGTATAAAAAAGTTGTTGAAAGAATTAAGAAGAGAGAAAAAACTCTCTTCTTAATATAAAAAATCTTGCTCATCTTATCCAATATAGATTCTACTTGGATCAAGAAATGATAAATAAATTGATAGTAGAGCAGATACTACCAATAAAACGCCTATAATTTTATCCATAATAAGCTCCTTACTTAGACGGTGCATAGTCTACGTTTTTGTATTGCTCCGCTGAAGGTGCAATAAATTTTAGACCATTAATATCTTGGTTTACTGTATAAGGATTTTGAGCCTCTGCAGCTTGAACAACTATTGCACTATAAACCAATACTCCTAAGATTGATAAAAGTAACACAACTGCTATCAAAAACCCACTTAAACCATGAAGAAGACTAAAAAGACCTCTTTCATTTTCATTCATTTGTGTATTTCCAGCCATCTTACTTCTCCTCTATACTTCTTAAATAACTTGCAACTGCTTTGTATTGAGTCTCATTTAGCATACCTTTAAATTTAGGCATGATACCAATATTTCCAACTTTACCGTGTTCAAGAACAGCAGCCACTAAAGCATCGTCATAAGCTTTTAAATTTACACCTACACCTTCAATACCTGTTCCGTCAACATTATGACAACTAGCACAATTATTAGCAAAAAGTTCAGCACCTGCATGACCTTCAGGCATACCTTTAGCTACATAATCAGCAACATTGTTAATATCAGCATCATCAGCTAATAAGCCCATAGGCATACCTGCAGGATACGTACTTGCAAAGTTATTTGCACCGTTTTTAATTACGTGAACAACAGAATCTTTAGAAATTCTTTTTGTAAGCTCTTGTGCTTTACCGTCAATACCTTTAGCATCAACACCGTGGCAAGGAGCACATTGAACTAGGAAAATAGACTCACCCATTGCATTTAAAGTTGCTGCATCTGGATTTTGCCATTTAGCTTCATATTTTCCGTTATATTCTAAAACTTCTTCGTTATACTGACCTATTTGTGAAAAACCGTTTGTTGGATAACCAACAGTCCAATACCAAAAAAGCCATACTAAAGTACCGATAAATGCAAGTCCCCATCCACTTGGAATTGGGTTTTTGTATTCACCTATACCGTCCCAGTTATCTTCAGCCAACTCACCGCCGGCTTTATCGTTTTTAATTTGTTGAACGTATTTCATTGCAACAAATACCGTAATGGTAATAATTGCAAATCCAGCCAACATTGTAAGGTCGTTTATGTAATCCTCACCAAGCTTAAAAGCATCACCCGCTACTATGTAGGTTCCTGCCATTAATGCAACAATAAGAATTATACCACCTATCCACATAAATTTCATATCAGCTCTCCTTATCTTTTTTTTCGCTGTTTTCTTTTCTACTCTCTAAAGGTTTAGATTCAATACTATCATCCAATACAAGTTTGGAATATTTCTCAAAATCCCTATCGCCTTTTTTATCTCTTCTATATATAGAATAGGCATAGCTATAAAAAACTATAAAAACTATCAATATAAGAAAAAATTTAGCATAACCTTGTATTGTCAACAGTGTTTCGTAATCCATTACTAACCTTTATTTCAGTGAATTCAAATACGCAATTAATGCAACAATTTCAGGAATCTCACCACGAGCAACTGCATCTTTAACATCTTGATTTTTCATACCAGCAGCTATTGCTTTTGCTTCTTCTAAAGCTTTTGCTTTAGCTTCTTCAAAAGTTCCTAGTGGTACGTCAATTTGTCCGTCGCCGTCTATATCCGCATCATACGGAGTATTAAATACAGCTTTTACAGTGAAAGCTTCTGCATAAGCAGTTTCTACATCTACAAGATTTGTAAATTGATGTTTGTACGCAGGCATAATTGAACCCGGAACAACTGATTTTGGATCTAACATATGGTTTTCATGCCAGTCTGTAGTTCTGTAGTTTCCTACCCTCATTAAATCCGGACCAGTTCTTTTTGAACCCCATAGGAAAGGTCTATCATAAGCATACTCACCGCTTAAAGAATACATACCGTATCTATCAGTTTCTGATTTAAACGGTCTAATCAATTGAGAGTGGCAAGCATTACAGCTATCTTTTATATATACGTGTCTTCCCGTAAGTTCTAAGATTGAGTACGGTTTTGTACCAACTGTCGGCTTACTTTGTTTTGCAAAATCAGGGATTATTTCTATAATACCTGCAAATGCAACTGTCAAAAATACGGCTACCGCGAAGAAAAACGGTCTTTGTTCTAACCAATGAAACATTTTCTACCTCCTCTTCTTAAGCTGCCATAGGCGATGCATTAACAGGTTCTTTATCAAGAACTCTACCTGCAGTTGCCGTTTTGTACATATTGTACGCGAACATAAAGAAACCTATTAAATACATTAATCCACCAACAGCTCTAATTGTATAGTACGGTTGAAGTACTGTTACAGTATCGATAAATGAGTAAACTAATGAACCATATTCATCATAAGCTCTCCACATCATACCTTGTGTGATACCAGCGATCCACATAGATGTAAAGTAAAGAACGATTGCTGTTGTTTGTAACCAGAATTGTGTTTCCATTAATGATTTAGAATAGATTTCTCTACCGTACATTCTTGGAGCCATATGGAACAATGCAGCCATAATCATAAATACAACCCATCCAAGAACACCGTCGTGAACGTGACCAGGAATCCAGTCTGTAAAGTGTGCAATAGCATTAACAGATTTGATTGATTGGATTGGACCTTCAATTGTACTTAACATATAGAATGTTGAAGCAAGAACCATGAATTTAATCAATGGATTTGTTTGTAACTGATTCCACTCACCCTTCATAGTTAAAAGCATGTTAATAGCAGAACCCCATGACGGTAAAATAAGAACAACTGACATAACTGAACCCATAGTTTGCATCCAATCTGGAACTGTACTATAAATCAAGTGGTGTCCACCTGCCCATAAATAAACAAACAATAGACCCCAGAAAGCTAGGATTGAAAGTTTATATGAATAAACATTTTGTGCAGATTCTTTTGGTAAGAAGTAGTAAATCATAGCAATAATTGGAACAGTAAATAGGAAAGCAACAGCGTTGTGTCCATACCACCATTGAACTAAAGCATCATTTGTACCGGCATACATAGAAACTGAATGTAAGATTGAACCGTATCCAGAAACAAGTGCAGTAGGAACAGCCATATTGTTAAATAGGTAAAGCATAGCAACACCTAAGAAAGTTGCTATATAGTACCATACAGATATATAAAGAGTTCTTTCTCTTCTTATACCGATAAGTCCAAATATAGATACACCCCATAGTACCCACCAAACAACAACAAGTAAATCTAAAGGCCACTCTAACTCAGCATACTCTTTTGAAGTAGTAATACCCATGAAAAGTGTAACCACCGCTAAAAGAATTGTTATAAAGTATAGTAAGAAGTGTAACTTACCTACAGCTAACAAAAATGGTGATTCTTTTAGGGAAACTTTTAATACTCTTTGACCTACATAATACCATGTAGCAAAGATACCACTAAGAGTAAAACCAAAAGCAACACCATTCGTGTGTAAAGGTCTTAATCTTGAAAACGTACCGTACTCACCCGCTAAATAGTTTAGTTCCGGGAAAGCTAATTGGAATGCCAATACAACACCTATCGTCATACCAATGATACCAAACAAAATTGTCGCAAACGTAAACGCTTTTGCAACTGAGTAATCGTACTCAATTTGTGCACCGTTTTGCATCAATCTCCTCCTAAATTTTTAAGATACAAGCAGACGTTAGTCAACTTATCAGCATAATCTTAACTAAAGTCATCTAAAATTAAGCTTAATGTATATTAGATTTTTAGTTATTATTTTAAGATTAGATTAAGTTAAAAGCAAGCTATATTAGTTATTTCTTTATTTGTGTATCAAATAAATTACACTTACGTAATATTTTATGCTCTATAAATAGTATATCGTTGGTATAAATAATTAATATTGGAATAAATTATCAGTTTTTAAAGAAATCTTTTAATGCAGATAGCGATTCTCTTTTTAAATCTGATTCTTTTAATGATTCTCTTTTATCATATAATTTTTTACCTTGTGCAGTAGCTATTTCAACTTTTATTTTATTATTATCATTGAAATACAATTTAAGAGGAACTATTGTAATACCTTCCTTTGTTACTTTTTGATATAGCTTTGCTATCTCTTTTTTATGTAACAAGAGTTTCCTATCACGCCCTTCATCCGGTCTATATGTACTGTGAGCCGTATCTAAATGTGAAATATGCATATTAAGTAAAAAAACTTCACCTTTTATAATACGTACAAAACTATCTCTTAGATTTACTCTTCCTGCTCTTATTGCTTTGACTTCACTACCCATTAGCTCTATCCCTGCTTCATATTTATCCAATATAAAGTAATCATGTAAAGCTTTTTTATTTGGAAAACTAAGCCTTGTATTTTTCTCTTTAGCCATTATTTTTTACCTTAAAAAATGAACTTCCGCTACCGCTGAAATAAAAGTGCTGAGTGCTGAGTGCTGAGTGCTGAGTTATAAGATTTGGATATAGTGTAATTGCCGGGAGATATAAATCATTTGCTTGTTCAATAGTAAGCTCTTTTAATATATCTACACTTTTCATACCAAACAACCTATTCTTCTCTTGTACCGATAACTCTTTATAAAACTTTTCTCTAAACATAGTAAAAACCTTTGCGGTATTACACTCTATTTTAGGTGTAAATACCTCTATATCAAGAGCACCTTCATCAAACTTTTCTACTATTTCACCTATACCGCTAACATTTGCACTCTCATAACCGTAAACAAAAAAAGGGACATCGGCACCCACACTACACCCTATTTGCGATAACTCTTGTTCTGATAAATTTAAACCGCAATAAATATTTGTCATATTTAAAAAAGTTGCAGCATCGCTACTTCCACCGCCAAGCCCTGCAAACTCAGGGATATTTTTTGTTACTTTAACACTATAATCTTTAAAAAATTGTTCTATTTCAGGTTTTATATCAAGCAATTTTAAATAACACTTATAAATAGTATTTTTGTCCAACTCACAACCAAATTGACCTATTAAATTAAATTTGTTTGGATAATCTTTTACAAACTCTATTTCATCATATAAATTCTTTACAATCATAAATCTGGATGCAATTTCGTGATAATTACCACGCATCCCAGTTATTTTTAAAAAAATATTAACTTTTGCAAACGCTTTTTGTCTCATAATAACACTTTATTTAATATATAATCTACTTTTTCATTTTGAATTTGGATTATACTAAAAAAATCATCAAAAACTACCAAATACTCGCCATCATTCTTATTTTGGAAATAATCAATACCCAATTTCTTACCGTCATACAGCCACTCTTTAGTTCCATAGTATTCATTTACCGGTAAATCCATAAACTCCAATGGATTTAAAGCTCTCTCTTCCATATATACAAATTTACCTTCATTTAGTCGTTCTAAATAGCTAAGCGTCCCTTTTGTATTTAGCTTTTCACATATTAACTGTGCTAGACTTCTGATATAACTCCCCTCGCTCACTTGTGCTTCAAAGGTAATAAAAGGGTGGGAATATGAGATAAACTTGATACCTGATATATTCATAATGGATTTTTTAAGCTCAAATTCTATCCCAACTCTTGCCAAATCATAAGCTCTTTTACCGTCAACCCATTTTGCACTAAATTTCGGAGGTACATACTCAATATCACCTACAAAACTATTTACGGTATCAATAATTTTCAAGCTATCCAAAGGGTCTATTAAATCAATAGATGTCACGTTTTCTATATCAAAAGATTCACTCTGGGCACCTAGCCAAATAACAGCTCTATAACTCTTTGGAGTTTTTTGTAAAAATCTAAAAAGTTTTGAATATTGTCCAAACGCCACGATTAAACATCCACAAGCAAAAGGGTCTAAAGTACCGCTAAAACCTGCTTTTTTGACCTTATATCTCTTCTTTATTCTATGCAAGAAACTATTGGAGCTAACAAACATTGGCTTATGTGCTACAAAAAGTCTGTTGTGAAGTGACTGAGTGACTGAGTGACTGAGTGACTGAGACAATTTTTCTCCTTATAATTATTGTATAGCTAATATACATCTAGCAATAAATTTGTTTTTAAAGAATGATTTTCAAAGAAGTTCAAGGCTACAACTACAAAATTCAAAGAAAATATTTTTTTAAAATCAAATTTTATATTTTTTCGACAAATGAGGATAATATATCCCTTTTCGAGCCACCGAAATTAATAGTAAGCTTCAACTCTTTACCGGCTTTTTGGACACTTATAACTCTTCCCATACCGAAAATTTTATGTTTTATCAAATCACCTGTTTTATAAGCAGCAGTTTTTTCTATATTCAATGACCCCTCAATAAGTCCAGACTCTATTAAAAACCTACTTTTTTCCAAATCAGTACGTCTTCCTTTATAAAATCTACTATGTACATAACTTACAGTCAATTCATCTATGGCTCTTGTGAATGCTACGTATCCTAGCCTTCTTTCTTCTTCAATATCACTTCCATCACCAATCAAAGGGAAAAAGCCCTCTTCCATCCCTATAATAAAAACATGTTTATACTCTAAACCCTTACTAGCGTGTATGCTCATCATAGATACACCGTCATTATCAAGATTGTCTTGTTCACTCTCTAGTGCAATATTTGCCAAAAATTCATCAAGTTTTGCATCAGGATTTTGTATAAAAAAGTCTCTTATATAGCCATAAAATTCATCAATATTTGCTATTTTATCATACCCGTCAGGAATACCGTGATACTGCTCTTTGAAATCAAAAGTTTCCTCAAAAAGATCTAAAAATCTCATTTTTGAATCTTTTAGAATATCTTGTAAATCCATCACCGAAGCCAAAAATACTTTGAGTGTTCTAGCATTTTTTTGTCCTACTATACCGCTTAACTCTGCAGGAGTAGAATCATTTATGATATTGTAAATTGATTTTTTTTGCTCTATAGATTCCATATCAAGCTTATCTATAGTAGTTTTACCAATACCGCGTTTTGGTTTGTTTATTATTCTTTTAAATGAGAAATTATCATTTGCATTTGTTATAACTCTAAAATAAGCTATCAAATCTTTGATTTCAGAACGTTCATAAAACTTGATACCACCTACTAAGTTATACCCAAGACCTGCTTTGTTGAAACCCTCTTCCAAAGAACGGCTAAGTGCGTTTACCCTAAATAATATAGCTATATCTTTAGGACTCACACCTTGTGAAATAAGAGATTTTATATCACTTATAAGTTTTCGTGTTTCCTCATTTTCATCCATAGATTCATAAACTTTAACACTCTTACCCTCATATCTAGTACCTTTTAGTGTTTTACCTAGTCTGTCACGGTTATGTTCTATCAATAAATTTGCATGTTTCAAAATCGTATCGGTTGAACGATAATTTTCTTCAAGTTTGATTACTTTTGTATTGTCAAATTGCTCGGCAAAACATAAAATATTTTTTATGGTAGCACCTCTCCAACCGTATATGGACTGGTCATCATCACCTACTACACATAAATTTTGATGGTTGCAACAAAGCTTTTGCAAAAGTCTATACTGCAACTCATTGGTATCTTGATACTCATCAACCATAATATATTGGTATTTATTACTTATTTTTTGTGCAAGTTCATGATTTTGCTCCAAAATTTTATAAGGCAATAGCAATAAATCATCAAAATCGACCAAATTGTTCTCTAGTAAATAGTTTTCATATTTCTCATAAATATCTGCTATTTGTTTATATACCTTTTGTTCGGCTGCAGCTTTTGCAACTTCAGGAGTAATAAGTGAGTTTTTATATCTTGAAATTTCTGCGGAGACCATAGAAGATGTCAACTCTTTTTCAATATTTTTAATAATCTTCTTTTTATCATCACTATCTATAATAACAAAATTGTTTTTTCGATTTAACAAACTAATATGGAACTTTAGAAATAAAAGCCCAAATTTATGAAAAGTACAAAGAAGCGGTGGATAAATAGCCTTATTGTCAAGTAATGATATGGCACGACTATGCATCTCACGAGCGGCTTTATTGGTAAATGTCAACGTCAAAATAGACGCAGGATCAATACCGATAGATATTAAATAAGCAACTCTAGTAGTAATAGTTTTTGTTTTACCACTACCGGCACCTGCCAAAATAAGCATAGCACCATCTATATGACGCACAGCTTCAATTTGAGACCTATTAAGTGTTTTTAAAATAGTTTCTGACATAATACACACTTCATTTTAGTTTTAATTTATTATAACATAAAAGTACTAAATTTCAAAATTTTATATCTTATTGTACTTTTTAATTGATTTTTTTATAATTTTATGTTATCATTAGCATAAATAAATCATATACAAGGAATTGCTCTTATGCTATCAGATTTTTCAAAATTGGAGACTTTTCTAACGGTTGTAAAGGAAAGAAGTTTTTCAAAAGCATCTGCAAAGTTAGGTATCTCTCAACCCGCCGTTACTCAACAAATAAAATTCATTGAAGATTACCTTGATACTAAAATTGTTGATAGAAAGAAAAATGGTATTAGACTCACAAAAGAGGGTGAACAATTTTTGGCTATTGTTCAAAAAATAGAAAAAGCAATAGCAAATGCAGAGAAAGATTTATTAAAAATCATCAATAAAGATATAAACTTCATACTTGGTGCATCATATATGATAGGTAATTATATGTTACCTAGATTTCTTAATGAAATAAAAACTAAGATAAACAATGATGTATCTGTTTCAGTTTCAGTATCTAGGGATATTGTTGACCAATTACTTGATAAAAAAATAGATTTAGCTCTTATTGAAAGTCCTATTTTTGAAGACGGCATCATTTATAGAGAATGGCTTGAAGATGAGTTGGTAATTTTTAGTAATCAGAAACTTCCAAAAAGACTCAAAAATGAGAATTTATTATCATATAAATGGGTTTGTAGAAACAGAGATTCTCATACTAGACTTTTATTTAAAGAGGCTCTTGATGCTGCAGGAATGAGTGATTGTGATACATTTAATATGGTAAGTGAGGCTACGAGTCCTACTACTATAGTTCAAACCGTATTACACAGTTCAAAAGATGATACACCTACATGTTCTATAGTTTCAAGATATGCCATAAGTGATTATGTAAAAGCAGGAATTTTGCATGAAGCTAGAATAAACGGTGTAAATATGAAAAGAAAACTTTACATAGCATACCTAAAAGATAGAAAACACGACGCATTTATAGACCAAGTGGTAAACTACCTCTTATCAGTCAAAATCTAATACAAAAAAACTAAGAGGTACGTTCACCTCTTAGCTTATAAATTTTATCATCTCTTTTTCTATATCTTCTTTTTCTATAACGGATGTATGTGTTATAGATTTTGTAAATACTTCATTGACAACACTCGATATTTTAGCATTAAACTTATCTTGAACAGTTTTTAGCGCTTCCAAATCATCATATTTAGTTGTATCTTTATTTAGAGCATTTAAAACAGTAGGCGAAAACTTAGTCCACTCCGCAGTAGAATATATTACAACTTTTAAATCTTTTTCTTTTAAAGTTTCATAAGACTTTATACAAGTTGCCGTATGTGGATCCATCAAATATCCATCTTCAAGATATGTTCTAATAGTATCTTTACAATAATCATTATTACAATATGTTGCACCGAAATCTTTTTGCAACTCTTTAAGTTCTTCATTTGATAAAGCAAAACCATTCTTAGCGTTTAAATCATCCATAAGCTCTTTTGTTCTACTGCTTCCGAATTTATCAAATAAAATTCTTTCTATATTTGAAGATTTCAAAATATCCATAGCAGGAGAATTTGTCATGATTAGATGTTTACCGTTTAAATCATATTTACCTTCATTTATCCATTGTGTCAAAATATTGTTTTCATTTGAAGCAATAAGTATTTTTTCAATAGGAAGACCCATTTTCTTAGCATAATATGCACCAAGAGCATTTCCAAAGTTTCCACTAGGAACTACGAGATATATTTTCTCACCTAAACTTATCTCATTTTTATTAAGTAACTCAATATAACTCCAGAAATGATAAACGATTTGAAAAATAATTCTTCCGAAATTTACGGAATTAGCAGCACTTAGTTTAAGTCCGAGTTTTTCTAACTGTGATTTAAAACTATCACTTGCAAGTAGATTTTTTAGAGCATTTTGTGCATCATCAAAGTTACCTTTTATACCTAAAACTTTTAAATTAGCACCATCTTCCGTAACCATTTGAAGTCTTTGAACATCACTTGTTCCACCGTCTGGATATAAACATCCCACTTGAATATTTGCTTTATTTTTAAATGTATTAAGTGCAGCAGGTCCAGTATCACCGCTTGTTGCAGCAAGTATTAAATATTTGTCATTGCTTTTTTGTGCAAGACTTGATAAAATATACCCAAAAGGTTGTAATGCCATATCTTTAAAAGCACGAGTAGGTCCGTGGTACAATTCACTTACAAATAAATCATCCTTTACCTTTACTACTGGTGCTGGATTGTTAGAGTCATCAAATCTATCATATAATGAAACTGCTTCATTAAAAGTTGTTTTATCTATATCTATTTCAAATATATCATTTAATACAAAAGAGGCTACCTCTTTGTAACTCTTATTTTTTAATTTTTCAATATCTTGTAGCGATAATTCAGGCAATGTTTTTGGAACATAAAGTCCACCAAATGAAGCACTTGGACTTAAAATTGCCTGTGAAAACGTAACCTCTTTAGGTTTTAAGTTATCATTTCCTCTTGTTTCTATAAAATTCATTCTTTTCCTTTATATCATTTTTGTAAAAACTGTGTTCCTATTCCATCACTTGTAAATAACTCAAGCAATATAGAGTGTTCTACTCTGCCATCGATAATATGCGCTTTTTGAACGCCGTTGTATATAGCATCAATACAAGCATCAACTTTTGGAATCATACCACCGGCTATAGTTCCATCTGCTTTATATCTCTCCACATCATCCCGATCAAGTGAGTTTAGCAAATTTTTCTCTTTATCTAGTACACCGACAGTATCTGTTAAGAATAATACCTTTTTTGCTTTTAGTGCAATAGCTACTTTACTAGCTGCAATATCTGCATTGATATTAAATCCAGGATGATTTGGCAATGCACTATCTGCAATAGGAGCAATTACAGGAATAAATTTTTCTGCAATAAGATTTAGTATAACATCTGCTTTCACATGACTTATACTTCCTGTATATCCAAATCTTCCGTTATCTTTAGCTACGGCTTTTATACAACTTGAATCTTTACCGCTTATACCTATAGCTTTTGCACCGTGATGATTTAAAAGTGATGTTATATTTTTATTAATCTCACCGCTTAAAACCATTTCTACAACCTTCATACTCTCTTCACAAGTCACCCTATGACCGTCAACAAACTCTGACTTTATATCAAGTTTTGCCAACAGTTCGTTAATTTTCGGTCCACCGCCGTGAACTATGACAGGCTTTATACCCACTAAAGATAAAAGAACTATATCTTGAGCAAATTTATCCCTAAGCTCAGGAGTAAGCTGAGCAGCACCGCCGTATTTAATAACAACTATTTCACCGCTAAACTCTTTTATGTAAGGTAGGGCATCAAGAAGGGTTTTTACCTGTGCAGACTTTTTTTGCATGACATGTCTCCGTTTTAAAAGTTGGGTATTATACTCAAAAACTAATAAAAAACTAATAACTCATCACGAAGTGATTCAATAGTTATTAATTATTAGATATTAACGATTAATTAAAATTCAAGTGTTCCATCTATCGAGAAGTTTGCACGAGAATCAAGCTCCGCATGGCTAAGAACTGCCACGTCAAGACCGAATTTCTCAAAAATTTCTGATATTCTTTTTCGCAGTAACGGGTCAACAACCATAACAACTTTTGATACTCCGTTTGATTCAACTTTTTGAACAAGCTCTTTTGTTTTTGTAACAAGGCTATTAATCTCACCTATACTTAAAAGTAACTGCGTAACACCGTGTTGTTCTTTTAGTTTAGTAATAAACTGCTGTTCAAGTTCAGGCTTGATTGTGATTATGTGCAATACTCCGTCATTATTTTTGAATTTCTCCGTAATCAGTCTATATAATTTTGCTCTTACATGCTCAACCAATACGTCAGGAACTCTAGTATATTCCGATATATCAGCTACTGATTCTATAATGGTCAACATATCCACAATAGGTATCTTTTCATGTAAGAGCTCTTTACACACTTTAAGTAACGTACCGTAGCTTGTAACTTTCATAGCTTCATCTATTACCACAGGGAAATCTTTTTTTAGTTTGTCTATAATATCGACTATATCTTGTCTTGTTATAATATCTTCTGCGTGTTTTTTGATAATTTCACTAATATGCGTAGAAATAATAGTAGGTGCATCAACTACGGTATAACCCTTCATCAAAGCATCTTCTTTTTGCTCTGGATTTACCCATACGGCATCAAGACCGAATACCGGCTCTTTTACTTTCTTACCTTCAAGCTTTTGTCCGCTTAATCCACCCATAGCAAGAAGTTTATCAACTTCAACATTCCCTTTAGCGATATTTATACGTTTTAATTGTAAAGAGTATTGGTTGTATTCAAGTCCGGCATCATCTGAAATTTTAATTTGAGGTACTATGAAACCAAGCTCTGCCGCTATGGTTTTTCTAATCCCTCTAATCTTATCTAGTAATTCATTATCACCTTGTAAAAGTTTCAACAATCTAATACCTAGTTTAAGCTCTAAAATATCCATTTTCATAATATTTTCCAGAACTTCTGTCTCATTAGGTTTTGTAGCTTTTAGTTTTTGTTCTTTTAGCTCTTCTACACTAGCAACCGCACTTTTTTTCTTTTGCGTAGGCTCTGTTTGAAAAAATCTTGTAATAGCATTATCTTGTTTTTGTTCTATCATATAAATAGTATAACCGGCAAAAATCAATATAAAACCTATTATAAATAATATCCCCGTAGGAAAACCAGGTAATAATCCAAACAAAATCAGTGCCAAACCAACAAGGATTAAAGATTTACTATCTTTTACAAGTTGAGCGATAGATTGATTTGCAAATCTCTCTTCATCCATATTTGAACGTGTTATGATAATAGCTGTAGCAGTAGATAAAATAAGTGCAGGAATTTGTGCCACAAGACCGTCACCTATGGTTAGAATAGTATATATCTCACCGCTTTCCGATACGGATAAATCGTGTTGGAATACACCTATCAAGAGTCCACCTATAAGGTTTACCAATGTTATGATAATACCGGCAACAGCATCACCTTTTACAAACTTACTAGAACCGTCCATAGCCCCATAAAAGTTTGCCTCACTAATCAATTCACGTCTTCTTTTCTGTGCCTCTTTATCATCTATAAAACCTGCATTCAAATCCGCATCAATAGCCATTTGTTTACCTGGCATAGAGTCCAATGTAAATCTTGCAGTAACCTCAGCAACCCTTGTAGCACCCTTTGTTACAACCATGAAGTTAATAAGTACAAGTATGATAAATACTATAATACCGATTACCAAATTACCGCCGACAACAAACTCTCCAAATGAAGCAATAATAGAACTAACTGCTTCCGGACCGTTATGCCCTTCACTTAATATTGACCTTGTAGTAGCAATATTCAATGCCAACCTAAAAAGTGCCAAAATCAAAATAAGTGTCGGAAATGTAGTAAGGTCTGAAGGTTTTTGGATATATAAAGAAATTAATAGAATAAGTAAAGATAGAGATAAAGATATTGCCAAGAAGAAATCAAGTGCACCTTTTGGTAGCGGAACTATAATAATAGTTAGAATTGCTACAAAAAGTGCAACCGTAATTAAATCTTTTGAAAATATCTTTCTAATATCCATTAAGTTTTAATACACCTTTATTGTACAAACTTAATCAAAGATAAGTCATTCATCTTTGATATTGTCGTATAAAGTGCAGAGTATGTCATCTCTAAAGCTTTAGATTCCATAGCAACTTTTGCCAAATCAACACCTGCCGTATCCTGATACAAGATATTAAAGTGTGTAAGCTGTGTTTTTACATTGTCTAATGCATTGTTAAATATATTATTTCTAGCACCAAGCTTTGCATGGGCAACGTTTGCCGCATCATAGGCACCTTTAATAGTATCAAGTTTTGTTCTTACTATTTCATCTTGTACCGAAGTATCTGTTATACTAGAACCATCAGTATTATAGCCCTTTAATGCCGATATAACAACGTTCATATCATCAAAAAAGTTTCTTTTTGCTTCAAGAAGAGTTCCTGATTGAGTGATAGGATTAGTAGTATATGTTCCGTTACCGTTATCAGTAATAGGTAACGTATTAGTTGTTGCATTACCGTTAATATCATATTGCACCAAATCCGTACCTACTACCTTCCACTCCAAACCATTACCGTCTATTACTCTATCATCGCTATTAAAAGTCAAGCTATTACCTGTAATTGCACTACCTGTAGTATAAAACATTATATCAAAACCAGTCACACCTCTATCTCTATAGTTATTAGGAGCAACTGCAATTTGTCTTAATATCCCATCACCTTCATAGGTTATTTTTCCGTAATCAGCGTGACCTATGTTATCGAAATTGTCAGACTTTTTAAATGGCTTGATAGTAGTATCTGAACCGCTAAATAGATACTCACCGTCAACTGTTTCATTCAAAAGCATATACATATTATCTCTTAAACCTTCTAAGGCAGTTGCTATAGCTTTTTTATCGCTCATATCCATACCTGCATTAAGAGACTTCAACATCTCCATCTTTGTATCTTCAAGATTTTTTTTGATTTGGTTTATAGAAATATCTGAAACATTATTATATGCAGTTGTTTTTTCTATTTGTGTTTTCAATCCCTCATATACTCTTATTCTATCGCTTATATGAAGTTCTTTTGAGAAAACAACGCTATTATCACTACCACGTTCTAGTATCTTACCGGAAGACATTTGATAGCTTACTCTTCTATACTCTTCATTAAGGTTTCCCAACCTATACATCATTTGTTCTGATAAATTAATCATAATACTACCTCCTTCAGGAGCTTCACGATTGTATCGTAATCATACTTTTGCTCTTGTGACTGTGATAAGAAAGCTATTATTCTCTCTTTTTTGGACAAAGCCTCATCAAGCTCTCTATCCATACCAGTCTTATAAGCACCTACACGAACAAGCACTTCATTTTCTTTTATAAGAGATAATACCTTTTTTAACTTTAAAAAACAATTATAATGATCTTTTAATACAACTTTATCCATAACTCTTGAGGCAGACTGCAATATATCAATAGGTGGATATATACCGCTTTGTGTCAGTTCTCTAGTCAAAACTATATGCCCGTCAAGTATTGACCTACTTTGGTCGGCTATTGGGTCATTCATATCATCACCGTCAACTAAAACAGTGAAAAATGCAGTAATAGAGCCTAGCTTGTTATTTCCGGCTCTCTCCATAAGTTGAGGTAAAAGGGAAAAAACAGACGGAGGATAACCACGACTCACGGGTGGTTCACCGGTACTTAGCCCTATTTCCCTTTGAGCCATTGCAAATCTTGTAACACTATCCATAATGAGCAACACATCATGTCCACGGTCACGAAAAAACTCTGCAATAGCCATTGCCGTAAAAGCACCGTATTTTCTCATCAAAGCAGACTCATCACTTGTTGCTGCAATTATTACGGTATTTTCGAGGTTTCCTTCCAAGTTATAATGTATAAATTCAGGTATTTCACGCCCACGCTCACCTATTAGTGCAATTACTTTGATTTGTGCCTGACACCCTTTTACAATCATACCCATTAAGGTTGATTTTCCTACACCGCTTCCTGCAAAAATACCGACCTTTTGACCTTTACCGCTTGTTAACATAGAATCTATGGCTTTAACACCCGTTGCAAAAACTTGATTGATTACACCCCTATCAAGTGCAGGAATGCTTGGTTTATTAAGATGTTCATTAAAAGGTACGTCATAAAGCTTACCTACACCGTCTATAGGCTCACCGAGGGCATTTAAAACACGCCCCAAAAGTCCATAACCACACTTGACGCTTAATCCCTCTCGTTGCAAAAAAACTCTATCATTTATCCTAAAACCGTCAACAAAAGAAAATGGAACTATTTTGAAGTTTTCTCCGTCAATACCGGTAACCATTCCTAAAACTTTATAAAGATTTTGCTCCGATTCAATCCTCACTGTATCACCCACGGCAACATCAATGCCGTTTGCCGTTATTGTTGTAGCCGTAATATTTTTAATCCTTCCAAAAGGTATTACAAGCATTGAACCATCAAGGGCTTCTATATATTTCTCAAAATCAACCATTACAATCTTCTACACATTTGTTGATATAAATTATCTTGAAGTCCTTCAACTTCTACACATTTCTTGACAAATTCGTCCATAGATTTTTTTTGTTCCGTTGATTTATAAAGTTTTGCTTTTTCATAGTACAACTGAACCAACATATCTTTTCTTATATATCTACTTTTTGCAAAACCTTCATCCAAAAACTCTAATGCTTTTTGATAGTTCTTTTTGTCTGATTCATATTTAGCAAGTTCCATCTCTACAAAAGGGGAATAAACTCTAGCCTTGAACTCTACTTGTTTATCATAAAATTTAGTCAAAATATCATAAGCCTCTTTTTTTAATCCCTTGTCAAGCAAATAAAAATAATATCTATAATAAAAATCTATTATCAAAGGATTTTCAACATTTTTTTGTATCAAATCAGGATTGTTAAACGTATTTTGGAAAAATCTATCCAATAAGTATTTATCCCCTTTTTGACTTAAGAGTAAGAATTTATACAAAAACTCCTTTTGTAACACCTCTTTATTATTCAACATTTCCACTTTTAGAGACATATTGTATGCTTCATCCACAAGTTCCAAATTCATTGCAACTCTCTCCAAAGCCAAATAAATATCTCCGTTTCTTGAACTATTAAAACTCTCTTTTGCAATAAAAAACGCTTTTTCATTTGGATAATCAATCATACATTGAAACAATTTAGTTGCCACTTTTTCATCTTCAATTACAATTTGAAATGTTTGAGCACTGGTATAATTAATAACATTTGACATCTCTTTACATCTATCTTGACCCAAATAATCTTTTATCATTTGTGCCGTGATAACATCAAACAAAGCATCTATATTTTCATAACCGAATTTTTTTGTAATTGTCGGAGGAATTTTATCATATACCTTTTTAGCACGTAATATGTTTTCATAATCTTTAATTTCGGCTAAATTCAACAACTCTTGTAACAAAACTTTTTGTTCCATAGAAAATGAATCTGAATATCGTTCAGCCAAAACTATAGGTTCTATTCGTCTTTCACGCATCAAAATTTCATCTATATACATTTTAGATTCTTTGGAATATTTACCCTCTCTAAAATCGTTATAAACCTCTTCAAACAAAGCTTTTGCCTTTGGTAAATAATCACTCCCTACGGTGTACATATCCATATATGAAACTGCCAAACGATATGTAAACTCTTCTATTAAAAAAGGGTTATTGGTTTTTGATAAAATAGTCTCCAAAATCTTAGCAGCAAACTCAGGCATACCGTTTTCTTGTAGTTTTCTAACTTTTCTTAGTGCCTCAAAACTATTATGTACATAATACTCTATATTATTCTCAACAACTTGTTTAATAAGGTCATAGGCTTTATCTGCTTGATTATTAAGTAAAAATACATCAAAAAGCTCATGGGCAACTATAGTAGCCACTTCCATATTTTTTGTTTTTGTCAAAACTTCATAAAGCATTCTAGTGCTTCTATCAAAATCTTTTTTAGAGGTATATATTTTGGATTGATAAATCTTACCGTAAGCGTTCACCAAAGGGTCATCAAAACTTTTTGTCAACATATCTGCAAAATATTGTGCTTCATCTATTTTATTTATTTTTAACAACAAATCAATCAATGTCATATAAGCTTGTGGTAAATCATCTTCATGTACCAAAGATGAATTGATAGCTTTTTCTAAAAATATAGCACCCTCTATTGCAAATCTTCTAGCATCTTTTTTGAGCATAATTTCACTTTTTAAGATGATTATCGGGGATTTCAAAATATCAATTTTGTTTGATGATTCCATAGCTAATATCTGATCATAAGCTCTATCGACATCACCTTCTTTAACCATATTCGATATTGCATTTAAACTATCATATCCATCCATTATCTGTTTTTTCTGAGTGTACGATATTTGATTGCCTTCAATGTCTATATAACTATATTTAAAATCTTTATCGGCATATAAAAAAAGTACAATCATACATACACTAAATACTATTTTCATCTCTTACCTTTTTTTAACTCATGTACATAACTAAATATTTCTGCCATAGCCTTATAAAACTCTTCAGGTATCTCTCTATCAATATCAACCTGAGTATAAACGGCTCTTGCTAAAGCAGGATTTTCTATAATAGGAATGTCATTATCCATAGCTATTTCTCTTATCTTTAATGCCATAAAATCTATACCTTTGGCAACAACCATAGGTGCAGAGTTCTTTGTATTATCATACTTCAATGCAATAGCATAATGTGTAGGGTTGGTAATAACCACGTCAGCATCAGGGACACTTGACATCATCCTCTTCATAGCCATCCTCATCTGAATCTGTCTGATTCTAGATTTGACTATAGGATCCCCTTCCATATTTTTATATTCATCTTTAATTTCCTGTTTGGACATACGCAAAGACTTCATATAATAAAAATTTGTAAAATAATAGTCTATTATAGCAAAAATTATAATAATAAGCAAAATTGTTGATAAAAAATATATTAAAAGTTCGTTTATTTCATCCAAAGTATTACCAAGACTTTTATCCATCATTTGTAAAATATCAACACCGAATATAAAAAACAACACAACCATCACTATAAAAATGATTGTTAATTTTACGGTTAATTTTAAGGCTTCTAATAACTTTTTTAAACTGAATACGTTTTTAAGCCCAGAGATAGGATTGAGCTTCTCAAATTTAAGTGAAATAGGAACAGATACCATACCAAATTGAACAAGATTAGCAACTACTCCAAAAAATAGCACCAAAACTAAAAATGGAAATAAAGCATACATCATAGATTCAAATATGTGAGCTATTATATTTAAATAAGTAGCTGAATCCAAATCTTGACCGATAAAAGAATAGACATACAACATCATTCTTTGAATTTCATCAAGTAAGAATTTAGAAAAAAACAATAAAAACAAAGTACCGAAAAATAAAACTGTAGCACTGACTACTTCCATAGACTTAGGGACATTACCCTCATTCTTGGCATCTTCTATTTTCTTGGAGGTGGGTTCTTCTGTTTTTTCTTCATCATCAGCCATATACTATCCCTACCTAATAACTAAACATTTCTATAAAATATTCTCTAAATGCCGTCAAAAACATCTCCATCCCAAACATCATAAATAAAAAAATCAATGCAAATTTAAGCTGAAAGGTTATAACAAACGGTGAAAAAGCAGGCATTGATTTTGTACCGTAACCATAATATACATCTAGTACAAATGCTATAAAAAATAGTGGAAATGCTATTGCAAATGCAAATGCAAACATCCTTTTTATCTCTTCTATAGCAATAGCAATTCCATCGAAATTATATAAACTAAATGTACCTAGTTCAACCATATTAAAACTTGTAGAGAGCATTAACAGTGTAGTTTCATACATTCCTGTTTGGAAAAAAAACAATATGGCAATTATATATAAAAATCTACTCACTACACTCTCTTGAGTTCCACTTGCAGGATCAAACATATTTGCCATAGATAAAGCAGTAGCATAAGCTACAAGGTCACCTATTATTCTAACTGCAGAAAATAAAACAGTAAAAAACATAGAACCTATAAGCCCAAGAGTAATCTCTCCTAAAATACCGTCTATAAAATTACTTTGTGTTATATCTGGATTTATTTTAATAATAGGAAATAAAAAAATTGCTAAAAAAAATGCAAAAGAGACTCTTATGGTAGGATTTATACTCGTATGTCCAAAAACAGGCATAAAAGCCACAAATGCCAAAACTCTGGCAAGTAACATCAGAAAATTATATAATGTGGTTTCATCCAATAAAGAGATTAATTCTTGCATATCTACTCAATACTTAAAAATAAGTACCGCTCTTTTGAACTTCTTGTATCTCTTCTATTATTTCACTACTAGCAACAAAAGTATTTTTTTCATCATCTTTAGTTTCTTGATTTTCATCGTTTTGGCTAAAATTCTCATTTTGGAAGCCACTACCTGAAGCATCAGGGTCAAGTTTGAAATCAAATTCAAATGAACTATTATCATTGAAAGTTTTTTGTAATGCACTTCTTAACTCATTTTGATTTGCCACCATAGATTCTAACGTAGAACTATTTGACATATTCATACTTATGCTCAAACTATTATCTGCCCTTTGACTTCTTATCAAAATAGCTATACTACCAAGATTTCCAGGATTTAAAGCTATCCTAAAAGCTGTATGTGGAGGCTTATAGTTTTCATACATCGCCCTTGCAACGTCAGACATCATAGAACTAAGTTGTTGTCTAGCACCTATTATTCTATTTTGGATAGTCAACACCTCAGCCTCACCTATTGTCAATTCAACAACTTTTTGCACCATATTATTGGTTGTAGATTTAACATCTGTTATTGATGTTTGTTTATGTTCCATATCAAAAGTTTTGGTATCTTTATCTACTATATTTTCTTTGTTAACCAAATCTTTTTCCAAAAATGCTCTACCTATATTTACAGCCCTTTGTTTTGTATCATTTTGAACATCCTCTTGGATTGTAACCTCTTCTATACTTTTGAGGTTCAAATCAAGCATATCGGCACTTTTTTGAATATCTTGAACTGAAGTTCCGTTTTTAAGTGTCTCTTTAGCAATAGTTGCATTTTGCATAGCGGCTAAAGATATATTTTTTGATACCGAACTTTTATAGATATTCTCCATAATATCGGTTTTTTGTATATTATCTTGAGTTTTAACGTTTTCTAATACTTGTCCATTTTTAATCTCTAATTTATCAATAACTTGTGAAGACTCTTTTGAACTCACTTTCAAAGTATCTTCTATTAACTTATCCAACAAACCGTTACTTTGTTTAGTAGTGCTTTGTTCAGGCTTTTTAGAATTATCTTTTAGTGAATCATCTATTACTATATCAGTTTGTTTTAAAGGCTCATTTTGGTTTAACTTTGCAAGTTCTATAGCTGCATTTTGTTTATTGGTGGTACTTTCCGTTTTTGGTACATCAGATGTTACGTTTACCTTCACATCTTGTACATTGATAGTATCTGTTTGTACTACCTTTGTATTCAAAGGTTCTACTTTTTGTGATGTATCTTCTTTTATGATAGTCGGTTTTGCGATGTTCTTCACATCATCAAGCTGTTGTTTTTCTACATTTGATTCTTGAACTTTTAGCGATTGTTTGTCATCTACTTTTAAATTGACATTTTTAGTCACATCTTCTTTCACTGTAGGCTCAACAACACTATCTTGATTTTTAACCTCTATCTCTTGAGGCAGAGGATTATTTTCTACGGTTGTGTTTTGTGTCGTATTTATAACTATGTTACTATCATTAACAGGTAGCACACTCTCTTTTACCGAAAGTGTATCAGTTTGTTGTAATGTTGATTGAATATTTCGTTTTTGCGACTCATTTACCGTAACTTTAGGGGTATCTAAAGGAACACCTTCTTTGCTACTATCGGTAATACTTTGTGCAAGATTAATATTTTCATTTTGATTAACAGTATTTGATATTGGATTTACAATATTTACAACATCTGCTTTTTGATTTTTATCCAATACTGCAGATTGTGATGATTTATAGGATTTTTTCATAGATTGTGTCGTAAGACTTGTAAATAAATCTGTTGGTTGTTCTTGTTCTACAGATACAACATTATTTGTAACACTTTGCATTTTCGGCATATCAGTAGTTTGTAAAGGTTTTGTTTCCACCTCAGTTTCATCTACGTCACTAGTTGTTATTTGTTCACTACTAGGCTCTATCAAAACACCGCTAGTTTGTACTTTTTGCGTCGTAGTATCAATTTTACCTGCTAATTCATTTTCAACTTTTGTTTCATTTGTAGCCGATAACTTTTCTTTAGACTCTACTTGATTGTTTGTTAAGATACTCTCTAAATCTGATTTAGGTTTGTTGTTTTTATCTACTTGTATTTTATCTAAGACCGATGGAGTTCTAGAAGATGTTGCATTAACTACTACGGTTTCATTATCATTAGTTTGCATTTGATTTTGTATATTTGTATCTACTTTGGCTACATTACTTTTTGTTACTTCAACTTTTGGTTGAACTATAGCTTGATTACTTACAATTTGTATATTTTCCTCAACATCTTGTAAAATAGAAGGATTTGAAATACTTATATTGGTTGTAGTATTGACGTTTTTTGGTGCTGATGGTTCTACTTTAGTTATATTTGAATCAACATTTAACCCTTTTACTTCAGTTGAGTTTGTAGCTGTTGATATATCTTTTGTAATAGGTGTTGATGATTGAGTATTATCTGATTTTACCTCGATACCCTCTTTGATAGTAGCTTCTGGATTTACTACAGATATTTGTGGCGAGTTACTAGAAGTTTGTGGACTAACAGTAGTTAATGAAGAACCACTGCTTTGATTTTGTGTTGTTGCACTCTTTAATAAATCATCAAATAAAGAACTACCCTCTTTAGAAACTTTTGTTTCGTTAGAAGACTTTGTGCCGGTCGATAACAGAGTATCAAATAAAGAGAGTTCTTGAGTCATAACCTATCCTTTATTGTTTTAGGATTTCTAATGTTTTACTATCCATATTTTTATGGGTTTGAAATGCAGCTATATTTGACTCGTAAGTTCTCATAGCTTCAATCAAATCCGTCATTTCAACTACCGGGTTTATATCAGGATACGCAACATAACCTTTTTCGTTTGCATCGGGATGACTTGGTTCATATCGCATAACAGGTTTAGAATTTGATTCAATAACAGTTTTAACTCCGACACCTCTTAAAGTAGTATTTTCAAAATTACCACCCTTTGGCATAGCGACACTATTACTTCTCTCTTTTTCTTGTATCAGCATCTCTTCAAAAACAACATTTTGTTTCTGGTAAGGTCCACCGCCAACCGTATTTGTAGTTTGAGCATTTGCCAAGTTTGCACTGACAACATTTATCCTTGCTCTTTGAGCACTCATACCGCTTGTAGCAATATTATAACCGTCAAAAAAACCCATTTTAACTCCTTGTTGAGTGAATTGTGAGTAGTGAGTAGTGAAGAAAAATACGACTCACGACTTACGACTTACGACTCACTAAATTTGCATTTTCGTGATTTCTTTATAAGCGTTAATAGCTTTATTTTTCACTTCCAATGCTAATTTTAAACTAAGTTCAGCCTCTTCAATTCTTTGTACAGCTTCTTGTAAGTTTTTTACTTTCCCTGTAGCTATACCGCTCATCGCTTCATAACCTTGAAGTTGGGTATTATTAACCTCTTCGATACTATTTTTTAGCATCTGTTCAAAAGTTGCACCACCGACTTTAGGCTCTTGTTTTTGAAGCCTAGCTATACTACCAAGACCCATGCCACTTGATAAACCTTCGATATTTATCATCTTTTAGCTCCTTTTGGGGTATTTGTTTTTTGTGCTTCCATCGTAGATTCTTTTATCACAAGATCAGAGAGCATCTGCTCTATTTCGGATGCTTTTGAATAAAAATCAAGCTCCGATTTTTTGTTGTCAAGGTTAAAAAACATTATCACCAAGGATAACATCAAATACGCAACACCCTTCAAACCTATGGTTATTACAATGATACCTATGAGCATCTCCATAGGAGAAAAATGGTCAGCATTTATTATGAAAAATATTAATGTAGCGAAGAAACCTGTTGCAACGTAAAGTCGCAATAGCCCACTACCTATAACACTCTGAGAAAATCTCTCAACTATCATAATATCATAACCCTTACACTCGCTTTATTTAATATAATTTAATAAATTTTCTACGACAAACTTAAGCTCTACGGAAGTTTGATCGTCAACAAATTCTTTAACAAAAAGCTTTCTCAACCGACCTGTGGTCGCAACATTTTGCGACATAGAAACATTTCCTAGATATTTTAACATAAAATTACTGTTAAGTCTATTTTTTTGTGCTAAATTTTTCACCGATTCCGTAATAGTCGCCCCTATTTGATAACTTTTTGTATGATTAAATGCCAATAAAAGAGATTCTTTGTAACTACTTATCATTTTCATCAATGCATAAACATCCGTCAAAGCACTAGGGTCTGTTGTAGTAACAGCTAAAATATTTGGACTAATATCTAAAAACTCTTTCACATATTCATTAAGCCCTGCACCTGTATCTATAAGCAAAATATCGAATTTATCAAGCAACTTTATATCTTCAACTATTTGGGTAAATACAAAACTACTAGCTTTATTTGAATATTCATAACCGCTTTTACCGGCTATTAAGGTTATATTAGCATATCCAGTATCAAGTAAAATATCATTTATATCATCTACTTTACCGTCAAGATAATCAAAAAATGTAATTTCAGGCTTGATATTGAATAATACTTGCATATTTGCAAGACCTATATCGGCGTCCAAAACAGCAACTTTATAACCCATATTTGCCAGAATATATGATATATTAGCCGTAAATGTAGATTTACCTACACCACCTTTGCCGGATGTAACCGTAATTACTTGAGTCTTGGTATCTTTTTTTTGCCTTGTAGCCAAATTCATAAGATTCTTTGCCTGAGAAGATATGTTATTAAACATTGTTACCTCTTAGGAATTTCTTGATTCATAAAACAATCAATAAGATAGTTGGAATCAGCCACTATCAAGTCATCAGGAACATTTTGTCCCACACTAAAATACGTAACCGACTTTTTAGTTTTATGTGCAAAAGATATAAGATTTCCAAAACTTTTTGTTTCATCAAGTTTGGTAAATGTAAGATAATTTATCCCTACCCTTGAGTAACTTCTATAAATATCCAACAAATCACTTTGCTTGATATTTGCAGGTAATACAAGATTCTTTTCTATAGTAATATCTTCTAATTGACTTTGATATTCATTGATTAAATCTATTTTGTCAAAATCATATTGACTACTTCCTGCAGTGTCTATGAATATATAATTACAATCTTTTAGTCTAATAATAGCTTCTATCAACTCTTCAGGTTTTTTGACCACTTCCAAAGGCAATCTCATAATAGTAGTGTATGCTCTTAATTGTTCTATTGCACCCACCCTAAAGGAATCCAATGTAATAATACCTACTTTATAATCCATATCCATTTTATAGGCACATCGTGCAGCGAGTTTTGCTATGGTAGTCGTCTTTCCAACTCCTGTAGGACCAACAAACATAACTATCTTTCTTTGATTTTTACGTAATGGAACTTCATGTTTTATAGGGATTATCCTACGCAAAATTAATTTGAAAAAATCTTTAATCTTCGCAGGATTTGATTTAAGTGGAGGCGGTAACTGTTGAATTGTTTTTTTAAGTATGGTATATGTCATCTCAGAATCAAATTCATTTTGTTCAAAAAGATTATAAATATCCACAAACTCGATAGGTATAGTCAAATCAAACAACTGACTTTTTGGACTCCACAGAGATTTTTGAACATTTAAAATAGTCTCTTGCATTTTTAGTATTTCAGCTTTAAAGTCATAAAACTGAGCTATGAATTCAGTGTGTACTATATCTTCCGTCTGAGTTTTTTTGACTATTTTTTGTTTTGGTATTTTTTGATGTTTTTCATACTCTTCTTCTAATGCTACTACGACCTCATACATATCCTTACCGCTTGTTTTTTTATCGGCAATCTTTTTTGTAGATATTACGATAGCATCTTCCCCACACTCTTTTTGAGCATTTCGAAGTGCCTGAGTAGGAGTTTCACCCAAAAATGAGAGCATATTCATTGATCTCTCCCATCTTTATAGATTTTATGCACACTTCCATCATGTTTTTTAATGGTAATGTATTCTGATGTTTCATTAATAACTTCACCGTCGGTTTTTATTTCTAGTGACCCAAAATTAAACAATACCTCTTTTGGTTTGTATTCCAAAACATCCTTTGTGCAAAGTACCGCTCCCTCTTTTATATATTTTGAAGCTATATACTGACCAGTATTAAAATTATCTATATTAAAAACTTCACAAGTTCTTGGTATATCGGACAAATTAGCACTCATTACCGTGAAATACTCTTTAGACAATATCTCTTTATAGCTAATATTTTTTTTAGCGACCAAAACCTCTATCGCATTTAGATAACTTAAACATAAAGCAAAAATTATAAAAAATCTCATTAAGCTTTTACCTCTACAACACTACTTCCGTATTCTGAAACTATTTCATCGACTATATCTTTATACATTTTTCTAACAGGTTCCACAATAGACCCTAATCTTGCATTTAACATATACAATTTTTTCAACTCTGTTTCAAGAGTATCTACGCTACCTCTGTACTGATTGACATCTTCTCCATCTTGAATAGCTTGTAATAACGCTCTATTTAAATCCTCTTTTTTAGAAGCAAGTTCTTGCATCATCTCAAGTTTTATTTCATTTCTATCAAGAAGTTTTTCATGACGAGCCGATTTTATATCTTCAATATCTTCCATAATATGACTTTGTAAACCAAGTGTTTTATCTATCATTTCATTTATTAGAGTAGAAACCATTTTGTATCCTTTATGATTTACTAAGAGATGGGTTATTCTCAATTAAAAATCTAAACAGCATATCACTAATACCTAGATTTCCACCAGTTGACTTTGACATTGTCTCACTGTACATACCTTTTATAATGTCACTTCCGGCACCCTCTCCACCGACATTTGTCGATTTCAAAGATATATCGAGTAATTGTTGCATAAAAAAAGACTCGAAGTCATCACATGCTTGTTTAAGTTGTTCTGTTTCTTTTGTCTTAGGCATTTCCATTTTATTGATTATTGATACACTATTTACGCTTTCCATTTGTTACTCCAATCTATCAAAGAAATTTTCTTGTGCAAAAACATCATTTTGAGCTTTATCGGAATAAAATCTCATCTCTACCCTTCTGTTTTCACTAGCCACATCACTTTTGGGTTTATATGAAGCATGAGCCGATACCTTTAACTGTGCCGGGTCTATTTTATTTTTTATCAACTCTTTCACCACGGAAATAGACCTCAAAGCAGACACATCCCAGTTATCCCTCGGTAGTTGTTCACTTTTATACCTACTTCTATCCGTATGACCTATAATCTCTATTTGAAAAGTATTAGGCATAGTTCTTATTATTCTAGCAACTTTTGCTATAAAAGCCCTTGATTCAGTATTTGTAAGCTCATACTCATCATCTTTAAAAAGCAAAGTTGTAGGAATATCAAGGATAAACTCATTTTGACTTTTTATCACCTCTATTTGTTGACTTTCTGTTTGTGTTTGAGACTGTTGTGCAGCTTGATTCATTTCTGTTACAACTTCTTGCATTTGTTGAGCCGCCTCGTCCATCTCACTAGCTTCACTATCTTGTGGAGCTTGTTCACTCTGTTTTTCTTCACTCAAAGCATCTGTTTGCTCATCGACGCTACTTGTTTTGTCCAAAAATCCCATAGCCTTTTTCATGATAGTAAAATACTCTTCAACCTTTTTCTTATCCATTACCGCCATGGAGAGTAAAAGAATAAAAAACACCAGCAAAAGTGACATCAAATCCCCAAATTGTACAAGCCAACCGGGAAGACATTTAGGACAATCCGGGCATTTTCCTTTTGCCATAGTTATTCAGCCTCAGGGACTAAGATAGCATTTAGCTTCATCTTGATATTACCTATCGACTCTTCGGCAGCTATCATAACTGAGCCTTGAATAATAATCTCACAAGCATTTACCTCAACTTTATGTTTTTGTACAAGCTTATTTTCAAATAATCCTGCAAACAACGTACCTATCAAAGCACCGTAAAGTGTAGTAAGCAAGGCAACAGCCATAGCAGGACCAACAGCAGCAGGGTCAGACAAGTTTGCAAGCATAGCAACAAGACCTACAAGTGTTCCAGCCATCCCCATCGCACCTGCTACACCACCTATATTGCTCAACATCTGATGTATAGTACCGTGCCTTTTATCCATATGCTCTAGTTTAGTTTCAAGTAAAGGTTGTAATAAATCAGGTTTCGTACCATCCACCAAAAGTTGAAATGCCTCTTTAAAAAATGGATTTGTTTCGGCAAGAACTTTTTGTTCTATACTCATAACACCGTGTTTTTTTATCTCTGTTGCATAAAATATGATTTTTTCTATAAGTTCCGGTACCGGTTCTGATTTATTTTCATTTAGTGCTATTTTCAAAGCTTTTCCAAATCTTTTTAAATCATTACCTTCAAATTGACCGACAATAACAAGTGCTGTTCCACCGAAAACTATAAATACGGAAGGAATATCTATATACGGACCAAAACCAACGCCACCAAGTATGATTGCTAAGGCGATAATACCTACTCCACCACCAAGACCAATAACGGTTGTTTTATCCATACACTACACCAAACCTATTTTTTTAAGTTTATTTTTTTCATCACCGATATATTTGACTTTTAGACCAAATTTACCCTCTACAACCACAGCTTCACCTTCACCTACCTTGACACCGTTTACCAAAATATCTAAAGGCTCATTCACCATTTGTTCTAGTTCTATTATCTCACCCACATCCCATCTCAAAATATCTTTTAAAAGTAATACTTTAGTACCCAAACGAACACTAAGCCTTAGCTTGATGTCAAATAGAAGTTTTAAATTTGTCACTGAATGTTCATCCAATAAAGATGATAATTCATTTGGAGCACTGACACCATGTGCACCACTATGGATTAAAGGGGCTTGAGCTTTTGCATGATTTGTATCAGCAACAACACTCTCTCCGGTAATTGAGCTTATATACGGTTTGATAATATCGTCAAAAGATACAAAAACAAGTATTTCTTCCCCATCTAAATCTAAAATGATTTTATAGATATTAGGTAAACTTTTTAATTTTTCAAAATCAACAATCGAAACATCAACTACTTCCGTTTTCACTTTTCCTAAATCATCAAACCCTTGAGCATTGATAGAAGTAGCCATACTTCCGCATACATTTGAGATAATCTCTTTTATTGCATCGCTTGTTTCATCATCAAGCGCCTCTTTTAAATCACCCATTCCACCAAGCATTAAATATTCAAATTTAACGCCTGTCGCAGTAGGTATTATAAAATTCCATGTGGATGTAATATTTTTAAACTCTAACTTCGCAACAACCAAAACTGACGTCTCTATAGTCTGAGACGATGTATCTGTTTTAATAATATCTTTTATCGTAGCTTTTTTTGAAAGTAGTTGTTCTATAGTATTCGATAATTCACTTTTTAATATATTGGTTAAATCAGATGCCAAAACCGCCACCTTTTAATTAGTTTTTTGTACTTTGAGCTTCTAAACTATCTAGTAAAGCAGCTTTTAATTTCATCATATCATCTGTAGGGTATTTGTTTTCTACATTACCACGTTTTACTTTTATAAAAAAGTCGTTTGTCTCTTTGTTAAACCCGAAACTTACGTTGTCAAGGATAACCTCTTTTGGCTCAGGTAGTTTATTAAGAGACTTTTTATGTTGTTCATTAGGGTCAACTTTTTGCTTTTCATCGCTCTCTTGTACTTTTTGTACTTTTTGAATATTTTCTACTTTGGCATTATCTATTTGTGCAATTCTTCCCAAATCCATCAAAACTCCCTTAAAAAAGCAAAATTTGCTAAATTATACCACATAAAAGGTAAAAAGTAAAATGTAAAATAGATGAAAATAAAATAATTGTAAAGTTTTTTAAAAATTTTCTAAGATTTTATCAAATCCTACAAGTTCAATATCTATCAAAGAGTCCTCATAAGGGTATTTGAAGTATTGATTTATAGCAGATAATTTCAGTTCGTTTATAAGCATAACACCTGTTAAGAAATCAGCTCCATGATCCTTTAAAAGACTTTTAATAAGTGATATTGTAAGTACTGCTTCATTTAACATACCCGCTTGGAGATATGCCGCTACTTGTAAATATAATGTAAATTTATCTTCCATTTTATAGGTGTACTGTAAATTTTCCAATATATCCAAAGCTTTTTTAGGATTACCTATATGAAGCTCCTTAAGGGCTTGTGTTCTAAGATATGTCGGTGTTTTATTACCGTAAATCTCAAAATTTGCAAAAGAGAGCATACCTATCCCTTTTAGCATATCCATATAAAAATCTGTTATAAGTAAAGGTCCTTGCAAAAAGTTATTATTGAATTTCAACGGTACCTTATCTTGTAATCTTGAAAAATACTGAAACTCATTTTCTTTATCCCCTTTTTTTAGAAGATTAAGCAAAAATACCATCGGCTCTTTTGTATGGTCTTTGAGTAACCTACTATTTTTAGGGATTGCTTTTTCTTCTTTCATAGCTTCCAAAAACTCCATAGACTTCACAAATATACTATCTGCAAAAACAGGGTCATTGACCATTATTTTAACTTGTAATTTATTATTGACACCGAGTTTATAGAGCATTTGTCCGAAATAATTGTAAAGTCCTTCGTTGCTAAGCATATTTGATTCGATATATTTTTTCTCTTTTATATCAAGATTTATCCTCTTTGCACTTATAAGCGTCATAGCAGCATAAAGTTTATTACCTGGGTTTAACATATAAGCTTTTGAGAAATTTTTATATGCATTATGAAAATCAAAAATTTGAGCATAAGCAAGTCCTAGATTATAAAATTCATAGGATTTAGAGCTAGTCTTAATAATCTTAGATAATTCATTTACCCTTATGACAGGGTCTTTTTTGATGTGTTCAAGTAATGTGGTATTATAAACCATCATACTATCAAGTCTATTTAAACTTTGTTCAGATTTATAAATAAATCCCTTAGCAGTATCAAAAATAATCTCTTGCGTATCAGAGAAAATAAAAGGTGCAAAATAAAACAAAAAATCACTAACACGAGTCTCATCAAAATTAGTAACCCTTTGCAAATAAGTTGAGTTTGAATATTTTTGTTTATTAAAAGACAACACCAAAGGTAATGCAAAATGTGCCTTGAACCTATCTCTATCTTTATCAATCTCCACCAAGTTTTCAATTAATTTCGTCAAATCACTGGTTTTTAGATTTTTATATACTTTTAGCCATAATATTTTTTGCTTTAGTTCCGGATTAAGAGTTTTTGCATTTGCACGTTCCAAAAAAATCTCTGCTTGTGTAAAGTTTTGCATTTTGATATATAGCAATGCTTTTTTAAAATCATGTTCATATTCCATCGTATTTAGTACATCCAAAGCTTTAGAATACTCCTTAAGAAGGATAAGAGTATCTACAAGTAACGACTTTATTTGTTCATTTAGATTGGAAGCTCTTTTTGTTGTTGCCAAAATAGATTCCAAATATTTTTCATCATTTGTAATCTGATATAGATAGTAACTAGAACTCATATAAGCATAAGATTCATCATAAATATTTTCAGGATTTTCATAAATCATAGCAAAATACTTTTTTGCCTCATCAAAATTTTCTATATTGTAATATGCTATCGCCATATTAAGATATGACGGTACTTGTAGCATTGAAGAACTTTTTTTGAAGCTTTCTATAGCCTCTTTGTATTTTTGCTGTTCCATAAGTCTTACAGCTTTATTAAACTCCAGATGAAGCTCAATTTTGTTTTTTGAATCCACCAAACTTTTGTAGTCAAATATTATGTCCGGCTGTGATTTTAGTGTATTAGCATTTAGTAAAATAGCGAAAAACAAAAAACAAAATATGTAAATTTTTTTCATATTATACCATGGTATTAACTTGAGCATATAGCTCATCTACCCTATTTTGTAAACTTGTAATTCTATGTTTTAATTCAGTATTTTCAAGCCTAAGCTTTTGTAAATCCTCACGTGCAGTGTGTAAGTTATTGTGTGTATCTTCTAGTGTCTTTACAGAGCCTTTAACCTGTCTTTCACTTTTTGTTATCAAATCTTGAAGTTTTTCGTTTTGTTCTTGCAATAACTCTTTTTCTTCATTTACTTTTCTATAAAGTGAAACATATACGTTTTTACTAGCAAAAAAGTATAATGCTAAAACCCCAAGAACTATGGTAAGTACAAAATTCTCCAAATAAAAACCACCTTTTAATTAATAGTTAGTAACTAATAATTAATAACTATCGTATCGCTAAAGCGATATTTAAAATTGTTGCAAAGCAACTCATAAATTATTAACTATTAATTATTAGTTATTCATTTTAAAACTGCTTGGAAATTCCAAGCAGTTTTAATTATCTTTTCAAGTTAATCAATGTATTTAGCAACTCATCACTTGTAGTGATTGATTTTGCATTTGCTTCAAAAGCTCTTTGGAAAACCATTAGATTTACCAGTGACTCTGAAAGGTCTGCAGTAGAAAGCTCTAGTGTTTTTCCCTCTATCTTAGCAGTTTTGTCGTTGTTTACATTAAATATAGGTTCACCTGATTCACTTGACTTTTTCACTAAGTTATCACCTATAGGAACAAGTCCTCTTTCATTATTAAACAGTGCAATAGCAACTTGACCTATAGCATACTCAGCACCGTCTTGTTTCATAGTAATAAGACCGGTACTATCTACACTAAACTCACCAAAAGCTGAATCAGATATATTTAGAACATCCAAACGTAATTGCAGACTATCTTGTGATGCAGTTTGGTCAACGGTATTTATCATTTGAATAAACTCTGCACCTGCTCCACTCCAACCGCTATATGCTGAATTTTTTTCTATAACGGTTGATGTTGTAGTATTTTCTAAAGAACCGTTTATACTATAACCTGCAAATTCAGGTTTTACCTCAACCACCATAGCACCGTTTACATTTTTTGCTACTACATATGTACTTAAACTAGCATCTGCGTTGATAGCCGTAATAATATCATCAATATCAGCAGGGTTTGTAATAGCCAATGCTACGGTAGGCACATCAATATTAGCCTTTGTATCGGCATTATATATAGATATTTGATAAGTATAATCATCCGTACCGTTCATTGTACCTATATCGGTAGTTGTATAAACATCCCTTTGTTGTCCACTTACTGCTTTTAGTAGAGCTTCTTGTGCACTTTTAACTGCACCAAAACCTGTACCTATTACAGCAGGTGTTCCTTGCGTACTTACAACACTACCGACAGACGTAATACTACCAGATGCTTCAGCTACTTCACCAACGGTAAAAATTTTACCTGGAATTAAAGACTCTATTTTCAAAGCTCCACCAGTCAAAGCAGTATTTAATGCAGCATCATCAGTAGTTTCGGCTATACTTCCACTTGCTCCGGCTGCAGTGTATGCTTTAAAGCCTGGAATAGCAGATATTTGATCCGCTAATTTTTTCATAGTAGTTGCATAGTCGGTATCAAAACTTTGAGAATATTTTGTGCCGTTTATATATACATACATTTGGTCACCGTCACCACTAGCGGTACTGTCAAGAGGAAATCTTACAAAACTAGTTTGAGCTATAGATGGTGAAGATGTAGCTGCAGGATTTGACTGATAAGCAGTAAGTTTAGTATTGTATTCACTTATCAATGCCTCAACATCAGAAATCTTACCGGATTTTGTTTTAAGTCCGGCACCTGTAAATACACTCGCGGCATCAGCTGTAGCAGTTTGAGTATAATCTGTCATTTTAGCAGTAATAGTCTCTATTTTGTTATTATGTCTTATTATTTTTGATGCTGCAAGTTTTGTATAATCATTTGTAAAATATGTAATATTTGGATTGGTTGTTTTTACGTCAGTTTCAGCATCCACGTCTGCCATAGCCCAACCTTGTACCTTATTACCTGCTGCATCTTGAAGAGTTCCATCTTCACCCATACGAAAGTTTCCTGCTCTTGTATAGTACGTCTCACTACTTCCACTACTTCTAGTATCACTTACCGTAAAAAATCCCTGACCGGATAATGCCATGTCAAAGCTTACGCCAGTAACTTTTAGGTTACCTTGAGTGTATAGTTTTTCTGCATCAAGGACTTTTGAGCCCTTACCGATTTTATCTTGATACATCTGATCTGCGAAAGAGATTCTAGATGCTTTGTATCCTACCGTATTAACATTGGCAATATTTGTTGCTTCATTATCCAAAGCTTTTTGGTGTGAAGACAATCCCGAAATTCCTGTCCATAGTGCGCCAATCATTTTAAATCCTTTTTTATGAGGTAAAAGGTAAAAGGTAAAAGGTAAAACTACCCTCCATTTACCATCTGAACAAACAATGTTCATAATTTAACTCTTTTTTAAGAGCTAAACTATAAACATCTAGTAATCAGGCATTGATAATCTCCTACCAATAACCAATTACTAAATATACTACCTATTTCTTAAGCTGTATAGCCACATTCAAAAACTCATCACTTGTGGTAATAGCTTTCGAATTTGCTTCAAATGCCCTTTGATAAACCATTAGATTTGTCAAGCTAGTTCCTAGTTCGGCATTACTCATCTCTAAAATAGTATTTTTTACACTATTAAGTTGCCCTGCTTCTATAGGCTCTCCACTAGCAAAAGTTTTGCCGTACAAATTTTCACCTAGTGGCTTGAGACTATGTACATCCGTGAAATAAGATGTACTTACCTTACCAAGTACATAAGAGTGGTCACCTTGATTCATAAGTATAACACCGTTCACAACCTCAGGTGTTCCAAATCCGTTTGTACTGATACCTAGATTATCAAGTTTTAATTGTATTTTATCTACTTGCAAAGCTGCAGTGTTAGATAAATCTACCCTATTTGTAAGTTCCAAGAACTCAGCTCCGGCTCTCTCAACTGCTGTTTGCAAGGCAACCCTTGCACTATCAACGGCAGCTAGTCCACTACCTTTTACGGCATCGGTAACCGTATTTACCAAATAATCATCATCATTTATTTTTGGATTTGCTATGGTTACCTTCTGCCCAGGGATTAAAGATGTGATAGTTAAAAGTCCGGTAGAATCTACACTACTTGTTAGTCCTTTTGCCGAAGAAACTTGGTCTGATAGTTTATTCATCGTCGTCTGTGCGTCTGTATCAAATGACTGTCTATAAACTGTATTGTTTACAAATACTTCCACATAATCACCCTCGGCTACCAATTTCGTAGCAAAATCAGAATAATTTATCGTACTTACCTGTGCTTCGCTTGGTGTTCCGGCACTAAGCACCGGAGCTAATTCAGAAAGTTTTTGTCTATAGTAAGTAGCCAAAGCTTCAACATCAGCCACCTTTGCACCTGCAGTTTTATAACCGTTACCGCTCATGGCACTTAAATCACTTGTAGCACTACTTGTATAATCCGTAGCTCTAGCATTAAAAGTTAGAACCTCACTATCTTCAATAACAAGTTGAGAACCCAAATATTTATCATAAGCCGATGTGAACTGAGTAATCAAAGGATTTGAAGAAACGGAACTAACCGGACCGATAGGGAATCCCATTACATTAAGTCCACTAGGTGTTTGCAAAGTTCCATCGGTACCCATTCTAAAATCACCGGCACGGGTATAATAAATCTCTTCTCTTTGACCTTTGACCATAAAGAAACCTTTACCGTCTATAGCCATATCGTAAGGATTACCGGTTATTTTAAGATTACCTTGCGTAAAACTCTTTTGTACAGACTGAAGACTAGCACCTTTACCTATACCTTGTTGATACATCATATCGGCAAATGTTACACTATCACTTTTATAACCTGCCGTATTAACGTTTGATATATTGTTTGACTCACTATTTAAAGCTTGTTGAAAAGCACTAAGACCAGATATTCCATTGTACAATGCACCTATCATCTTAAATCCTTAGTTAATCTTTGTAATACTATTTAAATTTAACAGTTCTTTTTCTTTTGAAAGAATATACTCTGAAGTTTCAGAATCATATCCCAAAACTTGATAAGCATGAAGCATTATATCACCGTCTATAGACTCAACGGCACCTACATAAAACTCCTTGTACGCACCTGTATCACCGTATTCACCGTTTTCTATAATATGACCTATCATATTAGCCGACTGTGATAAAGCACTTTGTGCAAAAGATTTTTGCAAAGACTTCATAGTCTCTATTGTCTGAAGGTTTGTCTCTATAGCACTCATTTGCATTTGTGATTGAAGCATATTTTGTGAATCCATAGGTTTTGTAGGATCTTGCATTTGAAGCTCTGTAAGCATAAGTTTCAAGAAATCTTGATTTGTTAACTTATCATTTGAAATAGCCGTGGTATAAGCATTACCGTAAGCATCAGCTTTTGTTGAAGTTTGTACATTCTCTACTGCCATTTTAAATCCTTTTAATTTAGTCCTTCTTCAAAGAAATATCTAACAACATTGTCAGAATCCATAGCATCTTGAACCCTAACAGCTAGTTTCTCATCCATAACTATAATATCACCCGTGCCAACTATTCGCTTATTCACATAAATATCACCACCGGCACCTGCAGTTTTGTCAAGGGCTATTATATCACCCTCACCTAGTTCCAAAAACTCTTTCATACTGATATGACAGCTACCAAGCATTACATCAACTACAATTTCAGTATCTACTAAAACATCATAATCTCTATCGCTTATTTCCATCACCAATATCCAAATTTTTATTTTGATAAATTATAGCACAAAAATAATAAGAAAGCAAACTAAAAAGAAGTTTTTATGAAAGTTAAACTAAGATAAAGAAAAGTTATACGATAGAGTCCAATGTTTCAACCATAGAAGTAATTTTTGCTTCTATATTTCCATCAAAATTTCCAAGGTCACTAGCTATAACTACACCTCCGGCAGTTACATTCGGGTCTTCATTTAATACGATAAAAGGTTGTAACTGTAAATCGTGTTTTAATACGGCGTAGTCTTTAGGGTTTAAATGTATCGTTATCTTAGATGCCGTCTTAATTTTGGCAAGAATATTATTAATAGTTTCTTTAGCTATTTTAGATGAATTTTCACCAAGTTCGATAGAAATTATTTTTTTTGCTATCGACATAGAAGTTTTTAAAATTTTTGCTTCCAACGCAAATGTTGCTTGTTCAAAAAAAGAGGCATATTGCTTGAGTTCTTTTATCGCCGTTACAACTTGCTTATCAAGCTCTTTTGAACCTACACCGTTTGATTCTATGTTGTCAATTTTAGTTTTTATATTGTTTAATTCCTCAAAAATCTTACCTAAATCAGCACTACTTTGTATGGATGAGTTTATGTCCGATTGAGAGTGTAAAACAGCATTCCCAGCTTTGTGAAAATTAGGCATATCAGGCTCTGAAACATTGCCCATAAATGCACCTAATTGGTATGGAACTACCCCATCATCTTTTTGTTTAACAATCTTAGCACCGGTGGTTACATTATTTATGGCCATTATTGTTCCATTCCTCTATCTATTGTACCGTCTTCAATCATTTTTTGTGCAACATCCAACATTTTTCTTTGAGCGACTTCAATATCTTTAATTTTTACCTTAGTAAGCATTTCAGACTCTTCAAGGAATCTATCTTTTGCTCTTTGACTCATTGCTGATGTTACTTTATCTATATCTTCAGGAGCAGCATTTTTCATAGCTATTGCCACATCTGCCATATCAACGTTTTGTAATATTTTTTGTACATATTCTGTATCAAGACTAATTAAATCTTCAAATACGAACATATTTTCTTTAATTCTTTGAGAAAGTGTACTATCAACTCCCTCTATATTTTTGAGAATATCCTGTGCTTTTGGACCAAGACGATTTAGCATATCTGCTACAACCTTCACTCCACCTACATCTACGATAGACGATAACAATGATTCTAGTTTTTTCTCCAAAACAACAGACATAGTCCTTACAACATCAGGTGATACATCTTTTATGGTAGCCATTTGCATGGTTACCTTTACTCTTATATCCTCATCTAGTTGAGTCAATACCTCGGCAGCTTTTGCAGGTTCCATATGAGATAATATTACTGCCATAGTTTGAGGAGATTCATCTTTGATAAAGTCGGCAAGTTGTTTTGGATTGATAGCATTTAGGTAAGTAAAAGACTGTGAAGCCATATGCATTTTTGACAGTTTTGCCAAAATTCTCTCTGCTTCTTCTTTACCCAAAGTTTTATATAAAATATCTTTTGCATAGTCAAAACCACCGGAATTTATAAAACCGCTAGAACGTGCCAATACATAAAATTCATTTAATATGGCTAAAGAGACTTCCTTATCTACCGTTCTTATTGTAGATATTGAAGTTGTTATTCTCTCAACAGTATCTTTTGGGAGGTGTTGAAAAATTTTAATAGTTGCTTCTTCACCGATAAGTACACAAAAATTTGCAACTTTTTCAAGCATAGACATCCCTTTTAGTGAGTCTTTCTCTTCAGCCATTATCTACCCTTTCCTTTTGATGATCCGCCACCGTCTGCTTCATTTAACAATAAAGAAATCATATTGGCTATATCTTGTGGTTTTGTATGTATCTGTTTATCCAAATCTTCAATCAACACCTCATATTTTGCTGCAGATTCTTCATC